>DASYBY010000263.1:0-11077 GCA_036500525.1 Baekduia sp. | reverse complement strand
GCGCGACGATCGCTAGACAGCCGCCACGACCTCAGCGCCCGCCGACGCTCACGCGTCGCCGTGCCGCGGCTGTCCTTCCGATCCGTCCTCTCGTCGCTCCCGGAAGGAGCACCGCATGCCGTCGACCCTTCTCGACGCCCGCAACATCACGCGCCATCACGGCGCCCGCACCGTGCTGCAGGGCGTCGACGTCCGCGTCGACGCCGGCACCCGTCTCGCGCTCATCGGCCCCAACGGGTCGGGCAAGTCCACGCTGTTGCGCGCGCTGGCAGGGATCGAGCCGCTCGACGGCGGCACGGTCATACGCCACGGCACGGTCGGCTACCTGCCGCAGCTCGCCGACGAGGCGCCCGGCGGCGGCGCCGCGACCGCGCGCGAGACGATCATGGAGCGCATCGGCGTGGCCGGCGCCGCCCGCGCGCTCGACTCCCTCGCAGAGCGGCTGACCGCGGGCGACCTCGCCGCCGTCGAGCCGCACGCCGGCGCACTGGAGCACTGGCTCGCCCTCGGCGGCGCCGATGCGCCCGCCCGCGTGGAGGCCGCGGCGAGCGAGCTGGGGCTCCCCGGCGCGCTGCTGGACCGCCCGCTGCAGCAGCTCTCCGGCGGGCAGGCGGCGCGCGCCGGGCTGGCGGCGCTGCGGGCCGCGCGCTTCGACGTCGTCCTGCTCGACGAGCCGACCAACCACCTCGACGACGACGGGCTCGCCCGCCTCGCCGCGCTGCTGGAGGCGCGCGCCGGCGGCGTCGTGCTCGTCTCGCACGACCGGGCGCTGCTGGGCACGAGCGCGCACGAGCTGCTCGAGCTCGATCCCCGCACCGGCACGGCCACCGCCTACGCCGGCGGCTGGGCGGCCTACGAGCGCGAGCGCGACAACGCCCGCGCCCGCGCGATCGCCGAGCACGAGCAGGCGCGCGACCGGCGCCGCGCGCTCCAGGACGCCGTGACCGCGACGCGCGCCCGGGCGCAGGCGTCGATCGCCAAGGCCGGCCGACGGACGCACGACAACGACAAGCACCAGGAGGAGTGGGTCCGCTCCCGCGCCCAAGGCATGCAACAACGGGCCGGGCGGGTCGAGGCGCGCATCGAGCGCATCGCGGTCCCCGACCGGCCGTGGGAGGACCGGCCGCTGACCCTGGAGCTGGCCGCGGCGGCCCGGCGCGGGGCGGTGATCGTGGCGCTGAACGGCGCGGTCCTGCGGCGCGGCACGTGGTCGCTCGGCCCGCTCGACCTCACGGTCGCCCATGGCGACCGCATGGCCTTGCTCGGCGCCAACGGCTCGGGCAAGTCCACCGTGTTGGAGGCGCTGGCCGGGACGCTGCCGCTGGCCGCCGGCACGCGGCGCGCGGCACCCGGAGCGACCATCGCCCGCCTCGGCCAGACCCGCGCCGCGCTGGCCGCCGACGTCCCGCTGAGCGAGGCGGTGCGCGCGCTCACCGGCCAGGACGCGTCGGCCGCGCGGACCGCGCTGGCCGCCGTCGGCCTCACCGCCGACCAGGCGCAGCGCAGCGCCGCGACGCTCTCGCCGGGCGAGCGCACGCGCGCCGAGCTGGCCGTCGTCGGCCATCAGGGCGCCGCGTGCCTGCTGCTCGACGAGCCGACCAACCACCTTGACATCGCGTCGCTGGAGGTCCTCGAGCAGGCGCTCGCCGGCTGGCCGGGCGCGCTCGTCGTCGCCACCCACGACGCGCGGCTGCGCGAGGCGCTCGCCCTCACCGAGGAGGTGGTGCTGTGACCGTCGCCTCAGTCCTCCGGCGCATGCGCGACGAACGCCGCGATCCCCGCGTGGTGCAGGACGTACTGGCTGACGCTGCCGAACAGCGAGCCGATCCGGCCCAGGCCGCGGGCGCCGAGGATCACCACGTCGTGGTCGCCCTCCTTGATCTGGGCGACGATCTCCGATCCCGAGCTGCCGCGGCGCGTCACCGCGTCGACCGGCTGGGTGTCGGGGACCGCGTCGATCGCGGCGCGCATCGTCCGCTCGGCGCCGCGGTCGGCATCCTCCTGGAGCGCGACGGGGTCGACGGCGGCGCCGTAGGCCAGCGCGGCGCTGCCCTCGCCGATGTGCGGGATCACGGTCAGGACCGTGAGCCGGGCGTGGTCGCGCTCGGCCAGGGCGATGGCGATCGAGAGCGCGAGGTCGGAGTGCAGCGAGCCGTCGACGGCGACGAGAACGCGATGGAAGGTCGGGCGATCGGGCATGGGTAGGTGGTGCCTACCCAGCGACGGCCTCGGCTGCGCCCGCCCAGCAGGACTACGCTGCGTCCTGTGACCCCCGCCACGGGACGCGCACCACGCCGGGACGCCCAGCGCAACCGGGAGCGGATCCTCACGGCCGCACGCGAGGTGGTGGCCGAGCACGGCGTCGCCGCCCGCATGGAGGAGGTCGCCGCCCGCGCCGGCGTGGGCATCGGCACGCTCTACCGCTGCGTACCGACCAAGGACGCGCTGTTCGCCGGGATCCTGCGCGAGGAGGCCGACCGGCTGGCCGACGGCGCCGAGCGCGCGCTGGCGATGGAGCCCGGCGCGCTCGCCTTCCGCAGCTGGATGGTCGAGGCCGCCAGGTGGCAGGCCGCCAACCGCGCGTTCATCAACGTGCTGTCGGCGCGTGCCCCGGGCGAGGCCGCGCCGCGGCTCCTGTCCCAGCGGCTGCGCGGCCTGCTGGCCGACCTCGTCGCCCGCGCGCAGGTCGACGGCCAGCTGCGCGCCGACGTCTCGGCCTCCGACGTCGTCATGGTCCTGCTGGCCACGGCGCGCATCAGCGAGGGCACCGCCGAGACCGCACCGCCCTACGCCCGTCGCTTCCTGGCGCTGCAGCTCGACGCGCTGCGCCCCGGCGGCACGCCGCTGCCCGGCGACCCGCTGACCGACCGCGAGCTCGAGCGGACCCTCGACGCCCTCACCGACCGCCGCGGCCCGGCGGCCGGCGCCGCGTGACCGAGCAGGCCGCTCCGCCCGTCGCGCCGCCCGGCGAGTCCGAGCGCGACGGCAGCCTGACCAGCGTCTTCGCCGCGCTGGCGGCGAACATGACGATCGCGGTCGCCAAGGGCATCGCCGCCGCCCTGACCGGCTCGGCGGCGCTCTTCGCCGAGACGCTGCACACGATCGCCGACGCCGGCAACGAGGTCTTCCTCTACATCGCGATCCGCCGCAGCGCGCGCGAGCCCGACCCGAGCCACCCGCTCGGCTACGGCCCCGAGCGCTACTACTGGGCGCTGCTGGCGGCCATCGGGATCTTCGTCGTCGGCGGCGCGGTCTCGATCTGGGAGGGCGTCAACGCGCTGCTGCACCCGCCCGAGCTGGAGGCGTTCTGGGTCGGCGTCGGCGTGCTGACCTTCGCGATCGTCCTGGACGGCATCAGCCGCACGGTCGCGGTGCGCGAGCTGCGCGGACGGGCGTCGCGCGCCGGCGTCCCGGTGCGCCAGTTCCTGTCGGAGAGCTCGGACCCGACGGTCACGACGGTCTACCTGGAGGACACGGTCGACGTCCTCGGCGCGAGCCTCGCGCTGGCCGCGCTGATCCTCCACAAGGTGACCGGCATGGCGATCTTCGACCCGATCGCCACGCTGATCATCGGCATCCTGCTGACGTTCGTCGCCTTCCGGCTGAGCGGCCGCAACCAGTCGCTGCTGACCAACCAGGCGGTCCCGCCGCGGCGCGTCGCGGCGCTGCGCGAGCGCCTGCTGGCCCAGCCCGGCGTCACCGGCGTGGGGCGGATGGAGGCCGTGCACCTCGGCCCCAACAGCATCCTCGCCGCCGCCGAGGTCGAGCTGCGCTCGTGCTTCACCGCCACCGACGTCGCCGAGACGCTGGCCGAGGTGCGGAGCGCGATCAGCGCCGACGTCCCGGCCATCACGCGGCTCTACCTCACGCCGGTGGCGCCACCGCCCACCGACGCCTAGGCGATCGCCGCCTCGGGCTCCGCCGACGCGCGGGCCGGCGCCAGCTCGTAGGCGGCCGTGTCGAACTCGCGCGTCTCGTTCCAGAACCGGAACGTGAAGTCGGGCCAGATGGTGGTGTTGCGCCCCTCGGCGTCGATGTACCAGCTGGCGCACCCGCCGGAGTTCCACACCGTGCGGCCCATGCGGCTCTGCAGCCGCTGGTTGTAGGCCTCGAGCGCCGCCTGGCGGACCTCGACGGTCCCGGCGCCGCGCTCCCGCAGCTGCGCCAGCGCGCCGAGCACGTAGGTGATCTGCGCCTCGATCATGAAGACGATCGAGTTGTGGCCCAGGCCGACGTTGGGGCCGACGAGCAGGAAGAGGTTCGGGAACCCGTGCATCGCGGTGCCGCGGTAGGCCTGCGGCGAGCGGTGCCAGACGTCGGAGAGCCGGTGGCCCTCGCGGCCGGTGACGATCGTCGCCAGCGGGATGTCGGTGACGTAGAAGCCCGTCGCGTAGATGATGGTGTCGACCTCGTGCAGCGTGCCGTCGGCGGTCACGTAGCCGGTCGGGCGCACCTCGGTCACGGCGTCGGTGACCAGCTCCACGTTGTCGGCGCCCAGCGCCGGATACCACTTGTTGGACGGCAGGATCCGCTTGCACCCGATCGCGTAGTCGGGCGTGACCCGGGCGCGCAGCGCGGGATCGGGCACCTGGTCGGCGATGTGCTTGCGGGCGAGCTTCTCCACGAGCTTCATGATCTGCGGGCGGTAGACCAGCCCGGGGACCAGCAGCTCGCGGGAGCAGTACACGGCGGAGCGCACGAGGCGCTGCAGCGCCGGGACCTTGTTGTAGAGGAACCGCTCGGCGCGGGTGATCGGGCGGTCGCGGTGGGGGACGACCCACGGCGGCGTGCGCTGCACGACGTCGACGTGCGCGGCGATCTGGCGGATCTCCGGCACGGCCTGGATCGCCGAGGCGCCGGTCCCGATGACCGCGACGCGCTCGCCCGTGAGGTCGTGCTCGTGGTCCCACTGCGCGGTGTGGAAGACCGTGCCCTCGAAGGTGTCGAGGCCCGGCACGTCGGGCAGCCGCGGCGCGCTCAGCGGTCCCGGCGCGGCCACGACCACGTCGGCGGTGTAGCTGCCCTGCGAGGTCTCCAGCCGCCACAGGCCGGCGCCGTCGTCCCACGCGGCGGACGTGACGGTGCAGTCGAGCCGGATGCGGTCGTAGATCCCGAACTTCTCGGCGGTGGCGCGGAGGTAGTCGCGCAGCTCGGGCTGCTTGGGGTAGGTCCGCGACCAGTTCGGGTTGGGCGCGAACGAGAAGGAGTACAGGTGCGAGGGGATGTCGCACTGGCAGCCGGGATAGGTGTTGGCCCACCAGGTGCCGCCGACGTCGGAGGCGCGCTCGAAGATCAGGAAGTCGTCGTCGCCCTGCTGGGCGAGGCGGATCGCGGTGCCGAGGCCGCCGAAGCCGGCGCCGATGATGCCCACGCGGACGTGGCGGGGCGCGCTGCCGTTCTGGTGCGGGGAGGTGGGGGTCATCGTGGTCGCTCCGGGATCGCTCGTAGGAACATCGCTGTCTCGATGGTACACTACTGTCTCCATGAGCGTCCACGGCGAGAATCCCGCGCTCCGCATCCTGCCGCGCGGCCGGCACGCCGCCCCGCGCGCGGTCGTCGCCGAGTCCCAGCGCGAGCGGCTGCTCGTCGCCATGGCCGATGCGACGGCCGCCAAGGGCTACGCCAACGTCGCGGTGGCCGACGTCATCGACCGCGCCGGCGTCTCGCGCCGCAGCTTCTACGAGCACTTCGCCAACAAGGAGGAGTGCTTCCTCGCGGCCTACGACGCCGGGGTGGCCGGGTTGTTGGAGGTCATCGCCGAGGCCGAGGCGGAGGCGGGCAAGGGCCTGCTCGCCGGCGCGCAGGCGGGCACCGAGGCCTACCTGCAGACGCTGGCCGACAACCCCGCCTTCGCGCGCACGTTCCTCATCGAGGTCCTCGGCGCGGGCCCGGCGGCGCTGCAGCGTCGCGACGCCGTGCACGAGCGCTTCGCCCAGCGGCTGGTCGAGGGCTACCGCACCGCGGTGGGCCTGGACCCGACGCTGCCCGAGCCGCCCGCCTACATCTTCCGCGCCGCCGTCGGCGCGATCCACGAGCTGGTGATCGACCGCCTGCTCAAGGAGGGCGCGCAGGCGCTCCCCGCGCTCCTGGACCCGATCCTCGAGATCGAGCTGCGGCTGCTCAGGGCTCCGGCGTCGAGGTGAGGACGGCGGCCCAGAGGTCGGTCGCCAGGCCGCACAGGCCGGTGATCGGCTCGACCGGGCCGGTCTCGATCGCCTGCATGACGATCTCGTTGATGGCGCCCACGACGCCGAGCACGAGCCCCGGCGTCAGCGCGCGCAGCGCCGGCTCGTCGCCCCGCAGCCGCTCGGCCAGCCCGCCCATCAGCACGACGTAGCGGTCCAGCACGTCGCGGCGCATCGCCAGCGCCGCGGGGCCCGCGGTCTGCACCTCGACCAGCAGCGAGCGCGTCAGCTCGCCGCCCGTCGCCAGCGTGTTGAGGTAGGCCGCGTTGACGGCGTCGAGGTGGGCGCGCCACGGCAGGCCCGCCTGCGCGGCGGCCTGGTCGGCGGCGCGCATCCCGTCGAGCACGTTGTTGACCGCCGCGGAGTAGAGCGCGACGTAGCACTCCTCCTTGTCGGCGAAGTGCGCGTAGAACGTGGACTTCGAGACCCGCGCCTCGCGCACGACGTCGGCGATCGTCGTCGCTCCGTAGCCCTTCTCCGACACGCACGCCGCCATGCCCTGCAACAGCTGCCGGTGGTGCCGGCGGTCCTGCTCGCTGCGCTGCTCGATCGTGAGGGTGGGGCGGCCCATGCGGGTACGCAACGGTACCTGGTAGCCATCGCGCGCCGACACGCGCCCACGAGGAGAGGGAGATCGCATGACCACCGACGCCGCCCAGGGCCGCACGCCGATCCCACGCGACCTGACCGACGACTACACGCGCGACGCCGCGCGGCTCCGCCGCGAGTTCCTGACCCAGGAGACCGGCGCCGCGCTGGACCACGTCGGCCACTACTCGCTCGACCCCGGGGCGCTGCCGGGCAACATCGAGCACTTCACCGGCGTCGCGCAGGTGCCGATCGGGATCGCCGGCCCGCTGCTGGTCGACGGCGAGCACGCCCAGGGGCAGTTCTACGTGCCGTTGGCCACGGCGGAGGGCACGCTGGTCGCCAGCTACAACCGCGGCATGAAGCTGCTGCACGCGGCCGGGGGCGTGCGGACGACGATCCTCGAGGACCACATGCAGCGCGCGCCGGCGTTCCTGTTCGCCGACGCGCGCGGGGCGCGGGCCTTCGGCGCGTGGGTCACCGACCACTTCGACGACATCCGCGCCGCCGCGGAGGAGACGACCTCGACCGGGCGCCTGCAGGAGATCGAGCAGTACTCCGCCAGCCGCATCCTCTACACGCGCTTCAACTACACCACCGGCGACGCGGCCGGCCAGAACCTGACGGGCAAGGCCACGCAGGCCGCGTGCCACTGGATCGTCGAGCACTACGACGGTGACATCGAGCAGTACTTCCTGGAGTCGAACTTCGCGACCGACAAGAAGAGCTCGCAGGTCAACATGCTGCACACGCGCGGCAAGCGCGTGGTGGCCGAGGCGACGATCCCCGACGCGCTGTTCCGCTCGGTCATGAACTCCGGCAGCGACCTGATGTTCCGGGCGCGACAGGTCTCCAACCTCGGCGGCTTCATGTCGGGGGTCAACAACAACGGCGCGCACTCGGCCAACGGGATCACGGCGATGTTCATCGCCACGGGGCAGGACGTGGCCAACGTGGCGGAGTCCTCGGCGGCGTTCGTCCACGCCGAGCTGCGCCCCAACGGCGACTACTACTACTCGATCACCATCCCGTCGCTGATCGTCGCGACCTACGGCGGCGGCACCGGCCTGGCGACCCAGCGCGAGGGCCTGGAGCTGCTCGGCTGCTACGGCACGGGGAAGGTCCGCAAGCTGACCGAGATCATCGCGGCGACGGTCCTCTGCGGCGAGCTGTCGCTGGGCTCGGCGATCGTGGCGGAGGAGTGGGTCACGGCCCACGACGCCTACGGGCGCAACCGCCCGTAGCGCGCGGGCGCTCAGCGGCGGCGCAGGACGACCAGGGGGATCTCCCGCTCGGTGCGGTCCTGGTAGGCGCCGTAGGCGGGGTAGAGCTCCAGGAGCGCGGGCCAGAGGCGCTCGCGCTCCTGCGCGGTCGCGACGCCGGCGGTGACGGGCCGGCGCTCGCGGCCGACCTCGATCTCGGTCTCGGGCGCGGCGCGCAGGTTGTGGAACCAGGCGGGGTGCTTGGGCGCCCCGCCGTAGGAGGCGACGATCACGAGGTCCTCGCCGTCGGGCAGGTAGAGCAGCGGCGCGACGCGCTGCTCACCGCTCTTGCGTCCGACGTGATGCAACAGGAGAACCGGTGCCCGATCGAACGAGCCGCCGATCCGCCCGCCGGTGGCGCGGTAGATCCAGGTGTTGAGCGCGGTGACCGCCGTCCAGGCACGAAACGCCGCCGTGCCGGGCTTCGGTGGCGCCGACGCGGAGGAGAGTCGCCCGAAGACGCCGAATGACCGTGACATGGCGGACATCATCCCTTCAGCCCCGGCGCGACGCGCCGATCACTGAGAGCATCATGCGTCACATCTGCAACCGCTGCCTGCGCCTGTGGCATCCACGGCGCGACGAGCAGCGCTCCACGTGCCCCCGCTGCGGCGGGTCGCTGCGACCGCACTGAGCGGCCGCCTCCTCACGCCCGCGCCCTAGATGGGCTATTCCACGATCCGGCGCGGCCGCTCGGCGGCCCGGCCGGCGCCTGACACCACCCTATCGCTTGCCGATCCAACCATGATCGGCTGCGCAATCGGGCGGCGTCAGCCATCCGCCCGGACCACCGATCGCCCGGACCGCCTCGCGGAACAACCCACCTAGTCGCTCGCGGCGGCCAGGGCGCGCTGCGCGCGGTCCAGGGCCTCCGGGCTCGCCGCCGTCAGCGGCATCCGCACGTCGGCGGTCGGGATCCGGCCCTCGGCGTGCAGCAGCGCCTTGATGACCGCCGGGTTGGGCTCCGCGAAGAGCGCCTGCACGAGCGCCAGCAGCGCCTCGGCGTGCGCGCGCCCCGCGGCCACCCGGCCCGCCGCTCCGTCGGCCAGCATCGCGACGAAGCGCTCGGTCGCGAGATGCGCGCCCGCGGCGATGGCGCCCGCGCCGCCCATGAGCATCGTGGGGAGGAGGAAGGCGTCGTCGCCGCCCAGCACGGCGAACGTCTCGGCGGCGCCCGCCAGCAGCTCGAGCGTGTCGGCGTCGAGCGCGCCGACGGCCTGCTTGAGCCCCGCCAGGTTGTCGGTGGCGGCGAGCTCCAGCAGCGCGGCCGACCCGAGCCCGCGGCCCGTGCGGTACGGCACGTTGTAGATGATCAACGGGACGGGCGAGCGGGCCGCGACGGCCTGGAAGTGCGCCACGATCCCCGCCTCGGTCGGTCGCACGTAGTACGGCACGACGGCCAGCGAGGCCCGCACGCCCGGCACGGCGGCCAGCGCCTCGTGCGCCTCGATCGTCGTGCGCGTGTCGTTGGTGCCGGCCCCGACGACGAGGTCGGCGCCGCGGTCGACGCACACCGCCGACAGCGTCGCGACGGTCGCGTCGCGCTCGGACGGCTCCAGCGACGACGGCTCCGCGGTGGTCGACAGCGCGACGATCCCCGTCGCGCCCGCGTCCAGCAGCTCGCCGGCCAGCCGCTCCAGCGCGGCATGATCGACCGCGCCACGGGCGTCGAACGGCGTGACGACGGGCGCCAGGAGCCCGGTCGGGCGGTACGCGGCGGTCATCGCCCAAGCCTAGGGCGTGAAGGCGATGCTCTTGCCGACCTGCTTGTCGGCGTAGAGCCAGCGGGCGTGGTAGCGGCCCTTGCGGGCGTGGGGGAAATGCTTGGTGAACAGCACCGACGAGGCGTTGGCGCCAGTGCCGTTGGGTACCAGCCCGAAGGTCCGGCAGACCTCGCGGGCCTTGGGCGGGGTGACGCAGACGCGGTAGGTGCCCTGGTAGCCGAAGCCGGCGAAGGTCAGAAAGAGGCGGCCATGGAGCCGTATGGCGCTCGCGCACCAGTGGTTGTCGGGCCCGCATTGCGTCGTCGCGGGCGCGGGCGCGGCGGCAATGAGGCCCAACGTCGCCGCGACCGCCGTCAGGACCGCTAGTCGCTTCACCGCGAGCCGAGGGCGCCGATCGCGTTCCCAGCGCCGTCGTAGGCCGTGATCTGCGGTTCCGCGCTGGTGGAGTACCCGCCGCTGAACGTCGCAACGAAGACACGGAACGCGCCGATGCGGCTGCGCCGGACCACCTCGGGGCTCACGGCCGTCGTGCCCACCTGCACGCGCCGCCCGCCGGCCACCGTGATGGCGATGCTGCGCACGTCCGCCGAGACGGTCCCATAGACGAAGCCTACCCGCCCCGTCGGTGCCGTGAGGAAGGTGATCCCGGCCGGCGTGAGCGGCTCGGTGCAGCCCCGCGCGCTGAACGGACGTGCGTCGCCCAAGGTGTCGAACTGGACGCAGCGCTGACCGGGTCCTGCGTCGTATCCGCCGAGGCGCCACGACACGCCGTCGGTGCGCCCTTCGGCGAGGCGCACGGCCGGGGTCGATCCCCTCGGCTCAAGCGGCGCGACCCGCTGCACCGGGTCGTTCCAGATGCTGCGGGTCGCCACGGCGCCCGGCACGAGCACGAACATCGCGACGACCGCGACCCCGAGGCGACGGATCGGCAATCGGCGCCGGCGGGCCCGGCGCCGCTGCTGCTCCTGCTCGGCGCGGCCGGTCGCCACCCGCAGGTCGTCGCCCCACTGGCGCAGGCTCGGGAGATCGCCGAGGTCTGGATCGCTCACGGGCGCTCCCCTGTGTCGCAGGCATCGTCCTGGAGGCGGTCGGCGAGCGTGCGCATGCCGCGCGACACGCGTGCGCGGGCGGCCTGCTCGTTGATGCCGAGGTGCTGTGCCATCTGTTCGTAGGACTTCTCTTCCAGGATGCGGAGGCGAACGGCCTCTTGTTGTTCGTGGGACAAGTCGCTCAACTGTGACGCAACGCGCCGACGGAGGTCCGAGATCCCCGCCAGATCTTCGAGCCGCTCGAGCTCGGCATCGCTGAGGTGTGGCCG
>DASYBY010000262.1:0-2510 GCA_036500525.1 Baekduia sp. | reverse complement strand
CGTCCTCACCGAGTACCTCTCCTGGCGCTGGTGCCTATACGTGAACCTCGCGTTCGCGGGCATCGCCGTCTTCGGCGCGATGTCGTTGATGACCAACTCGCGTCCGCAGGAGAAGGCGCACCTGGACATCCCGGGCACGCTCACCGGCTCGGCCGGCCTGTTCTCGCTGGTCTACGGCTTCTCGCACGCGGCCGAGACGAGCTGGTCCAACGGCACGACGATCGGCTTCCTGATCGCCGGCGTCGTCCTGCTCGCCGGCTTCGTCGCGATCCAGCAGCGCGCCGCTCACCCGCTGCTGCCGCTGCGCGTGGTGCTCGACCGCGACCGCGGCGGCTCCTACCTCGCCGTCGCCCTCTCGGGCATCGCGATCTTCGGCGTCTTCCTGTTCCTCACGTACTACCTGCAGCAGAACCTGGGCTTCTCGCCGATCAAGACCGGCCTGGCGTTCCTGCCGATGACCGTCGCCATCATGATCTCGGCGACCACGTCGCAGACCAAGCTGCTGCCGCGCTTCGGGCCGCGCGTGCTGATCGGCTCGGGCCTCGTGCTCGGCATGATCGGCATGCTCTACCTGACCGGCATCGCGCCGGACTCGGACTACTGGACGCACGTGTTCCCCGGCCTGCTGATCATGGGCGTGGGCTTCGGCCTGATCTTCGCCCCGGCGATCAGCAGCGCGACACTGGGCGTCGATCCGCACGACGCGGGCGTCGCCTCGGCGCTGGTCAACGTCGGCCAGCAGATCGGCGGCTCGATCGGCACCGCGCTGCTGAGCACGCTGGCCGCCAGCGCGACGTCGTCGCTGCTGGAGAGCAAGGGCGGGCGCCCGAGCGCCGACCTGATCGGCCAGGCCGCAGTCCACGGCTACACCACGGCGTTCTACTGGTCGGCCGCGATCTTCGCGGTGGCCGCCGTCGTCTGCACCGCGCTGCTGCGGCCCGGCGTCCCCAAGCTGGAGCAGGTGCCGGGCACGGCGCCGGCGATGGCGCACTGATCCCATGGCGGTCGTCGGTCCACGCCATCCGTTCAAGCAAGACCACCATGTCGGTCGCGGGTTCGCGGCCGGCCTGGTGGCGCGGGTCGGCGAGCACCTCGTCGCCCACAGCGCGGCCTACGCGGTGGGCGTCTCCCTCGTGAGCGTCGCCTGGGGCCTGCAGCAGGTCGGCTGAGGCGGGCGGGCCGCGCGGCGGTGCGGCGCCGAGTACCGTCCGCCGCGTGGGACCGCTCCTGCCGGACTCCGGACCTCTCGGTCCCCGCATCGTTCGCCGTGCCCGCGGCGTGGCGATCGAAGCCACGGCGTTCGTCGCCGTCACGCTGACCTTCCCGCTGCTGCTGCTCTGCGCGGCGGTCGCCGATCTCGTGCGCTGGGTGGTGCACCGCAAGCCGTGGGTCGGCGTGCGCCTGGTCGCGTTGTTGTGGTGGTTCCTGTTCGGCGAGCTGCGCGGCGTGGCGCTGCTTACGGGGATCGGCCTCGCGTCGCTGGGTCGGGACACGCGCACGCGCCGGTTCCGCGTCTACCGCCTGCGCCAGCTCTGGGCGGGCGGGCACCTGCGCGGCGTGCGGCGCCTGTTCGGGCTGGACTTCGAGGTGGAGGGGCTGGAGGACGTCGCGCCCGGACCGGTGCTGATCCTCATGCGCCACGCCAGCATCATCGACAACGCGCTGCCCGACGCCCTGGTCGGCCACGCCCACGACATGGGCCTGCGCTTCGTCATCAAGCGCGAGCTGCAGATGCTGCCGACGATCGACATCGGCGGCCGCTGGGTCCCGACGAACTTCGTGCGCCGCGGCTCAGGCGACACCGTCGGCGAGCTGGAGAGCCTGCGCAAGCTGGCGATCGACCTCGACCCGCACGAGGGCGTGCTGATCTACCCCGAGGGCACGCGGTTCACGCCGGAGAAGCTGGCCCGCGCGCAGGAGCTGATCGCCGAGCGCCAGCCCGAGCTGGCCGGGTTCGCGCGCGGCCTGCACCACGTGCTGCCGCCGCGCCTCGGCGGGCCGATCGCGCTGCTGGAGGCGGGGCGCGGGACCGACGTGGTGTTCTGCGCGCACGTCGGGCTCGACGGCTTCGAGCGGATCTCCGACATCTGGCGCGGCGACCTGGTCGGCGGCACGGTGCGGGTGCGGTTCTGGCGCTTCGCGGCCGACGAGGTCCCGGTCGAGCGCGACGCGCTGATCGCCTGGCTCTACGAGCGCTGGCAGCAGGTCGACGACTGGATCGGGACGCACCGCTAGCGCGGCGCGCGGCGCTAGTTCTGCAGCAGGGCGCGCGCGGCGCGGGCGGTTCCGGCGGCGATGCCGCGGCAGCACCAGACGGCGACGGGGATCAGGACGAGGCCGGCGGCGACGCGCGCCAGCGACGGCGTGAGGTCGTGGCTGTTGAGGAAGCGCAGCGTCGCGTTGTCCTGGTGCTCCTGCGGCAGCGTCCAGTACCAGAGCGGCGAGGTCAGGAGGCCGAGCGCGGCGCTCCAGAGGGCGACCACGGCGGCGAAGCCGAAGATGCCGAGCGG
>DASYBY010000261.1:0-6419 GCA_036500525.1 Baekduia sp. | reverse complement strand
CGGCGGGTCAAGGGAGTGCCGGACCCGGTGTCGCTGTATCGAGCACGTCCGCTCGCGGCAGGTTCCTGACCACCGGGATCGCCAGCAGCGTGAGCGCGGAGGCGATCCCGATCGCGCTCATCCACGCCAGCGTCGCGTGGATGCCGAGCGCCTCGCTGACCGGGCCGGCGACGATCACGCCCAGCGGCATCATCCCGGCGCTGGCCACGTAGTCGTAGCTGGAGACGCGCGAGATCGCGTCGGCCGGGACGTGCTCCTGCAGCGACGTCTCCCAGAGCGTGAAGAAGGTCGACACGCCGATCGCCGCGATGACCTCGACGGCGGCGATCGCCGCCAACGGCAGGCCGCTGCCGATGATCACCGCCTGGCAGGAGGCGAAGGCCAGGCCGATCCCGGCGGCGCGCAGCGCGAAGCGCGGGCGCCAGCGCAGCAGCAGCACGTCGGCGACGATCGACCCGAGGCCGAACGCGGTGGTGATCACCGCCCACGACGTCGCGCCGTCGAGCTCGTCCTTCATGAGCACGGGTCCGAGCACCCAGATCGACGGCAGCACGACCACGTGGTAGACGACCGTCGCCAGCAGGAACGACCACACCCAGGTGCGGGCGCGCACCTCGCGCCAGCCGCCGCGCAGGTCGGCGGCGAACGGCTCGGGGTCGCCGCGCTCCACCACCCGCGGGCGCAGCGCCAGCAGGCAGAGCACCGAGACGCCGAACGTGCCGGCGTCGACCAGCAGCGCGCCGCCCTCCCCCGCGAGCGCGACGAGCACGCCGCCGAGCGCCGGCCCGATGATCGACCCGGTGGAGTACGACATGCCGCGCAGCGCGTTGGCCGGCTGCAGGTGGTGCGGCGCGGCGATCGTCTGGGGCATCAACCCCGTGAACGCCGGCGAGAAGAACGCGTCGGCGGTGCCGAAGAGCGCGGTCAGCGCCGCGAGGTGCCACACCTGCGCAGCGCCGCTCAGCAACAGCACGCCCGCGGCCGCCTGCGCGACCAGGCGCACCAGGTCGGAGACGATCAGGATCCGGCGGCGGTCGATCCGGTCGGCGATGACGCCGCCGATCAACCCCAGGAACACGAACGGCACGAAGCCCGCGGCGGCGACCAGGCCGACGTCGGTGACCGACCCGCCGATCGACAGCACCGCGAACGGCAGGACCACCTGGGTCATGCGATCTCCGACGACCGACAGGGCCTGGCCGAGGAACAGCAGCCGGAACTGCCGCTCCTCGCGGAGCACCGCGGGCCACATGGGGTCCTACGACGCGGCCATCAACCGCTCGAGGACCGCGTCGTCGACGTCGAAGTTCGCGTGCACCGCGTCGACGTCGTCGTTGTCCTCGAGGTTGTCGATGAGGCGCAGCAGCTTGCCGGCCGTGTCCTCGTCGACCGGCACGAGCACCTTCGGCCGCTGCGTGACCTCGGCGTTGATGAGCTCGACCTCGGCGTCTTCGAGCGCCTTGCGCACGGCGGTGAGGTCCGACGGCTCGGTGACGATCTCCCAGCTGTCGTCCTCGCGCGAGATGTCCTCGGCGCCCGCGTCGATGGCGACCATCAGGTCGTCCTCGGTGTAGCGCTCGCCGTCGACGACGATGACGCCCTTCTTGTCGAAGTTGTAGGCCACCGAGCCGGGCTCGCCGAGCGAGCCGTTGCCCTTGCTCAGCGCGTGGCGCACGTCGGCGCCGGTGCGGTTGCGGTTGTCGGTGACCGCCTCGATGAGCAGGGCGACGCCGCCGGGGCCGTAGCCCTCGTACATGATGGTCTCCAGCGCGGCCGCGTCGGCGCCCGCACCGGTCCCCTTGGCGATCGCGCGCTCGATGTTGTCCTTGGGCATCGACGCGTCGCGGGCCTTCTGGACCGCCAGCGCCAGCGACGGGTTGCCGTCGATGTCGCCGCCGCCCTCCTTGGCCGCGACCGTCACCGCGCGCGCCAGCTTGGTGAAGAGCTTGCCGCGCTTGGAGTCGACGATCGCCTTCTTGTGCTTGATCGAGGCCCACTTGGAATGTCCAGACATACGCCCTAGATGCTAGAGGGCGCGGCGGGAGGCGGCGTTCGTCCGATCGTCGGACCTGGCGCGCAAACGGTTGAAGACGCCGGGCGGTCAGCCGATGACAGTGCCAGGCCCCGGCGCTCCGGGGGCGAGGAGCACCTTGGCCGAACCGTCTTCCACCCTGCTCGAATCACGCCTGCCCGGGCAACCGGGCCGTTCGCGCGTGCTCACGATCCTCATCGGCGCGGCGATCGCGCTGGGGATCGCCGACGCCGCCGTGTTCGCCGGCGTGCCGCTGGCGTCGGACCGCATCGGGACGGTCATCCTGCCGACGGCGACCGCGCTGGTGGCCGCCGGGCTGGCGGCGTCGCGCGTCGCCTGGTCCCAGGGCGATCGCACGATCTGGATCCTGCTCTGCGCCGGCCTCGCGGCGACGATCGCCGGCGGCGTGGCCATCACGATCACCGGCGGCTCGCTGGACTCCGCCGGCGTGCCCGACCTCTTCTGGCTGCTCTCCTATCCGCCGTGGTACGCGGCGCTGATCCTGATCGGCCGCCGCTACCTCGGCAACGCGCACCGCTCGTTCTGGCTCGACGGCGTGCTGATCGGCCTCGCGTCGGCGTCCTACGTCAGCGCGCTGTTCCTCGACGACCTCTCGACGCTGCACGGCGCGGCGGCGCTCGTCAACGTCCTCTACCCCGCCGCCGACCTCGCGCTGCTGGGGATCCTCATCGGCACGCTGCTGATGATCGGCCGGCCGGCGCCCCAGAGCCTGCTGCTCGGCGCCGGGCTGGCCTGCAAGCTGCTGGCCGACACGCTGCGCATCTCGACCCTCGCGGGCGGCCACACGAGCCTCACTGCCGGGATGGCCGTGACCTGGGGGCTCAGCCTGCTGCTGATCGCGGGTGCCGCGTGGGCGCCGACCGCGCCGGGTCGCGTGCTGCCGGTCGGCGGCTGGTGGGAGCTGACCTCCCCCGCGTCGATCGCCACGATGGCCTGCGGAATCCTCGTCACCGACCACTTCTCCCGCCTGCCGACCGCCGCGATCATCCTCGCGGCCGCGACCTTCGCCGCCGCGCTGGCGCGCATGATCTGGACGCTGCGCGAGGTGCGCTCGCTGGCGCTGCACCGCCGCGAGGCGCTGACCGACGACCTCACCGGCCTGCCCAACCGCCGCGCGCTGTTTCGCGAGCTGGAGGTGCTCACCGCCGCCGGCGAGCGCTCCGCCCGCCGGCTCGCGCTGCTGCAGCTCGACCTCGACGGCTTCAAGGAGCTCAACGACTCGCTGGGCCACCACGCGGGCGACGACCTGCTGATCGCCGTCAGCCGCCGCCTGGAGGCGGTCGTCCCCGGGACGCTCGCGCGCCTCGGCGGCGACGAGTTCGCCGCGATCGTCCCCGAGGGCCACGACGCCCGCGCGGTCGCGGAGGCCGTCGGCGTCGCGCTCAGCGCGCCGCTGGTGATCGAGGGCGTCGGCATCGCGGTGACCGCCAGCGTCGGCATCGCCCACTTCCCCCACGACGCGCACGACTCGCGCGAGCTGGCGCGCCGCGCCGACGTCGCGATGTACGACGCCAAGCGCCTGGGCACGGTCGTGGCCGGCTACAGCGCCGAGCACGACGAGCACTCCGTCGACCGCTTCTCGCTGGCGGCCGACCTGCGCGGCGCCTTCGAGCGCGACGAGCTGTGGCTGGCCTACCAGCCGCAGGTCGACATCGCGACGGGCCGGATCTCCGGCGCCGAGGCGCTCATCCGCTGGCGCCATCCGGTGCGCGGCGAGATCGCGCCCGGCGTGCTGCTGCCGATCGCCGAGCGCACGGGCCTCATGCCGCAGCTGACGCTGTGGGTGCTCGACCGCGCCGTCGCGCAGGCCGCCCAGTGGCGCCGGACCGGCCTGGACATCCGCGTCGCCGTCAACGTGTCGGCGATCGTGCTGGTCGACGCCGGGCTGCCCGACCGCATCGCCGAGACGCTGCGCCGCCACCTGCTGACCGCCGACAACCTCGTGGTCGAGGTCACCGAGGACGCGGTCATGCGCGACGCGACGCGCGCCATCGACATCCTCACCCGCATCAAGGCCTCGGGCGTCGACATCGCCGTCGACGACTTCGGGACCGGCCAGTCGTCGCTGGAGCAGCTCAAGAACGTCCCGGCCGACGAGCTCAAGCTCGACCGCTCGTTCGTGCTCGGCATGGTCGAGGACCCGCAGGACGCCGCGATCGTCGGCTCGGTGGTCGGCCTCGGCCGCGCGCTGGGCCTGCGCGTGGTGGCCGAGGGCGTCGAGACCGCCGAGGCGTTCCAGCGCCTGGCGGACCTGGGGTGCGACGTCGCCCAGGGCTTCGGCCTGGCGCGCCCGATGCCCGCCGGGCAGTTCGAGCGCTGGGCCCGCGAGCCGTCGGACCGCGCGCGCCTGCTCGTGCCGCAGCTGCACACGTCGCGGTCGACGTGGCGGCGGCGCGTGCGCGTGGCGTCCTAGGCGCTGGCGGACTCCGCGCCCTCCGTGCGGTGCGCGCGGTGCGCGCGGTGCCAGGCCAGCGTGCGGCGCAGGCCCTCTTCGAGGTCGACGGCCGGGCGCCAGCCGGTCACGCGCTCGATCTTGGCGATGTCGACGTACTGGCGCGAGGTCTCCCCCGGCGCGGTCGGCGCCGCCCCGTAGCGGGCCTCCAGCGGCACGCCGGCGACGCGGCCGAGGGTGGCCACCACATCACGGACGCTCACCGGTCGACCGCCTCCCGCGTTGAACGCCTCGCCGCGGGCGGTCGGCCCCTCGTCGTCGCGGTCGAGCGCCTCGGCGATCGCCAGGTACACGGCGACCGCGTCGTCGACGTAGACGAAGTCGCGCTCGGGCGTGCCGTCGGACCGGATGCTCGGCGTTCGGCCGTCCAGCAGCGCCGCGACCAGCTCGGGGATCAGCCGCGAGCCGTTGCGGTCGCCGCCGCCGTAGACGTTGGTCAGGCGCGTCACGGCCACCGGCAGGCCGTAGGTGTGCCAGTAGGAGCAGGCGATCAGGTCGGCCGCCGCCTTGGAGACCTCGTACGGATGGCGCGGCCGCAGGGCCATGTCCTCCGTGTAGGGCAGCGTGATCTGCTCGCCGTAGGCCGTGCCCGAGCCGGCGACGACGACGCGGCGCACGCCGCCGGCGCGCGCGGCCTCCAGCACCGCCCAGGTGCCCTGGATGTTGATGGCGAACGTCGGCGCGGGCGCGACGTAGGCGTCGCCGACGATCGTCTGCGCGGCCAGGTGGTAGATGGTGTGGATGCCGTGCTCGGCCACCGTGCGGGCCATCAGCGGCGCGTCGGTGACGTCGCCGCGCACGGTCACCGTGCCGGGCATCGGCGCGCCGTCGCGGCGCAGGACGACCGCGCGCTCGCCGCGCTGCACGAGCGCGGCGACCAGCCGGCCGCCGAGCAGGCCCGACGCGCCGGTGACGAACGTGGCGCCGTCGCCGGCGCTCATGCGGTCGCGCCGGTCCACGTCTGCCACGGCGGGGCGCCGGAGGCCCAGAGGTCGTTGAGCAGCACGGCGTCCTTGTAGGTGTCCATGCAGTCCCAGAACCCGTCGTGGCGGTAGGCGCGCAGCGCCCCCTCGACGGCCAGGCCCTCCAGCGGCTCGCGCTCCAGCACGTGGTCGGGCGCCAGGCGGTCGAGCATCCCCCGGTCGAACACGAAGAAGCCGCCGTTGATCCAGTGCTCGGAGCGGGGCTTCTCGCGGAAGCCCACGACGCGGCCCTCGGCGTCGAGCTCGGTCACGCCGAACTGCAGCTCGGGCCGGACGACGGTCATCGTCGCCGTGCCGTCGTGGGCTGCATGGAAGGCCAGGAGCGCGCGCAGGTCGACGTCGGCCACGCCGTCGGCGTAGGTCGCGCAGAAGGTCGGCCCCGCCTCCAGGTGGACGCGCGCCGCGTGCAGGCGCCCGCCGGTGGGCGTGTCGGCGCCGGTGTCGACGCAGCGCACCCGCACGCCGTCGGGCCACGGGTGCGCGGTCACGAAGGCCTCGATCTGGTCGCCGAGGTGACCGGTGCACAGCACGAAGTCGGTGAAGCCGGCGTGGGCGTACAGCGAGACGACGTGCCAGAGGATCGGGAGGCCGCCGATCTCGACGAGCGCCTTGGGGATCGTGCTCGCGTGCTCTTGCAGCCGGGTGCCGCGCCCGCCGCAGAGGATCGCCACCGGAGGGGTCTGGTCCATGCGGGCGGGAAGAATGCCCGAACACGCCTCCCGAGGGGGTCAGACCCCTTTTCGCAGTGGCACTGCAAGAAGGGGTCTGACCCCTTTAGAACTAGGATCTGTCGACATGAGCGTCCCTGCGGAGATCTTCAAGGCTTACGACATCCGTGGCATCTACGGCGAGCAGCTGGGCCCCGACGGTGCCGAGCAGATCGGCCGGGCGTTCGCGCGCGTCATCGGCCAGCTGCAGGGCAAGGCGACCA
>DASYBY010000260.1:0-2822 GCA_036500525.1 Baekduia sp. | reverse complement strand
CGTGGCCCTCGGATCGGTCCTGCTCCTCAACAGCGCGGGCGACCTGCACCTCGACTTCGGCTCGCTGGCCCCGCTCGTCCTCACCGTCGTCGGGCTGATCCTGCTGGTCAGCGGGCTCGCCCGCCGGGACGGCGCGTGAGGGCGGTGCGCCGACCCGCCATGATCTGGCGGTGAGCGTCACCGCTCCCACCTCCGCGCGCCGCGCGCGGCCGAAGCTGCGCCGCACCATGGGCGACAAGCACATGGCCGGCGTCGCCGGGGGCATCGCGCGGTCGGTCGGGATCGATCCGCTGATCGTGCGGATCGCGTTCGTCGTCGTGACGATCGTCTCCGGCCTCGGCGTCCCGATCTACCTGGCCGGCTGGGCGCTGATCCCGCCGGACTCCGGCGGCTCGGCGCTGGCCTCGCGGCTGCGGACGCGGCCGGGCAGCTTCCAGGTCGCCGCCGGCGTCGCCTGCCTCAGCCTCGGCGCGCTGCTGACCGTGCGCGAGCTGGGCCTGTGGTGGAGCGACGCGATCGTGTGGCCGTTCGTGCTCGCGGTCTCCGGCGGCGCGATGGTCTGGCGCCACACGACCACGCGGGGCGACGGGCCGCCCGTGCCGATCCCGACGCGCACGCCGCGCGAGGGCGTGCCGGAGGCGTCCGCGCCCGAGCCCGCGGCGGCGGACGTGCCCGACCGCGGCGCGGAGATCGCCCAGCGGCTGCGGACGATCTACCAGGGCGGGTTCGGCGTCGCGCTCGTCGTCGGCGCCGCGCTGCTGTTCCTCCAGGCCAACGGCGCGCTGAGCGGCGCGCGCGACCTGGTCCTCTCCTTCGTCGTCGTCGCGCTCGGCCTCGGCCTCGTGCTCGCGCCGTTCTGGCTGCGCCTCGTGCGCGGGCTGACCGCCGAGCGCAACGAGCGTATCCGCTCCCAGGAGCGCGCCGAGGTCGCCGCGCACCTGCACGACTCGGTCCTGCAGACGCTCGCGCTGGTGCAGAAGCGCGCCGACGACCCGCGCGCGGTCGCGACGCTCGCCCGCCGCCAGGAGCGCGAGCTGCGCACGTGGCTCTCGGGCGCGCCCGCGGCCCGGCCCGACGAGCGGCTGGCCGACGCGCTGCGCGCCGCCGCCGCCGAGGTCGAGGAGGCGCACGGCACGCCGGTCGAGGTCGTCACCGTCGGCGACCGCGACCTCGACGACCGCACCCGTGCGCTCGTGGCCGCCGCGCGCGAGGCGCTCGCCAACGCGGTGCGCCATGCGGGGAGCGACGCGCCGATCTCGCTATACGCCGAGGTCACCGACGGCCACACCGAGGTCTTCGTGCGCGACCGCGGCCAGGGCTTCGACCTGCGCGACGTGCCCGCCGACCGGCGCGGCGTGCGAGAGTCGATCGTGGGCCGGATGGCCCGCCACGGCGGTCGCGCCGCGGTGCACAGCACGCCCGGAGAGGGCACGGAGGTGGAGCTGGTGTTGGATGACTGAGTCGTTGCCCACGGTCGTGCTCGTCGACGACCACGCGCTGTTTCGCGCGGGCGTGCGGGCCGAGCTCGAAGGGCTCGTGGCGATCCTCGGCGAGGCCGGCGACGTCGACGCCGCCGTGGCCGAGATCGTCGCGCGCGAGCCCGACGTGGTGCTGCTCGACGTCCACCTGCCGGGCGGCGGCGGGGTCGAGATCCTGCGGCGCTTGGCGATCGAGGCGCCGACGGCGAAGTGCCTGGCGCTCTCGGTCTCCGACGACCCCGAGGACGTCATCGCGGTCATCCGCGCCGGCGCCCGCGGCTACGTGACCAAGACGATCTCCTCGACCGACCTCGCCGACGCGATCCGCCGCGTCCACGACGGCGACGCGGTCTTCTCCCCCCGTCTGGCGGGGTTCGTGCTCGACGCGTTCTCGCGCGGCGAGGCGCCGCCGGCCGACGTCGCCGACCCCGAGCTCGACCAGCTCACGCCGCGCGAGCGCGAGGTGTTGCGCCACATCGCCCGCGGCTACCTCTACAAGGAGATCGCCCAGCGGCTGGGGATCTCGGTCAAGACGGTCGAGGCGCACGTGAGCGCGGTGCTGCGCAAGCTCCAGCTCTCCAGCCGCCACGAGCTGAGCCGGTGGGCCGTGCAGCGACGGCTCGTCGATTGAACGGCTAGGTTCCCTGCGGCCATGCCCCGGACCTATCTCCTGACCGGCTTCCCCGGCTTCCTGGCGGGCCGACTCGTCCCCCGCCTCCTGGCCGACGACGACGAGGCGCGCATCGTCGCGCTCGTCGAGCCCCGGATGGTCGAGCGCGCCCGCGCCCTGGCGCCCGACGGCGTCGACGTCCAGCCCGGCGACATCACCGACGCGGCGCTCGGGCTCGACCCGCGCACCTACGACCGCCTGGCCGGCGAGGTCGTCCGCGTGTTCCACCTCGCCGCCGTCTACGACCTCGCGGTCGGCGCCGAGCTGGCCGAGCGCGTCAACGTCCAGGGCACGCAGCACGTCGTGGACTTCTGCCGCCGCGCGACGCAGCTGGAGCGCCACCACTACATCTCGACCGCGTACGTGGCCGGACAGCGCTCGGGCCTCGTGCTCGAGGAGGACCTCGCCGAGGGGCAGGCCTTCAAGAACTTCTACGAGTCCACCAAGTTCGCCGCCGAGGTGATCGTGCGCGCGTCGATGCACGAGATCCCGACGACGATCTACCGGCCGGCGATCGTCGTCGGCGACTCGCAGACCGGCGAGACCCAGAAGTTCGACGGGCCGTACTACCTGCTGCGCTCGATGGCGGGGCCGACGGGCTCGCTGCTGCAGGTCGGCCGCGGCGACGCCACGTTCAACGTCGTGCCGGTCGACTTCGTGGTGTCGGCGATCGC
>DASYBY010000259.1:0-4450 GCA_036500525.1 Baekduia sp. | reverse complement strand
GCCTGGCGCTCGACGAGGAGATGCTCCACGAGGAGCACCTCAGCGACACCGCCGCCGCTCGTGAGGAGGAGCAGGGTCGGTGAGGATCGCCTTCGTGGTGGGGCGGTTCTACGAGGACTTGGCCGACCGGCTCGTCGCCGGGGCGCGGGCGGTCTTCACGGAGGCCGAGGGCGAGTCGGAGATCGACGAGTTCACCGTGCCCGGCGCCTACGAGCTGCCGATGGCCGCCAAGCTGGCGGCCGAGTCGGGCCGCTACGCCGCGGTCGTGTGCCTCGGCGCGGTAATCCGCGGCCAGACGTCGCACTACGACTACGTCTGCGGCGAGTCGGCGCGCGGCATCATGGACGTGCAGCTGAGCACCGGCGTGCCCTGCTCGTTCGGGGTGCTGACCGTCGACAACCTCGACCAGGCGATCGCCCGGTCCGGCGGCGACAAGCGCGACTCCGGGCGGCACGCCGCCGAGGCCGTGCTGGCGATGCTGGCGGTCAAGGAACAGCTGGCGGTCCCACGCTGACCGTCCTGCTCCACAGGGCTTGCGACCCGCGCTAGGCTCGCGCTGTGTCTCTCGAGCTCGTCGCGATCCTCGGCACGCTCATCGTCCACTTCCTCGGTGCGGGCGTGCTGGTCTACGCGCTGCTGGACGGGGAGGACGTCGACTGGCGCGGCACGCTGTGGCCGCGCGATGACGACGGCGGAGGCGGCCCGGGCTACGAGCCGCCCGACGAGGATCTCGGCCCGGGTGGCGGCAACGGCATGCAGCCGCCGCTGCCCGACGCGGTGCCCAGCGCCGTGCGCCTGCGCGAGCCGGGCCGGCGGATCCGTGACGGGTACCCGCGGACGCCTCGGCGTCCCGAGCACGCGCCGGAGCCGGCGCGGCCGAACGTCCCGGCGCGCTGAGGCTGTTCAGGCCGCGATCGCGGCCCAGGCGCCGTCGGCGATCGCCGCGACCGCGTCCGGATCGTTCAGGTCGATCGTGCCCGGCGCGGCGTGCTGGGCGACGATCGCCGGATAGCTCATGCAGCCGAGCACGAGCGCCGCGAGCACGCGGGGTGGACCGGGGCGGACCGAATGGTCGGTTTGGCCCTCGGCGACGAGCCGCTCGACGATCCGGATCGGGTAGGGGAAGTCCGCCGGCAGCGCGCCGATGAAGCGCCCGGTGTGGCCGAGGACGAACGCGTGCGCGGCGGGGTCGGTGCGCCGGCGCTCCAGCGAGACGCGGGCGAGTTGTCGGACGCGCTCGGCGACCGGGAGCGTGCGGTCGTCGGCGACGGCGCGCAGGGCGTCGGAGAGGGCGCGCATGTGCGTGGCGAACAGCGCGGTGGCGACCGCCTCCTTGGACGGATGGTGCCGGTAGAGCGCCGCCTCGCTGACGCCCGCGCGCTGGGCGATGTGCTTGACGCGCGTCGCGTCGTAGCCGAGCTCGGCGAAGCACCCGAGCGCGGCCTTGAGGATCTCCGGCTCGCGGCTGGGACGGGCCACGCGCGGCTCAGGCGGCCGGGACGAGCGCGTCGACGTCGCGCAGGCGCGCCGCGGACTCGACGTCGTGGCTGGGGAGGTAGACGGTCGGCTGGAGGCGGGCGTGGTCGACGATCGTCCGCATGGTGCCGCGGGCGACGTCGTCCTTGGGGCTCACGCCGTCGACGTGCAGGTCCAGCAGCTGGGCCTGGTCGTAGGCGCTGTCGCCGCCGAGCAGCACGTGGTGGTCGTCCTGGACGACGACGACGGCCATGTGCCCGGGCGTGTGGCCCGGGGCGGGCACGGCGACGATGCGGCCGTCGGCGGTCAGCGCGCGGCTGCCGGCGAAGGCGCCGAAGGCGGGACCGTCGAGGACGACGGGATCGGCGTGGAAGCGGGGCGGCAGCGGCTGGCGGGTGAAGGCGCGGGTGGCGCGGCCGGCGAGCGATCCCGCGGCGGCGATCTCGTCGGCGTTGGCGAGGATCTTCGCGTTCGGCACGTGCGGCACGCCGTTGACGTGGTCGACGTGGATGTGGGTGAGCACGACGGTCCCGACGTCGGCGGTCGCGAACCCGGCGGCGTGGAGCTGGTGGTCGAGCTCGTCCTCGCGGGCGACGTCGAAGTGCGCGAACGGCTGATCGCGCGTCGTGTGGACCTCGCCGGTGTCGATCAGGAAGAGGCCTTCGGGGTGCTCGATGGCCCAGACGTGGATCGGCAGCGGACCGGTCATCGGCCCCGGCCGCATGATCCGGGCACGCCGCGCGAGCCCGGTCCCGATCCCGCGATGCATCGCGTGCTTGATCCGGACACGACCGGTGGAGAGGGGATGGATGGTGAGCGACATCGGTGCGACCTCCGCGGATTCCGAAGTGAACGTTCGCTCACTTTGACGGACGAAGGGCGGCGGTGTCAAGGGCCCGGAGCCGCGGAGCGGCCCGCGCCGCGTCGGCGCCGGCGCCGGTCGGTGGTCGACGACGCGCGCCCCGCGCGCCCCGCGCGGCCTGGAAGGCCGTCGTCGCTCGGCGCTCAGCGGTGGCCGTGCGGCCCGTGGCCCTTGGCGCCGTGGCCCTTGGCGGGACCGTGCGCGCGGGCTCCGGAGGCCGTCGGCCCGGTCGCTCCGCCGGCGTCGGCGGCGCCCTGGCCCTGGCCGCCCGCGGCGGCCTGGGCGGTCTTCAGCTCCTGCTCGACGATGTCGCGCTTGTAGCTGGAGATCTTCAGGCGTTCCTGCAGGTACGGGATCGCGTCGGCGGGGCGGCCGGCCAGGCGCAGCGCCCAGCCGTAGTTGTAGAGCGAGTACGCGTAGTCGGTGCTGCTGGTGTCGCCGGTCGCGCGGAACTTGTCGACGGCCTGCGACAGCAGCGGCAGCGCGCCCTGCGGGTCGCTCGGGAGCATCGCGTAGCCGGCGTTGTTCAGCGCGGTCGCGGACTGGCCGGCGGTCGACGCCGTAGCGGGCGGCGTGGCGGTGGTCGGCTGGGTCGCCGCCGGATCGCCCGAGGCGCCGGCGCCGGCGGCGGTCGCGCCACCCGAGGACCCGGCGTCCGGCACCGTCTCCTGCTTGGACGCGCCCTGCGGCTGCGCCGACGAGCTCGTCGCTGACGGCACCAGCCGCGCGAGCGTCCGGCCGCCGTCGTTGCCGTCGTCGCTGATCAGCGCGAGCCCGGCGCCGGCCGCGACGCACACGGCCATCAACCCCGCGATCGCCCACGCACGCCGCCGCGGGTTGCGTGCTCGCGCGATCGGCTCGGGCGGCGGCGTCGCGCCCCAGCGGCCGCCGGCCTCCGGCTCCGGCGCCCAGCGATCGTCCGCTCGCGCCACGGGCGTCCGCGCGACGACCGGCGGCGCGACCTCGGGCGGCACGATGGCCGGCGTCCGCGGCTGGTCGCGCACGAAGCGCCGCGACGGCGCCGCGGCCGTCTCCAGCGTCGGATCGCCACCGCGCCGGCCCAGCACGCTCTCCAGCTCGTCGACGAACGCGCCCGCCGTGAGCGGTCGCGCCGCCGGATCCTGCGCCAGTCCGTGCTGCAGCGCCGCCGCGGCCACCACACACGGCCCAGTGGGGGCCGGAGGGTCGCCCTGCAGCCGTGCGCGGGCCTGCTCGATGGCCGTCTCGCCCTCGAAGGGCTTGTGCCCGCAGAGCAGCTCGTACGCGACCACGGCCAGCGAGTACCGATCGCTCGCCGGCGTCGCGACGCCGCCGCGCGCCTGCTCGGGGGAGAGGTACGCCGCCGTGCCCAGCACCTGGCCCGCCGCCGTGACCTGCGTCTCGCCCGCGATCGAGGCGATCCCGAAGTCGCCGACCGCCAGGCGCCCGGTCTCGTCGAGCAGCAGGTTGCCGGGCTTGACGTCGCGGTGGACGATGTCGGCCGCGTGCGCCGCGTCCAGCGCCGAGGCGGTCTGGCGCAGCCACCGCAGCGCGGTCGCGACCGGCACGGGCTCGCTGCGCTTCAGGCGATCGGCGACCGTCCCGCCCGAGAAGTGCTCCATGACGATGAACGCCTGGTCCTCGTGGTCGCCGATGTCGAAGACCGTGACCACGTTGGGGTGGTCGGAGACCCGGGCCGCGGCGCGCGCCTCGCGCGTGAAGCGGCGGCGCGCGGCGGGGTCGGCCGCGTAGCCGGCGGCCAAGGTCTTGACCGCGACCAGGCGCTCCAGGACCGCATCCTGCGCGGCCCAGACCGCGGCCATGCCCCCGTTGGCGATGTGGCCGACGAGGCGGTAGCGGGGAGGGAGGGAGACCTGGTGCACAGCGGGCATCGTCAGCGCCTTACCCTAGCCCCCGACCACCTACACCGGCCGGCGGGAACCACCGGTTTGCGGGACAAACCGCCCGTTCGGGCAGCGCACCGCCTCGCGTTCCGCGGCCCGCTACACTCCCCGGCCGAATGTCGAAGGTATGCCACAGCTGCGGGAAAGGCCCCGCTTTCGGTCAGAGCCGCAGCCACTCGATGCGCGCTACCAAGCGTCGCTTCGATCCGAACCTGCAGAAGGTTCGGAT
>DASYBY010000258.1:0-4140 GCA_036500525.1 Baekduia sp. | reverse complement strand
CCGGCCGCGGGTCATGGGCTTCGGCATCCATCCGTTCCTGACCGGGCAGCCGTATCGCGCGAAGCACCTGCGGACGGCGCTGGACCACATGGTCGAGCACCGCGACGACGTGTGGTTCACCACCAGCGACGAGATCGCGGCCTGGTACGCGGAGCAGCGCGACGACGCGTAGGCCGAGAGAGACTGAATACGATCTACAGTTGTCCAACGGGTACGGAGGAATGTCGGTGCGCTCAACAGATCTGTCCGGAATCAAGCGGGACCCGACGCTGTCCGGGCGGCGCATCACGGCCGACTACGTCGCCGACGACCTCCGCGAGGCGATCCAGAGCGGTGCGCTGGAGGACGGCGCGGTCCTGAACCAGGCGTCGCTGGCGACGCACTTCGGGGTCTCGCGCGTGCCCGTGCGCGAGGCGATGCGCCAGCTGCAGGCCGAAGGGCTCATCGACGCCGAGGCCCATCAGCTGGCGGTCGTCCGCGGGCTGTCGCTGGAGCGGATCGCCGAGCTGTACGACAACCGCGCGCTGCTGGAGGGCTACCTGACGCAGCGGGCGGTGCCGCGGCTGACCGAGGCGTCGATCGAGGAGCTGCGCGAGGCGGAGCGGGCGATGCGGCCGGTCGCCGACCACGCGGAGTGGCTCGCGCTCAACGCGGCGTTCCATCGCATCATCCTGCGCGCCGCGCGCGACGAGACCGGCCTGGCGCTGGTCAACCAGCTGAAGTCGCGCGCCGAGCGCTACGTGCGGATGTGGAGCGGGGGCGAGGGCGTGCACCGCCCGGTCGAGGCGGGGCAGGAGCACGTCGCGATCATCGAGTTCCTCGCCGCGGGCGACGCCGAGGGCGCGCGGGTGGCGGTCGAGCGCCACATCCGCCACACGGGCGAGCGGCTCGTGGCGTACGGGCAGACGGTGGCGCGGACGTCGGGCGAGTAGCCGGCGAGGGAGCCGTCGGCTCCGGCCGGCCCTGCGCGCGGAGGCTCCGCCCGGCCGCGGTCTGGACGTGGTCCCAGGACAACTGTATACTGTTGTCATGTCCAGATTTGAGGCGGGTTCCGCCGCGCGGTACGGCTCCGACCTCATCGTCGACCTGCTGATCGCCGAAGGCATCGAGCATGTCGCGTTCAACCCGGGGGCGTCGTTTCGCGGGATTCACGACTCGCTCGCGCAGAACCCCGGTGCGCCCGAAATGGCGCTCTGCATGCACGAGGCGGTCGCCGTCGCGATCGCGCAGGGCTACGCCAAGGCGACGGGCGAGCCGATGGCCGTCCTCCTGCACAACGTCGTCGGCCTGCAGAACGCCGCGATGGCCATCTACAACGCGTGGTGCGACCGTGTGCCGATGCTGCTCCTCGGCGGCACCGGGCCGAAGTCCAAGGCCGAGCGCCGCCCCTGGATCGACTGGATCCACACCGCCAACGCCCAGGCGCAGATCGTGCGCGACTACATCAAGTGGGACGACGAGCCGCATGACGCGGCGTCGATCGCGGAGTCCTTCGCCCGCGCCGCCACCACGACGCGCAGCGCCCCCGCCGGCCCGGTGTACCTCTGCTACGACGTCGCGCTGCAGGAGGATCCGCTGCCCGACGGGGTGGAGACCCCCGACCTGAAGACCTACGCCGTGCCGACCGCACCCGCGCCGGCGCACAGCGACATGGTGTGCGTGCTCGACGCCCTGCGCGCCGCGCAGCGCCCGGCGATCCTCGCCGGCCACGCGGGCGCCGACGGTGCGGCGATGGCCGACCTCGCCGCGCTGGCCGAGGGCCTCGGCGCCCCGGTCGTCGACAGCGGCGTGCGCTTCGCGCTGGCGACCGACCACCCGCACAACGCCACGGGGATCGACGACGTCCTGGCCGAGGCCGACGTGGTCCTCGTCCTCGACTGCGACGACGTCCAGCTCCGCCTCGGCCGCCGCTTCGAGGATCCGTCGCTGACCATCCTCACGGTCGGCCTCGGCCACCTGCGCCTGCGCGGCTGGTCGCACGACTACCAGGGGCTCGCGCCGGCCTCGCGCCACCTCACGGCCTCGGCCGCCTCGGCGGTGAGCGTCCTCAACGACCTGCTGCGCGAGCGCCCGCTCGACCCCGCGACGGTCGCCACCCGCACCGCCAAGCTCACCGAGCGCACCGCCACCGCCCGCGCCGCGTGGCGCGAACACGGCCGAGCCGCCGAGGCGCCCGGCGCCGTCCCGCTCAGCCGCCTCATCCACCTGACCGGCGAGGCCCTGAGCGGCCAGAACTTCGTCCTGGCCAACGGCACCAACGACCGCCTCGAGCACCGCCAGTGGACGATGGACCAGCCGCGCCAGTACCTCGGCTGGCACGCCGGCGGCGGGCTCGGCTACGGCGCGGGCGCGACGATCGGCGCGGCCCTCGGCCTCGACGACGGCACCATCGCCGTCGACATCCAGGCCGACGGCGACCTCCTCTTCCTGCCGTCGGCGCTGTGGACCGCCGCGCACCTCGGGCTGCCCACGCTCTTCGTCGTCCACAACAACCGGCAGTACGGCAACACGGTCGAGCACTCGGCGAGTCTCGCGGCCCACCGCGGCCGGCCCGACCAGCGCTACGCCGGCGCCGGCCTCACCGAGCCGGCGGTCGACCTGGCCGCCATGGCCCGGTCCTTCGGCGTCTGGGCGGCGGGTCCGATCACCGATCCGCAGGACCTGGAAGCCCGCCTGGCCGAGGCCGTCGCCGTGGTCGCCGGCGGCCGTCCCGCCCTGCTCGACGTCATCACGCCCGGCCACTGAGCCGAGCCCACCGAACCCACCGAGGAGCCTCCCCATGTCGGCAGTTGCACACCCACCGGTCCACGACGCCGCCAAGCGGCCGTTCCGGATGCTGATCGGCGGCGAGTTCGTCGACGCCCAGGACGAGGCGACCGAGGAGACGGTCGACCCCTCCACGGGCGAGCGCCTCGCCGACGTCCCGCAGGCCTCGGCGGCCGACGTGCAGCGCGCGGTCGCCGCCGCCGCGGCCGCCCAGCCCGCCTGGGCCGCGACGAGCGTCCGCGCCCGGTCGGCGTGCTTCGAGCGCTTCGGCGAGTTGTTGGTGGAGAACCTGGAAACCCTCGCCGCGCTCGACGCCCTCGACAGCGGCAACCCGATCGGCGCGATGCGCTTCGACGTCCGGCTCGCGCTCGACTACGTCGCCGGCTGGCCGCCGCTCGCGCAGGCGCTGCACGGCGAGACCATCCCTGCCAGCCCCGGCAACCTGCACTACACGAGCCACGCGCCCTACGGCGTGGTCGGCCGCATCACCGCGTTCAACCACCCGCTGATGTTCGCGGCCACCCGCCCGCTGCCGTCGCTGATCACCGGCAACACGGTGGTCATGAAGCCCGCGCCGCAGACGTCGCTCTCGACGCTCTTCCTCGGCGAGCTGTTCGCCGAGGCCTTCCCACCCGGCGTCATGAACATCATCTCGGGCGGCGCCGAGCCCGGCGACGCGCTGGTCACGCACCCCAGCGTCAAGCGCATCGCCTTCACCGGCTCGGTCCCGACCGGCCTGCTGATCCAGCGGCGCGCGGCGGAGAGCGGCACGGTCAAGCACCTGTCGCTGGAGCTGGGCGGCAAGAACGCGATGGTCGTCTTCCCCGACGTCGACCCGCAGGTCGCCGTCGACGCCGCGCTGTTCGGCATGAACTTCACGGTCTGCCAGGGCCAGTCCTGCGGCTCCAACTCGCGCGTGCTCGTGCACCGCCGCATCTACGACGAGTTCGTCACCCGCGCCGCCGCGGCCATGGGCACGATGCGCGTCGGCGTCGCCTACGACGACCAGACCGACATGGGGCCCTTGGTCAGCCGCGCGCACCTCGACCGCGTGTCGGAGTTCGTGGAGTCCGGCGTGGCCGAGGGCGCGACGCTCGTCTCCGGCGGCCGCCGCCCCGAGGGCCTCCCGGCCGGGGGCTTCTTCCTGGAGCCTACGATGTTCGCCGACGTGCGGCCGGAGATGAAGATCGGCCACGAGGAGATCTTCGGCCCGGTCATGAGCGTGCTGCCGTGGGACGACTACGAGGACATGATCGCGCTGGCCAACGGCGTCGACCTCGGCCTCACCGCCAGCGTGTGGACCAACGACGTCGACCTCGCGCACCAGACCGCGGCGCGCATGGACGCCGGCTACGTGTGGATCAACGACAGCAC
>DASYBY010000257.1:0-4297 GCA_036500525.1 Baekduia sp. | reverse complement strand
GCGCGACGCCGAACGCCAGCAGGAACGTGAGCAGGAGGACCTGCGGGCGGATGTTGTCGTTGACGATCGCGCCGCGCGGCTCGCCGAGCACGCGCAGGACCACGGAGCGGTCGGTGCCGGCGACGTGGTCGGCCCGCCACGCCACGAGCTCCCGCTCGAGCGCGTCGACCGCGGCGCTCGCCAGCGCGACCGCGCCGTCGGGCGAGGGCGCCGCGGCGTAGACGTTGATGACCGGCAGGTTCGGATCGGCCTGCACGTCGAGGCGAAATGGCTTGCGCGACGCGAGCAGCTCGTTGGCGTGGCGCTCCAGGTCGGGATCGAGCATCGCGGCCGGCGCGTTGCTGGTCAGCCGCGAGATCGCGCCGATGCTCGCCGCGGGGATCCCGAGCTTCGCCGCCGTCAGCGCGACGACGGGCTGGCTGACCATCATGGTGGCGTATAGCTGCGTGCGCTTGGTGAGCACGAGCACGTCGCCGTTGGTGACGCCCGGGCTCGCGAACGGCAGCTTGGGATCGGCCACGAGCACGTGCAGGCCCGCCGCCGCGATCGTCTGATGGCGCGCGTGGAGGCCGGGCGGCGCGAGGCTGACGGTGAAGGCCGTCGACGCCGCGCAGAGCAGCCCGACGAGCGCGGCGAGCGCGAACTTCGCGCCCAGCGTGCGCCGCCACGACAGCCGGGGCCGGGGCAAGCGCATCGACTAGACCATCCGCGGCGCGGTCGAGGGCGCCGACCGGCGCGCGCCACGCCGGGCGCGCAGCAGGCCGGTGGCGATCACGAGCGCGCAGCAGCCGAAGCCGAACGCCACGAGGCCCGCGATGACGGCCACGGCCGGCTTGCCCTTGGCGACCACGGTCCGCGCCCGCACCGGCCCCAGATCCTGGACGAGGATCTGCGCCGACGGCTTGGCGCGCGGCGGCGTCGCCTCGGCCACGCTCTGCTTCAGCAGCGCGTTGGCGGCCTCGACGATCCGGGCGGCCGTCTGCTGATCGGGCGCCTGGGCGCTGATCGTCAGCAGCGGCAGCGCGTCGTCGGACTTGACCTGCAGGACGTTGGGGACCGCGGCGCCGGCCGCGACCTCGGTCGCGTTGATCGCGATCGGCACGCCGACGCGCGGCGCGCCGTAGGCCGGGACGCGCACGGCGAGCATCGACGGATCGATGCCCACGGCCTCGGCGAGCCGCGCCGTGCGCATGGCGGTCCCGAGCTGGTCGGCCAGCAGCGGCGCCTTGATCATCAGCGTCTGGGGCGAGACGCCGTCCAGCGAGGTCGACGGCCCGTTGACCGCGCCCAGCAGGATCCGCGTCTGGGCGAAGCCGCCCGACCGCTCGCCGCCGCTCTTGTGCGCGACGCCGAAGCCGACGAGCACGGCGAAGAGCGCCACGAGCGGGATCAGCCGCCGGCGGCGCAGGAGGATCTCGAGGATGCCGACGTCGGACATCTAGGCCGCCGGCGGTCCCACGGCGGCCGGCCGGGCCGCGCGCTCGGACTGCGCTTCCAGCCTCCAGCCGCGCCGGACCCGCGAGACGAACACGACCGCCAGCGTCGCCGCGGCCCACGCCAGCAGGAACGTCAGCACCAGCACCTTGCGGCCGACGCCCTGGTCTACGAGCCCGCCCGTCGCCGGCCCGAGCTGCTCGAGGTGGACCTGCTGGGCCGGCGCGACCTTCTGGCGTCCGGCGAGGAACTGGAGGTAGTCGCGCATCCCGTCGACCGTGCCGTTGGCGAGGTGCTGGGCCGACTTGGTGTCGGGCGCGACGGCGTAGATGTCGATGATCGGCACGGTCGGGTTGACCTGGATGCTGATCCGGTACTCGTCGAGCGACTTCAGGATGTCGCTGGTCTTGCGCTTGCCCGAGCTGGCCAGCGGCCGGGGCCACGCGGGCGTGACCGGGCTCGACATCTCCAGCAGGTTGGCCGGGACGCCGGCGCGCCGGGCGATGAACGAGCGCACGGGCACCGTGGCCATGACGTTGCCGACCAGCAGCGCGCGGTTGGTGATCGAGTCGAAGTTCGTGGTGTCGACGCCCAGGTCCAGGACCATCGTCTTCGGCGTGTCGACCAGGACGCGCGTCGAGGCCGCGGCCAGGCCGATGTTGCGGGACGTCAGGCCGGGCGGGTCGAGCTGGATGCGCGCGACGCTGAACACGGCGACGAACAGCGCCAACAGGCCGCCCAGCCCCACGAAGAGCCGCAGGCGCCAGAGCTCCCGCAGGTGTCTGCCCAGCTGCACGATGATGCAACGGGCGGTGGGCGGCGGAACTTCCGTCGAGTCGTGCGGGCCGCCGGCAGAAGTCCGGGCGGCGGCGAACGTTGATCTGACATGAGCACCAGGCCCTTCGCCCGCGCGTGACCGACGCCCGCACCAACGAGGAGTTGGCCGAGTCGGCGATCGGCGGCCTGCGGTGGATCACGGTCGTCCGCATCGCGTCCGAGGTCCTGCTGGTCATCTCGATGGTCGCGCTCGCGCGGCTGATCCCGCCGAAGGCGTTCGGCATGTTCGCCGTCGTCGTCCTCGTGCAGGAGATCGCGATCAACCTGCCCGACGCGGGGATCGGCAGCGCGCTGGTCCAGCGCGCGTCGATCGACCGGCGCTACCTCCAGGCGGGGCTCACCGTCAGCCTGGTGATCGGGCTCGGGCTCACGGTGCTGACGCTCGCGATCATCGCCGGCGTCGTCGAGCCGCTCTTCGGCGGCGACACCGCGCGGCTGATGCTGGCGATGACCCCGCTCTTCATGATCGGCGCCGTGCTGGCGATCCCGTCGGCGGTGCTGCGGCGCCGGCTCGACTTCCGCGCGCTCTCGCTGCTGGAGATGGTCGGCACGCTCGTCCGGTCGCTGGGCACGCTGCTGCTCGCCGCCGCCTTCCACCTCGACGCCGCGGCGCTGGCCGGCGGCTCGGTGGCCGCGATGGTCGCCGTCCTGGCGTGCGCCTGGTGGGCGGCGCCGGTCGCGTTCCCCCGCTGGCATCGCCAGGAGATCCGCGAGCTGCTCGCCTACGGCGGCCCGGCGTCGCTGTCGGTCATCGCGTGGTCGGCGTTTCGCAACTGCGACTACGCGATCATCGCGGGGCGCCTGGGCTCCGCGCAGGCCGGCTTCTACTGGCGCGGCTTCCAGCTCGCGGTCGAGTACCAGCGCAAGATCACCAGCGTCATGTCGTACTTCGGCTTCCCCGTGCTCGCGCGCACGGCGGGCATGGACGAGCTGCTCGCGCTGCGCCAGCGGATGGTGCGGCTGACGACGGTCATGCTCTTCCCGCTCTTCGTGACGCTGACGCTGCTGGCGCCGGTCGTCATCCCGTGGCTGCTGGGGCCGGAGTGGCAGCCGGCGGTCCTGCCGACGCAGATCCTCACCGGCGCCGGCGCCGCGACCGTGCTGACCGACAACGTCGGCTCGGCGCTGTCGGCGATGGGCCGCGCCAAGACCGTGCTGTCCTTCGGCGTGAGCCACTTCGTGGTCTACGCGGTCGCCGTCGTCTTCGCCTCGCGCTGGGGGATCTCGGGCGTGGCCGTCGCGGCCGGCGTCGTGCACTCCGGCTTCCTCGTGTACTCCTACTTCTTGATGCTGGAGGGCCGGCCCGAGCACGCGCTGACCGTGCTGTGGGAGGACCTCGCCGCCGCGACGGTCTCCTCGCTGGCGCTGGTCGCGACCTGCCTGCCGCTGGATCTGGTGCTCCGCAGCGCCCACACCGCGGCGCTGCCGCACATCGCCGCGGTCTCCGCGCTCGCCGGCGTGGTCTACCTCGGCACGCTGCGGACGGCCTACCCCAAGGTCTGGGGCGACCTGACCACCGTGATCCGCCGCGTCGTGCCGGTCAGCGAGATCCGCGCGCGCCTCGTGTCGCGCAAGGCCCTGGCGGCCGGGAGCCGCGGATGAGCCGGCCGGGACCCCTGGGCCGCGCGCGCCAGGCGCGGCGGCTGATCGCCGAGGACGGCCCGTCCGCGGTCGCCGAGCGGCTGGTCAACCGCGTCGCCCAGAAGCTGACGCCGCAGGGCGCCGTGCGCCTGCCCGTCTCGCGCGAGGACCTCGTGCGCGCCGGCGAGATCGCGCGCAACGGCTGGGTCCTGCCGGATCCCCTGCCGGCCGCGCCCGGCGACCGCCTGACGGTGGCGTGGGTGTGCGCGCCGCCCGGGCCGGGCTCGGGCGGGCACCGCACGATGTTCCGGATGGTCCACGCGCTGGAGCAGGCCGGCCACACCTGCGTCCTGTACCTCGTCGACCGCCACGGCTGGGACATCGAGCAGCACCGCGAGACGATCCGGACGTGGTGGCCCGAGCTGGCCGCCGAGGTCCGCGACGC
>DASYBY010000256.1:0-14089 GCA_036500525.1 Baekduia sp. | reverse complement strand
CGCGGGACCATCACGTAGGTCATCAACCTGATCACCACCGGGCGGGACATCGAGGCGCGCTCGGAGCGCAGCTCCCACGTCGCGTGGTCGACGACTTCGGCCTTCGCCTTGAGCAGCAGAACGACGGCGCGGCGCACGGTGCAGACGTTGATCGGCTCGTACGACGCGTTCAGCACGAGCACCCGACCGCCCTCACGTCCGCGTCGCCGGTGCTCGCCGGGCGGCGCGGACCCCATCGGGTGTGGTGGCGTGAGCTGGGCCATGAGACCGTGACTCCACGCGGAACCGTAGCACCCGCCGTGCCGGAAAACCGCTGCTTCAGCCGCCCGACACGGCCACGGGATACGAGCCGAGCACCCGCACGACCTCGCAGTGGGCGTGCAGCGCCTCGATCGCGTCGCGTACGCGCTCGTCGCGCACCCCGCCTTCGAGGTCGGTCAGGAACAGGTAATGCCCGAGCCGGCTCTTGAGCGGACGCGACTCGATCCGCGTCAGGTTGATGCCGCGCGAGGCCACCTCCGACAGGCACTCCATGAGCCAGCCGGGCGTCGCGTCGCCGGTCCCGTGGAACACGACCGACGTCTTCCACGCCACGCCGCCCTCGCCCTCCTCCGCGAACGGCGTCGGCACGCCCGCCGCGCTCACCCACAGGAACCGCGTGACGTTGCCGTGCTCGTCCTCGATCCCCTCGGCCAGGACGTCGATCCCGTGCAGCCCGGCGGCGACCGTCGTCCCGATCGCGGCCCACGGCTCGCCGGACTCCGCGACCGTCCGCACCGCCGCGACCGTCGATGTCGCCGCGACCAGCCGCGCGCCCGGCAGCGTGTCGGCCAGATACCGCCGGCACTGCCCCAGCGGCTGCGGATGCGACACGACGGCTGAGATGTCGCCCACCGCCACCCCCGGCCGCGCGATCAGCGCGTGGGAGATCGCCAGCAGCTCCTCCCCCACGATCTGCACGCCGGTCGCGTCGAGCGCGAGCGTGTCGAGCGTCGCGTTGACCCCACCTTCCAGCGAGTTCTCGATCGGGACGATCGCGGCGGCGACCTCCCCGGCCTGCGCGCCCAGGATCGTCTCGCGCTCGGTGGCGAACGGCACGCCCTCGTCGCCCGCCCCGAACCGCGACGACGCCAGCAGCGCCGCGTGCGTGAAGGTCCCCGCGGGACCGAAGTAGCCGAGCCTCATGGCAGGCGCGGAGGCTCGGGCGGCGGCTCGCCGGCCATGGCGACCCGCACGGCCTCGACCTCCTCCGGCGACAACGGGTACTCCGGCTCGCCGGCGATCATGTGCTTCACGTACAACCTGGCCTGGTCACGGTGGTGGATGCTCGTGAGGATGATCCCGGACTGCATCGCGTCCAGCAGCGCGATCGAGACCGACTGCTGCCCCGACATCTCGTTGTACGCGTCGAAACGGATCAGCCCGCGGTAGGCGATCGCGCCGTCCAGGCGGCTCTCGGCGGTGCCGAGCCGGCCGTCCAACCGCGCCGCGACCTCGCCGACGTAGGCGTGCAGCGACCGGAACTCCTGCTCGATCCTCGCGGCGTGCTCGACCAGGTCGTCGGCCGGTGCGGCGCCGAGCAGCACGCGCTGGTCGGCCCGCAGGCGCCGCAACCGCGTCAGCGCCACGGCCGCCACGATCAGCGCCACGAGCGCGACGGCGCAACCGATGAGCGCGACGATCCCCGCGGTCGAGCTATCCACGCCCTCGACGCTACTAGGTGAAGAGGACCGTGTAGCTCAGGGTGTTGTTGTCGGTCTTCTTCTCGCCGCGGACGGGCTTGATGGTGACCGTCAGGATCGTCGAGGAGTTCTTGGGCGGGAGCTTGGGCAGCGACATGGTGACCGACGCCGTCGTCCCCGCCTTGGTCTGGTTGAGGTGCTTGGTGACCGTCGGGATCGCCTTCGGACCGCCGGTGATCTTGGCGGTGATCGCGACGTCGGCCTCGTCGTTCTCGCCCTGGTTGGCGTAGCTGACCTCGAGGCTCAGCGGCGCGGTGGACGGCAGGTGGTTGACCGTGGTCCCCGGGACGAGCGCGTTGGTGCCGGACTTCACGCTGAGCAGCCCGTGGCCGTGCGTGCCCGGCGCGACCGGCCCGGTGTTCGACGGCGAGGTGCCCGCCCCGGCGTCGGGGTTGAGGCGGTTGCCGACCTGGGCGGCGTCGAGCCAGCCGATGTTCGGCAGGAACTTCGACGTCGCGATCGTCTGGCCGCCGATGTCGTTGTCGGCGAGCGCCTCCTGGATCAGCGGCGCGACGCGCTGGGAGTAGACGACGTCGGACGCGAGGAAGCCTTGCATCTGGCCTGCGATCTGGCGGATCGACTCGGCGGCGCTCGGCTGGTTGCTCACGGCCTTGGGCAGCAGGTCGCCGATCTTCGTCACGCCCGTGGCGCGCAGGTTCATGACCAGCTCGAAGTCGTGCTGGGCCGCGGCGACGTCGTCGGGCGCGCTGAGCGCCTTGGCGCGCTTGGCGTCCTCCTCGGCCAGCAGCCGGACCTGGCTGGCGGCGACGCGGACGTCCTGGGACTTGGCGCTCCCGCTGGAGAGCACGTCGAAGAGCGGCTTGGAGACGCGCTCGTCGGAGTCCTGGACGATCGACGCGACGTCGCGGTTGTAGTCCTTCAGCGCGTTCTTGTGCCGCGTGCTGGAGCAGCTCTTGGCCGTGAAGATCAGGATGATCGCGATGACGGCGAGCCCGCCGAACAGCACGAACTGCCGGCGACGGGCGATCTCCGGCTCAGGGCGATGCGCGGCCGCGCCACCGGTGGCCGCCCTGCGGGGGCGGGCGGGCCGGGTGACGCGGGTGGGCTCGTCTGGTTCGTCGTCGAAGAAGGACACGTCCGCGCTCCTGGCGTGGGCGAATGGGCCAGTATGACCGCGTCGTCGGGCATGACGCGGACCCGTGCAACTTCGCCGTCGCACGGAGGGTCCCTGCATTTGGCGCGGAAGAGGGAGGCGGTGGAGACCGCCGAGCACGAGACGACGACGGCCACGGGCGGCGGCTCGGAGGTCGTGCTGGACCGCTACCGGCTGGTGCGCCGCCTGGGCGGCGGCGGCTTCGGCGTGGTCTGGCTGGCCCACGACCTCAAGCTGGACCGGACCGTTGCGGTCAAGCGGATCCCGGCGCCGGACGCCGACACGGCCCGCCGCGCCCAGCGCGAGGCGGTCGCCGCCGCGCGGCTCCAGCACCCGGCGATCGTCGCGCTGCACGAGGCCGGATCCGACGACGAGAACGTCTACCTGGTCTCCGAGCTGGTCCGCGGGGCGACCTTCGCGCGCCTGCTCGAGGAGGGGGCGCTGTCGGATCGCGACGTCGTGCAGATCGGCGTCGCGCTCTGCGACGCGCTCGCCCACGCCCACCAGCGCGGCGTCATCCACCGCGACGTCAAGCCGCTGAACATCCTGATCCCTGACGCTGTCGCCGACGGCGGCGCGCCCGCCAAGCTCACGGACTTCGGCGTCGCGCGGATCGCGGGCGACGACGCGCTGACGCGCACCGGCGACGTCGTCGGCACCCTGGCCTACATGGCGCCCGAGCAGGCCGAGGGCGCCGAGGTCGGCGCCGAGGCCGACCTGTACGCGCTCGGGCTCTGCCTCTACGAGGGGCTGTCGGGCGTCAACCCCGTGCGCGCGCGCGGCGCCGGCGCGACCGCCCGCCGCGTGGGTCAGCGCCTGCCGCCGCTGGGCCGCCTGCGCCGCGACCTGCCGCTCGACCTCTGCGCGGCGCTCGACGCGGCCGTCTGGCCCCATCCCGAGGAGCGCGGGACGATCGCCGAGCTGCGCACCGCGCTCGCCGCCGCGCTGCAGGCCGTCGACGACGAGCCCGGGACGATCGCGGGCGGCCCGCTGGAGCCACTGGCCCCGGTCGTGCCGCCGACACGCACGGGCCTGGTCGAGCGCAGCGCCGCCGCCGCGCTCGCCGCGGGCCTCGCCGGCGCCGCCCTGCAGTGGGCCGCGCCCGCGCCGCCCGTCGCGCCGCTGGCCGGCGCGCTGATCACCGCGCTCGCCGTCCTCCTGCTCCCGCGCCTGGCGTGGATCGCGCTGGCCGCGATCGTCGTCGGCTGGGTCGCGGGCGCCGGGCCCGACCCGATCTCCGGCCGCGCGTGGCTGCTGGGGGCCGCGGCACTGCCCGTCCCGCTGCTGCTGCGCCGCGCGCCGTCGCCGACCTGGTCGCTGCCCGCCGCGGCGCCGCTGCTGGGGCTCGCGACGCTCGCCGGCGCCTTCCCGGCGCTGCTGGGCCGGATCACGCGCCCGCTGCACCGAGCGGCCCTCGGCGCTCTCGGCGCCTGGTGGCTCCTGCTGGCCGAAGCGCTCCTGCACCGCACGCTCGTCCTCGGCGCGCCCGCGAAGGCGGCGACGCCCGGCACCGATGCCGTCATCGCGGTCGCGACCTCGCCCGCGATCGCGCTGCTCGGCGTCTGGGCGCTGGCCGCGCTCGTGCTGCCCTACCTCGTCCGCGGGCGCCTGATCACGATCGACGTCGTGGGCGCCGTCGCCTGGGCGGCCGGCCTGGCGGCCGGGACGCAGGCCGCGCTGGGGGCCGCACCGCGCGGTCTCGTGCCAGGTGCGATGGTCTGCGCCGTGCTGGCGATCGCCGTGCGAGCGTCACCCGGCGTCCGCGAATCCCGTTGAGCTTGCGTAGCATGGATCGCCCGCCCCACATGATGTGTGGGCGGATTCCCCTACGGGGAGATGGCCCCTCCACGGCATGAGCGTCCTCCGAAGCCTCGAAGAGAAGATCGCCGGCCTCGTCGAGGGGACGTTCGGTCGCGTGTTCCGGTCGGAAGTCCGACCGGTCGAGCTCGCGCGCAAGCTCGCCAAGGAGATGGACGAGCACCGCACGGTCTCGGTCTCGCGGACCTACGTGCCCAACGAGTACGTCGTGTGGCTCTCGCCGCAGGACCGCGAGCGCTACGAGGGCGTCGAGCAGTCGGTCATCGACGAGCTGGGCGCCTACCTGCTGGAGCACGCCCGCCGCGAGAAGCTCGCGCTGGTCAGCCGTCCCCAGATCCAGTTCCGCACCGACGAGCGCCTGACGCTGGGCGAGTTCGGCATCCAGGCGCGGCTCGTGCAGCCCGCCGAGCCGAGCGCCGCCGCCGGGCCCGCGGCCCACGAGGCCCGCCCGGCCGACATGGGCCACACGATGGTCTACTCGACCAGCGACCGCCATCAGTCGGCGCTGGAGGAGGTCGGCTCGGGCGCCGGCACCGCGCGCCGCCGGGCCATCGTCGTCCTCGGCGGCAAGCGCCTCGTGGTCCCGCCCGCCGGCGCGCTGATCGGGCGCAGCCGCGAGTGCGACATCGTGATCGACGACTCCAACGTCTCCCGCCGCCACGCCGAGATCTCGCCCAGCGGCCAGAGTTGGCTGATCCAGGACCTGGGCTCGACCAACGGCGTGCGCGTCAACGGCCGCCAGGTCGACGGCCCGCACCCGCTGGAGAACGGCGATCGCGTCGAGATCGGGACCGTCGACGTCCGCTTCGAGGTCGAGTAGCCATGGTCGATCCGGTCTCCGTCGCGCTGAAGTTCGGCTTCCTCGCGATCCTCTATCTCTTCCTGCTGTGGATCTCGCGCAACGCGCTGAAGGACCTCAAGCGCACGTCGGCCACGGTGGCGCAGCCGTACGCGCCGCCCGCCGACGCGACGGGGATCCACGCCGGCGCCTCGGCGACCGGCGGCCCTGAGGCTGCGACCGACCCGCGGCTCGTCGTCGAGCGCGCGCCCGGGCACGTGCCCGGCATGGAGTACGAGGTCGGCGAGGGCGCGATCATGGGCCGCGGCGATCAGGCGGAGATCCGCCTGGAGGACCCGTTCGCCTCCTCGCGCCACGCGCGCCTGGTGCGCCAGGGCGCCGCGATCGTGATCGAGGACCTCGGCTCGACCAACGGCACGTACCTCAACGAGGAGCTGCTCAGCGGCCCTCAGCCCCTGCACCCCGGTGATCGGGTGCGGATCGGCGACAGCGAGTTCACCTACCTGGATCGCTAGCCGTGCTGCGCGTCTCCGACCACTCCGCCCGCACCGACACCGGCCGCCAGCGCCCGGCCAACGAGGACAGCTACTGGGTCAGCAACCCGCTGTTCGTCCTCGCCGACGGCATGGGCGGCGCGCAGGCCGGCGAGGTCGCCTCGCAGACGGCGGTCGACGGCTTCACCGGCGGGCTGCCCGACGGCCCCGGCTCCAACGAGGAGCGCCTCGCCGCGATGGTCGCCGACGCCAACGCGCGCATCCACGCGCTGGCGCAGTCCGACGAGGCCCACGCCGGCATGGGCACGACGCTGACCGCGGCCTACGTGGGCTCCGACGACCTGGCGATCGCGCACGTCGGCGACAGCCGCCTCTACGTCCTGCGCGACGGCGAGCTGCAGCAGCTGACCGATGACCACTCGCTGGTCGGCGAGCTGGTGCGCCGCGGCCAGATCAGCGCCGAGGAGGCCGAGGACCACCCGCAGCGCTCGATCATCACGCGCGCCCTCGGCATCGAGGACGAGGTCGTCGTCGACCACCTGACCTGGCCGGTCCGCGACGGCGACGTCTTCCTGCTCTGCTCCGACGGCTTGACGGGGATGGTGCCCGACGCGCGCGTCGCGGAGATCATCCGCGAGGCGCCGAACCTCAACCAGGCCGCCGCGCAGCTCATCCAGGCCGCCAACGACGGCGGCGGGCGCGACAACATCACGGTGATCCTCTTCCGCGTCGAGGAGGTCACGCCGGGCGCCGGCGGCATCGTCGGGCAGGACACGATGGTCGGGGCCGCGGCGCCGACCGCCGACGAGGTCCGCGACGCCGTCACCACCGGCGGCGCGCGGCCCACGCGCGAGACGACGACCGCGACCGCGGCCGCCGCGGCGACCTCGACCCCGACGCCCCGCGCCCCCCGGCCGCCGCGCCATCCGCGCCACGAGCGCCCCGCCACGCGCCGCCGGCGCTGGGTCGGCCCGGCGAAGGCGTTCACGGCCGTCGCCGTCGTGCTGATCATCCTGGCCAGCGGGGCGTGGATCGCCGCCCAGAGCATCGCCTTCGTCGCCACCGACGACGACGGCTTCGTGACGCTCTACCAGGGCGTCCCGTACGAGCTGCCGGGCCTGAAGCTCTACTCCGAGCAGTTCGTCACGGGCGTGCCCGCCGAGACCCTGAGCCCGCGGGTGCGCGACGTGGTCACCGACCACAAGCTGCGCTCCCAGGACGACGCCGTCGACCTCGTCCGCCAGCTCGAGCGCGGCGACCTCGTCGGGCAGTCGAAGTGAGCGCCAGAAACCGCGAGCTCTTCGCGCTGATCCCCGCCGCGCTGCTGATCACGGCGGGGTTCGCCGCCGTCTTCCTCTCGCGCAACGACCTGCTCGGCGGTCTGAGCGGCACCAACCAGATCTCCAACGTCTCGCTGACCTACGGCGCGATCTTCCTCGGCCTCTGCGTCGCCGCGCACCTCGTGCTGCGCGTGACGCTCCCCAACGCCGACCCCTACCTCTTCCCGCTCGCGGCGCTGCTGGCCAGCTTCGGCCTCGTCGAGATCTACCGGATCGACGACGGGCTGGCGCGCCTGCAGGCGCAGTGGTTCGTCATCGGCCTCGGGCTCTTCACCGCGACGATCGTCTTCCTGCGCGACTACCGCAAGCTGGAGCGCTACCGCTACCTGATCGCCATCGGCGGCATCCTGCTGCTGATCCTTCCGCGCGGGTTCTCACCGGTCAACGGCGCGTACCTGTCGATCCAGATCGGCTCGCTCTCGGTCCAGCCGGCGGAGTTCGCCAAGATCGCCATGGTCATCTTCCTGGCCAGCTACCTGCGCGACACGCGCCAGCTGCTGGTCACGGCCGGCCGGCGCTTTTTGGGGATCACGATCCCGCCGGTCAAGCACTTCGGGCCGATGCTGGTGATCTGGGGCACGTCGATGCTCCTGCTGTTCTTCATCCGCGACATCGGCTCCTCGATCATGTTCTTCGGGGCGTTCCTGGCGATGGTCTACGTCGCGACCGACCGCCTGTCGTTCGTGGTCGTCGGCGTCGGCCTGTTCGCGGCGGGCGCCGACCTGGTCGCCGGCCACATCGGCCACATCTCCGACCGCATCGACGCGTGGAAGCACCCGTTCGATCCGGCGCTGCTCGACAAGCTCCAGGGCGGCAGCTACCAGCTCGCCCAGGGGCTCTGGGCGCAGGCCGACGGCGGCGTGCTCGGCCAGGGCTTCGGACAGGCCGTGCTGCGGCTGTCGGACTCCAAGGACTGCGTCTCGACGGTCAACTGCTCGCTGCTGCCCGCGCCGCACACGGACTTCATCTACGCGGTGATCGTCAACGAGCTGGGCCTCGTCGGCGCGGTCGGCCTGCTGTGCGTCTACCTGCTGCTGATCCAGCGCGGGTTCAAGATCGCCATGCTGGCGCGCGACTCGTTCTCCAAGCTGCTGGCGACCGGCCTCACCGCGGTCTTCGCGCTGCAGGTCTTCGTCATCGTCGGCGGCGTCACCAAGCTCATCCCGCTGACCGGCGTCACGCTGCCGTTCGTCTCCTACGGCGGCTCGTCGGTGCTGGCGAACTTCGTGCTGCTGGCGCTGCTGCTGCTGATCTCCGACCGGGCGCGCCGGGACGCCACGACCGCGCCGTGAACAAGCCGATCAGCCGCCTGTTCGTCGTCGTGCTGCTGATGTTCGTGGCCTTGGTCGGCTCGACGTCCTGGTGGACGGTCTACCGCGCCAAGGACCTCGACCAGGCGACCGCCAACCACCGCGGGATCATCCGGGCGCAGAAGATCCGGCGCGGCACGATCCGCGCGGCCGACGGCACGGTCCTCGCCCGATCGACGCGCGACGACGAGGGCGTCTACCACCGCACGTACCCGACCGGCTCGCTCTTCGGCCATCCCATCGGCTACTCCTACGCCAACCTCGGCCAGACCGAGATCGAGCGCCAGTACAACGACGACCTGACCGGCAACAAGGACGCGATCACGACGACGTTCGACCAGCTGGTGGGCAAGCAGAAGGAGGGCGACGACCTCCGCACGACGCTCGACACCAAGGCCCAGCGGCTGGCGCTGGACGAGATCGCCAAGGTCGGCCAGAGCGGCGCGGCGGTCGCGCTGGACCCGCGCACCGGCGCGGTCAAGGTCCTGGCCTCGACGCCGACCTACGACCCCAACACGATCACCGACCCCAAGGTCCTGACCGCCGACAACCTGGACGAGAAGCGCAAGCCGCTGGTCAACCGCGCGCTGCAGTTCGGCGCCGCGCCCGGCTCGACGTTCAAGGTCGTCACCGCCACGGCCGCGATCGACACCGGGGCCTACTCGCCCTCCTCGACGGTCAACGGCGACAGCGGCGTCAAGGTCTCGGGCGTCCCGCTGGCCAACGACTTCAACCAGGACTTCGGCCAGATCGACCTCAAGACGGCGCTGGCGCAGTCGGTCAATACCGCCTTCGCCCAGGTGGGGGAGAAGGTCGGCAAGCCGACCATGAAGGAGTACATGGAGCGGTTCGGCTTCGATCGCAAGCCCGAGCTCGACTACCCCAAGAACTCCATGTCGGCCAGCGTCGTCGCGCCCGACCCGCCGGGCCACGCGGTGTCGCCGACGTCGAAGTACGTCGACGTCGGGCGCATGTCGATCGGCCAGGGCGGCCTGCAGGCGACGCCGCTGCAGATGGCCCAGGTCGCGGCCGCGGTGGCCAACGGCGGCAAGCTGATGAAGCCGCACATCGCCGACCGGATCGTCGATCGCGACGGCCGCACGGTCGACCGCATCGAGCCCTCCACGCAGGCCACCGTGATGAAGCCGTCCACCGCCGCCGCCGTGCGCGACATGATGGTGGCCGTCGTGCAGACCGGCACCGGCAAGAACGCGGCCATCCCCGGCACCCAGGTCGCGGGCAAGACCGGCACGGCCGAGACCGAGTTCGGCACCAAGATCAACGACGTGTGGTTCATCGGCTTCGCCCCGGCCGAGAACCCGCGCATCGCCGTCGCCGTCACGGTGAAGGCGGTCACGGGCTTCGGCGGGGACTTCGCCGCACCCATCGCGCGCGACCTCATGGAAAGCCTGCTGAAGTGACCGTCCCGACTTCGTCGCGATGGAGACGGGAACAGCAAGAATGACCGACCTGCCCGAGACCTCCACGATCATCGACGGTCGCTACCGCGTGCTGCACCGCGTCGGGTCGGGCGGGATGGCCGACGTCGTGTGCGCCGAGGATCTCCAGCTCGGGCGCAAGGTCGCGATCAAGCTGCTGCACCGGCGCTTCGCCGCCGACGAGGAGTTCGTCGAGCGCTTCCGCCGCGAGGCGTCCTCGGCCGCCGGCCTCCAGCACCCGCACGTGGTCGCGGTCTACGACCGCGGCGCGTGGGACGGCACGTACTACATCGCCATGGAGTACCTCGAGGGCCGCACGCTGAAGAAGCTGGTCCAGGACGAGGCGCCGCTGTCGGCGCCGCGGGCCATCGACTTCACCATCCAGATCCTCCGCGCCGCGCGCTTCGCCCACAAGCGCGGGATCATCCACCGCGACCTCAAGCCCCACAACGTCATCGTCGACGCCGAGGGCCGCGCGAAGGTCACCGACTTCGGGATCGCCAAGGCGGGCGCGTCGGACATGACGCAGACCGGCTCGATCATGGGCACCGCGCAGTACCTCTCGCCGGAGCAGGCCCAGGGCTTCTCGGTCAGCGCGCCGTCCGACCTCTACTCGGTCGGGATCATCCTGTACGAGATGCTCACGGGCCGCGTGCCGTTCGAGGGCGAGAGCGCCGTGGCGATCGCGCTCAAGCAGATCGGCGAGGCGCCCGTGCCGCCGTCGGCCTACAACCCCGACGTGCCGCCGGCCCTGGAGGCCGTCGTCCTGCACGCGCTGGAGAAGGACCCGGCGCGGCGCTTCGCCGACGCCGACGAGTTCATCGCCGCCCTGGAGCAGGCGGGCGGCGGCGCGATCAGCCCGCAGCTCACCGGCGACCGCACGCGGATCCTGCAGCCGACCGGGCCGATGGTCCCGATCCCGCCGCCGGGCGCCTACCAGGAGGCCCCGCCGGTCGAGTACTACGGCCCGCCCGAGCCGCCGCCCGAGCGCGAGTCCGGCAGCGGCACCCGCTGGTGGATCGCCGCGCTGGTCGGCCTGCTGGTCATCGCCGCGCTCGGCGCCGGGCTCCTGCTGCTGGGCAAGGACAAGGTCAACGTTCCCAACGTGGTGGGCAACCCGCAGCCCGAGGCCGAGCTGATCCTCAAGCGCAAGGGGCTGGCGACCGACGTGACGCTCAAGGAGCATCCGACGATCGCCAAGGGCACGGTCATCGGCCAGGATCCCGGCGGCGGCTCGCGCGTCCCCAAGGACGAGGTCGTCACGCTCGTCGTCTCGGCCGGTCCGGGCACGGCGCGCATCCCCGTCCTCACGGGCCAGGCGCGCAGCGCCGCGCGCCAGAAGCTCTCCGACCTCGGCTTCGCGGTCACCGAGGAGCGCGCGACCAGCGACTCGGTGACCGAGAACCACGTCATCGACACGCGCCCGGCCGCCGGCGCGGAGCTCGAGAAGGGCCAGAGCGTGACGCTGCTCGTGTCCTCCGGCAAGGAGCGCGTCGCCGTGCCCAAGGTCACCGGCCTCACCGACGACGAGGCGCGCTCGACGCTGGAGTCGCTGGGCTTCACGGTCTCCAGCACCGACACCGAGACCACCGACCAGGATCCCGGGACCGTGCTGACGCAGGTCCCGGCGGCCGACACGAAGCTCGCCAAGGGCGGCAAGGTCACGCTGACCGTCGCCAAGGCGCCGGCGCCGGTCGAGGTGCCCGACGTGGTCGGCGACGGCCCGTTCGCCGCGACCAACCAGTTGCAGAAGGCCGGGTTCAAGGTGACGCAGGCGCCGACCACGCAGCCGACCGGCGACAAGACGCAGGACGGCCACGTGGTCGCGCAGGATCCCAGCACCGGCAAGGCCAAGAAGGGGGACACCGTGACGATCACCGTCGGCGAGTACGACCCGTCGCTCGATCCGAGCGCCGGCACGACCACGCCCAGCACGGCCACGCCCGGCGACACGGTGACCACGCCGTGAGGGTCGCGGTGCTGGCCGGCGGGCGGTCCTCCGAGCACGACGTGTCGCTGGAGAGCGCCGCGTCGGTGCGCCGCGGGTTGGAGGCGGGCGGGCACGAGGTGCTCGCGGTCGACCTCGCGCGCGACGGCACGTGGTGGCACGCCGGCGAGGAGCTGGCGCTGTACCCCGGCCGCGGGCTGCTCGACGCCGACGTCGTCTTCCCGGTCCTGCACGGGCCGTACGGCGAGGACGGCACGGTGCAGGGGCTGCTCGAGCTGCTCGACGTGCCCTACGTCGGCTCGGGCGTCATGGCCAGCGCGGTGTGCCTGGACAAGGTGGTGTTCAAGGAGCTGATGGCGCAGGCGGGGATCCCGCAGGTCGGCTACGCGCTGGTCGAGGCGGGCCGCGAGCGCCCCGACCTCGCGGGCCTCGGCCTGCCGGTGTGGGTCAAGCCGGCGCGGCTGGGCTCGTCGGTGGGCATCGCGCGGGTCGACCGCGCCGAGGATCTCGACGGAGCGCTCGACGAGGCGTTCGCCCACGACGAGCGCGTGATCGTCGAGGCGTCCGCGCCGGGGATCGAGGTCGAGTGCTCGGTCCTGGGCGACACGCACGACGCCCGCGTCAGCACGCCGGGCGAGATCGTCCTGCTGCGCGAGGGCTGGTACGACTACGACGCCAAGTACACGCCGGGCGGCATGCGCCTGGAGGTGCCGGCGCGGATCTCCGACACGGCGCTGGCGCGCCTGCGGGCGATCGCCGTGCAGGCCTTCGCGGTCGCCGACTGCACGGGCCTCGCGCGGGCGGACTTCTTCGTCGACGGCGAGACCGTCCTGCTCAACGAGCTCAACACGATGCCCGGCCAGACGACGACGTCGGTCTACGGCGTGCTCTGGGAGCGCTCGGGGCTGCCGTACGCGGAGCTGATGGACGAGCTGTGCCGCGTGGCGGTCGCGCGCTTCGCCCGCGAGCACGCGCTCAAGCACTAGCTCCGGGGAGGGGCCACGCTCGTCTCGCGGCGGGCGCGGTCCTCGGCCTGCAGGCGCAGCGCGGCCTGGCGGCGGTTCTGGTCGTCGGTCGGCGCGGCGGCGGTGGCCGTGGCGGCATCGACCTGCGGCTTGGCCGACGGGCGGGCGCGGAGGGTGAGGTGCGGCAGGGAGAACCGGGGGTGGGCGGGGAGGGAGGCCATGCCCTACCTGTCGGCTCGGCGGGCGCGGACGCGTACGGTCGCGGTCTGCGCCCGAACGTCCGCGGCGCGACGCAACCCTCAACCAACCCTGCGAAAGGGGTCAGACCCCTTTGGGAGGGTCGAGGGTTCGAGCGGAGGTGGCGATGTCGGCCCACGGGTCGCCGCCGAGCTTCTCGAGCCGCGTGAGCACGGTCTTCAGCGTCCACGCGTCGGGGCGCAGCGCGGGGTCCTCGAGCTCCTCCCAGCGCAGCGGCGTCGCGACCGGCGCGTGGGGACGGGGCCGCGGCGCGTAGGGCGCCACGACGGTCTGCGCCGGCCCGTTGCGCGCGACATCGACGTAGATCCGGTCGCCGCGCTTGTCCTTGCGGAACGCGGTGGTCAGGAAATCGGCCCCACCCACCCCGGCGTCGGCCAGCTCCTGGGCGAACCCGTGCGACCAGGCCAGCACGTCCTCGGTCGCGCGCGTGCGCTTCAGCGGCGCGACGACGTGCACGCCGCGCGAGCCGGTCACCATCGCGAACGGCTCCAGCCCGCGCTCGCGCAGCGCGGCCCCACAGGCCAGCGCCGCCTGGCGGACCGCGTCGAAGTCCTGGAGCGTCGGGTCGAGGTCGATCACCAGCCGGTCCGGACGGTCGAGCCGGTCGGCGCGCGCGGTGAAGACGTGCGGCGTCACGCAGCCCTGCTGGCCCAGCCACTGCAGCGTGCTGCGGTCGTTGGCCAGCAGGTGGCACACCGACCCGCCGTGCTTGCCGACCGCGGCGCGGGCGATCCAGTCGGGCGCGCCCTTGGGGATCTCCTTCTGGAAGAACCCGCCGCCGTCGATCGCGCCGCGGAAGCGCTGCATCGAGACCGGGCGGTCGCGGACGTGGGGGAGCATCGCCTCGGCGACCGCGCCGAAG
>DASYBY010000255.1:0-14342 GCA_036500525.1 Baekduia sp. | reverse complement strand
ATAGGCGGCGGTGCCGAGCACGGAGCCGATCTGCGTGATCGAGGACTCCTCGCTGGAGAGCTTGGCGATGCCGAAGTCCGCCAGCTTGATGGTGTTGTCGGCCTCCGACAGCAGCAGGTTGCCGGGCTTGACGTCGCGGTGGACGAGCCCGTGGCGGTGCGCGTACTCCAGGCCGCGGCAGGACTGGGCGATCCAGTCGACGGCCTCGTCGATCGGCAGGTGGTCGCGGTCGCGCAGCACCTGGGCGCCCGACGGCCCGACGATCCGCTCCATGACGATGTAGTGGCGGCCCGTGGTGTCGTCGAGCCCGAAGTCGTAGACCTGGACGATGTTGGGGTGGACGAGGCGCGCGGCGGCCATCGCCTCGCGGCGGAAGCGGGTGACGAACTGCGGGTCGTCGGCGAGGTGCTCGGCCAGCAGCTTGACCGCGACGTAGCGCTCCAACCGCGAGTCGAACGCGACGTGGACCGTCGACATGCCGCCGAGGCCGAGGCGATCGCCCAGCTCGTAGCGGCCCGCGATGGTCTGGCCGGGCGTCACGGCGTCGGCGCTCCGTCGGTGCCCGGGGTCCCGCCGGTGTCGGGCGGCGCCGGGGTGCCCGTGCCCGGGTCGGGGGTGGGCGGCGGCGTCGCGTCGCTCGGCGCGGGCGTGCTCGTCGTCGGGACCGTCGCGGTGGTCGTGTCGGTCGGCACGGTGGGGGTCGTCTGGGTCTCGGTCTGCGTCTCGGTGGTCGTCGTCGGGACGGTCTCGGTCTGCGTCGGCGGCGGCTGCGTCTCGGTCTGGGTGGACTCGGCGGCCGTCGCGCAGTCGTCCGGCGCTGTCTGTTGCAACGCCTGGACACCGTCGTTGATGCGGCTGCGCAGGCCACGATCGATCTTGCCGGGCAGGTTGGTCGCGTCGTCGTGGACCTGCTGGAGCTTGCCGTCGAGCCCCGTGCAGTTGCCCGCGTCGACGTCGGCCTTGATCTGGGAGAGCTGCGCCTTGAGCGCGGCGGCGTCGCTGGACGGGATCAGGTTCGAGCGATCGCCGCAGCCGACGGCGACCGCGGCGGCGACGCCGAGGATGAGCGCGACGAGGTACGGGAGCGGACGGCGCACGGCTACTGCCCGTACTCCAGGCGGTCGGCCAGCGACGCGGGCAGACGCGCGGCGCGGATCGCGGCCTGGGCGCCGGAGATGTCGTAGTCGGTGCGGCGCCACTGGGCGCGCCAGAGGTCGAGGTCGAGCAGCATCCAGGCGGCGCGGGAGTCGCCGTCGCGCGGCTGGCCGACGCTGCCGGGGTTGAGGATCCACTCGCCCGTGGAGATGTCGACGGCGTCGCCGGCGCGGCGCGGCTCGCCGGTGGCGGGCTCGCCCTCGGGGCGGACGAAGGAGAGCGCGACGTGGGAGTGGCCGACCAGGGCGACGCGCTGGCGCATCGCGTCGAAGCACAGCTCGGCCAGGAGCGAGCTCAGGACGTACTCCCAGACGGGATCGCGCGGGCTGCCGTGGTAGAGGCCGATCTCGCGCGCCTCGCCGGCCGGCGCGCAGCTGCGCAGCCACGCCGCGTGGTCGGGGTGCAGGACCTCCTGGGTCCAGCGCGCGGCGATCGCGGCGCCGCGGGAGAACTCCTCCAGCGACAGCTCGCCGGTGACGGCCATGTCGTGGTTGCCGCAGAGCGTCACGTCGGCCTGCTCGCGGACGCGCGCGCAGCAGTCGTTGGGGTCGGCCCCGTAGCCGACGATGTCGCCCAGGCACCACACCGCGTGCACGTCCTCACGCTCGACGTCGGCCAGGACGGCGTCGAGGGCATGGAGGTTGCCGTGGATGTCGGAGAGGACTGCGATGCGCATGAGACGGGGCAGGCCGGGCGCCGGGTCGGTCGTCGAGGGGGAGGACCCGGGCACGCGAAGCGCCTCGTGGCGCGAACAGCCTCTCGGGAGGCTACCGCGGGAGCAGCCGTGCCGATGCCGTTGGGCGCGGTGTTGCCGCGGCGTGTGTGGCGCGCGTCTCCCGCGCCGGCGGCGGCCCTACGCGGCCCGCCGCCGCGCCATCGTCACGAACGTCAGCATCTCGAACAGCACGTTGGCGGCGAACAGCGCCGTCACCTGCCCGGGGCCGTCGTAGGCGGGCGCGACCTCGACGACGTCGAACCCGACGAACGGCAGGTCCGCGCACGCGCGCAGGAGGCTGAGCGCCTGGAAGCTCGTCGGACCGCCGACCTCCGGCGTGCCCGTGCCCGGGCAGAACGCGGCGTCGACGAAGTCCACGTCGAAGGTCAGGAACGCGGGCTTGGCCCCGAGCCGCTCGCGCGCCTGCGCGGCCAGCTCGGCCGGCGTGATCTCGGCCAGCTCGTGCCACGGGATCGTCTTGACGCCGAGGTCGCCGGGGATCGCCTCGTCGTCGGCGCCGTACAGCGGCCCGCGCATCCCGACCTGCAGCATGCGAGCCGGCTCCAGGATGCCCTCCTCGATCGCGCGCCGGAACATGGTGCCGTGGCTGTAGGGCCGCCCGTTGTAGGTGTCCCAGAGATCGGTGTGCGAGTCGAAGTGCAGGAGGCCGAGCGGGCCGTGCACGGAGGCCAGGGCGCGCAGCTCGGCCAGCGTGACCGAGTGGTCGCCGCCGATGCCCAACGGGACGACGCCGGCCTCGGCGATCGGGCGCACGAACGCCTCGATCAGCGGCAGCGTGTCCTCGATGTAGCCGGGGACCGTCCCGCAGTCGCCGTAGTCGATCGTCGACAGCTCGCCGAAGACCTGCACCTTCTGGACCGCGTTGTACGTGCGGATCATCCCCGACGCGGAGCGCACCGCCTCGGGCCCGAACCGCGCGCCCGAGCGAAACGAGGTCCCGCCGTCCCACGGCATGCCGAAGACCGCGGCGTGGGCACCGTCCAGCGATGAGAGGTGCGGAAGCCGGGCGAACGTGCGCGGTCCGGTGAAGCGCGGCGCGGCGAGCGCGTCCCAGGGCTGGTGCATGGTCATGGCCCGCGACGCTATCCCCGGAGCCCGTCCCGGCCTATTGTGCGATCTCACCATGACTGGGCTGATCGTTCGGACGCTGGCGGAGGATCCGGCACTGGGGCTGCGGCTCGTCGCCGGGCTCGCGGGCGCCGACCGCGCGCTGCAGGGCGTGCACACCACCGACCTCGACCGGCCGGCCCGGTACCTGCTGCCGGGCGAGCTCGTGCTGACCAACGGGCTGTGGACCGAGCGGGTCGACGGGGCGGACTGGGCGGGCGAGGTCGCCACCGCCGGCGCCGCGGCGATCGGCTTCGGCCTGGCGGAGCCCCACCCGGCGGCGCCCGCCGGCCTGCGCGCGGCGTGCGACGCGCTCGGGCTCCCGCTGCTGGAGGTGCCCGAGCACCTCTCGTTCTCGCGCATCGCCCAGGCCGTCGACGGCGCGCGCGACCCGTCGGGGCTGCGGCTGCAGCTCTCGCGCACGCGGCGCCTGCTGCAGCGCCTGAGCGCCGGCGGCGGGTACGCCACGCTGCTGGACTTCCTGCGCCAGGAGACCGGCCTGCCCGCGTGGATCGTCGGGCCGGGCGGGCGCTCGCTCGCGCCCGGCGCCCCCGACGCGCCGCCCGACCCCGGCCTCGCGCGCGCCGCCGCCCAGGCCGCCCACCGCGGCGACCTGCCCGCCGCGCTCGGCGAGGACGCCTGCGCCTTCGGCTCCGGGCTCGACACCGTCGCCCGCTCGACCCTGCTGATCGGTGCCGCGCTCGCCGACCTCGGCGACGACGCCCGCCTGGTCATCGAGCAGGTCGCCTCCTACGTCGTCCTGGAGGACGCGCGGACCCACGCGCTGGAGGACGGCCGCCGCGGGCTGGCCGAGGAGCTGGTCGAGCTGACCTGGAGCGGCGATCTCGGCACCGCGTCGCTGACCGCGCGTCTGCGCGCCCTCGGCTTCGACGCGGGCGCGCCGATCACCGCCGTGGCCTCCGCCAACGAGGCCCGCGACACCACCTACGCCGCGCTCGGCTGCGGCGACCGCTGCGTCGTCGCCCGCCACCGCGACGCGACGCTGCTGCTCGTGCAGTCCGACGACGCGCAGCTGGCCGCGCGCCTCGCGCGCCTCCTGGCCGACGGCGGCGCCGACCCCGTGCTCGGCGTCGGCTGCGCGGTGCCCGCGCCCGCGCGCTCGGGCGACCTGCGCCGCTCGGTGACCGAGGCGATCACCGCGCTGGGGCTGGCCGCCACGCGCCCCGCCGGCCAGCGCGTGGTCAGCCACCTGGAGATCGGCTCGCACACGCTGCTGCTGGACTTCCTGGACCGCCCGGTGCTGCAGGCCTTCCGCGCCTCGGTGCTCGGGCCGCTGGAGCGCTGGGACGCCGCGCACGGCGCCGATCTCGTGCGCACCGTCGCGGCGTTCCTCCAGAACGACGGCCGCTGGAGCGCCACCGCGGCACAGCTGCACATTCATCACAACACACTGCGCTACCGAATCGGACGCGTGACGGTCCTCACCGGCCACGACGCCGAGACCACGGCCGGCCGCGTGGACTTCGCACTCGCGCTGAAGATCGCCCCCGCGGCGGTCGCCGGTCCGCTCGTGGAAGGGGCCTGAACGGGGATACTGCGGGGATGCCGGACGCTCGCTCGAACATCGATGAGGCCACCACCCGTCAGGATCCCGGGGCGCTGGGGATCGGTGCGCGCCTCGCGACGATCCGGATGCGCCAGGCCGTGAAGGTCTCGGCGCTCGCGCGGGAGATCGGCGTGTCGCCGAGCCTCATCAGCCAGATCGAGCGCGGGCAGTCGCGCCCGTCGGTCTCGACGCTCTTCGCGCTGGCCGAGGCGCTGAACGTCTCCGTCGACGCGTTCTTCCGCGACACCGCCGATCCGGTCGCCCCGACGCAGCAGATCGAGGTGGTCGATCCGGCCACCGCCGACGCGGCGGCGTCGGACGCCGCCCCGGTCGACCACGCGACCGACGTGGAGCGCCGCTACATGGTGCATCGCAACGAGCGGGCGGTCATCGACATCGACGGCGGCGTCCGCTGGGAGCGCCTGACGCCGATGACGATGGGCGCCGTCGACTTCCTGGAGCTGGTCTACGCGCCGCACGCCGAGTCCAACGCGGCGCTCTACCGCCACCCCGGCACCGAGATGGTGTTGGTGCTCTCGGGCCAGCTGCACATCTTCGTCGGCTTCGAGCGCTACGAGCTCGGGCCGGGCGACAGCATGTGCTTCCCCTCGACGCTCCCGCACCGGTACCACAACCCCGCCGACGAGGAGACGCGCGCCGTCACGGTGATCATGCGCGACGCCACCGCGCCCGTCGCGTCCGGAGCCGGCACGGTGGCTCCGCCGGCCTCGCCGCCCCTCCCCGGCGGCGGGCGCCGTGTGTAGTATGACTGCAGAATCGAGAGTGGCACTCCTGAAGTGCCACTGGCCACTGATCCTGCACGAGGAGATCCATGAAGACGGACGTTCACAACCACGGGGTCCCGGAGTCCGTGCTCGACTTCTTCGCCGACAACCCGGTGTTCGGCATCGAGCGCACGGCGGAGCGGCACCTCAGCGGGGGCCCCGAGGGCGAGTACGAGCTCCAGGCGGAGTTCTATGACGCCGACGCCAAGGTCGCCAACCTGGAGGCCCACGGCCTCGACGCGGCCATCGTCTCGATCGACCCGCCGTTCTTCCAGTACAACGTCGCGGCCGACGCCGGCGGCGCCGCGCTCGCGCAGCTGGTCAACGACGGCCTGCGCGACATGTGCGCCGCCCGCCCCGACCGCCTGTCGTGGATGGCCACCGTCCCGCTCCAGGACCCGGCCCTGTCGGCCACGATGCTCGCCGAGGCCAAGGCCGCCGGCGCCGTGGGCGTCGAGATCGGCACGAGCACCGGCGAGAAGCGCCTCGACGATCCCGACCTCGATCCGTTCTGGACCGCGGCCGAGGAGCTGCAGCTGCCGGTCATGCTGCACCCCGCCTACCAGCATCCGCACCCCGGGTTCAGCGACTTCCACCTCACCAACGTCATCGGCAACATGCTCGAGACGACGATCGCCATCGAGCGGCTGATCATGTCGGGCACGCTCGATCGCCACCCGAACGTCCGCGTGCTGATCGTCCACTCCGGCGGCTACTTCGCCTACCAGCAGGGCCGCCTGCGCCACGCGCGCACGCAGCGCTCCTACGAGGCCTCCGCGCCGACCGATCCCGCGTCGTACTTCGGCCAGGTCGTCGTCGACTGCCTGACGCACGACCGCGACGCGCTGCGCTTCCTCATCGCCAAGGCGGGCGTCGACAACATGGTCATGGGCACCGACCTGCCGTGCGACATGGCGACGCCCGAGCCGTGGACCGAGCTGGTCGCGGTGGCCGGCGAGGAGACGGCGCTGAAGATCGCCGAGGAGAACGTCAACCGCATCTGGGCGCTGCAGGGCGCGGCGACCCCGACGTCCTAGCCCCACGCGCCCGCGGCGCACGGCGGCGATGGCCTGCGGGCCGTCGCCACCGGCCCCGCGTGAAGTGACACTGCGTTTCCCAGGCTCCCGACAGGCCGGTGACTTGAAGTGAAGATCGACGTCCACAACCACGCGTTCCCGGAGCGCGTGCTGGAGCTCCTGCGGCGCGACCCCGCCTACGGGGTCACCCTGACCGGCAGCCGCTGGCACGGCGGCATGCACGTCGACTTCGACGTCGTCGACGCGTTCGTCGACCCGGCGGCCAAGCTCGCCGAGCTGGAGCGCAAGGAGCTCGACGGCGCGATCGTCTCGGTCGCCCCGCCGCTCTTCTACTACCACGTCGATCCCGACCTCGGCGAGGCGATGGCCGTGGCCGGCAACGAGGGCCTGCAGGAGATCTGCGCCTTCGCGCCCGACCGCTTCGGCTGGCTGGCCACCGTGCCGCTGCAGGCGCCCGAGCGCGCCGCGGCGGTGCTCGCCGATGCGCTCGCCGCCGGCTGCGTCGGCGTCCACGTCGGCACCTCGGCCGCCGGGCGGCGCATCGACGATGACTTCTTCGAGCCGTTCTGGGCCGCGGCCGAGCGGCTCGGGCTCCCGGTGATGATCCACCCCATCTACAACGAGCCCAACCGCGCCCTCGAGGACTTCTACTTCGAGAACGTCATCGGCAATCAACTTGAGACGACGGTCGCGATCGAGCGCCTCATCTGCGCCGGCACGCTCGACCGCCATCCCGGGCTGCAGCTCGTCCTCGTCCACGCCGGCGGCTACTTCCCGTGGCAGGCGGGCCGGCTGCGCCACGCGCGGCAGTTCCGCCCCGAGCTGGCCGGCGCGACGCGCGACCCGTGGTCCTACCTCGACCAGCTCTGGTTCGACACCATCACGCACGATCGCGCGAACCTCGCGCACCTGGTGGCGCGCGTCGGCGCCGACCGCGTCGTGCTCGGCACCGACCTGCCGTTCGACATGGCGACGCCCGAGCCGGTGGCCGACCTGCGGGCGGCGGTGGGGGAGGAGACGATGCGCGAGATCGCGGAGGCCAACGCCGTGCGCCTCTATCCCCGGGCCCCGTCGGCTTGACCGCGGTCGCGCGCGCGGTCCCGACGCGTGCGGCCGGCGTGCTCATCGTCGGCACCGGCGTGCTCCTGCTCAGCCCGGACTCGTTGTTCGTGCGGTTGCTGTCGGTCGACTTCTGGACGCTCATCTTCTGGCGCGGCATCTGCACCGCGCTCGGGTACTTCGCGGTCACGCGCGTGCTCGCCGGCCGCCAAGCCCGGCAGTCCGCGCCGCCCGTCGCGCGACCGGCGCGCCGCTCGGTCCGCGCCCGCTGCGCGATCTACGCGCTGACCGTCATCGGCAACCTGTGCTTCGTGACCTCGGTGACCCACACCTCGGCCGCCGAGACGCTGGTGATCTTCGCGAGCGCGCCGGTGTTCGGCGCGGTCATCACGAGCATCTTCCGGCTGGAGCCGATCAGCCGCCGCACGTGGCTCTCGACCAGCGTCGTGCTGGTCGGCGTCGCCGCGATCGTGGTGCGCCCGGGAGCGCCGCTGGCGCTGACCGGCGACGTCACGGCGATCGCCGGCGCCATCGCGCTGGCCTCGCTGCTGGTGATCATCCGCCACTCGGGCACGGGCGACGTCGTGCCGACGCTCGCCTTCGGCGCGCTGCTGACCGCCGTGGTGGCCGCGCCGTTTGCGCACGTGCTCGCGGTCGACCCGATCGACGCGCTCGTCCTCGTCGGCGGGTTCGGCATCACGCTCCCGCTGTCGCTGAGCCTGGTGATGCGCGGCCCGCGCTACCTGCCCGCGCCCGAGGTGAGCTTGATCATGCTCTTGGAGACCGCGGTCGGGCCGCTGTGGATCTGGCTGGCGCTGGGCGAGCGACCGCCGCTCGAGGTCTCGCTCGTGGGCGGCGTGATCGTCAGCACGCTCGCCGTCTCGGCGCTGTTCGCGCGCCGCGAGATCGCCGCGCCGTGATCCGGGTCGCTGTGAGCTGCCATAGGCAGCGCTGAGCGACCCGGATCGACGGAGGCGCCGCGGCGCGCCGACCCTCAGACCAGCAGCCGCTCGTCGAAGGCCGTGCGCGTGAGGGCGCGGCCGCCGTCGTGGTCGACCATGATGGTGTCCTCGAGCCGCACGCCGCCGCCGCCGCGGATCCCGGGGACCCAGATCAGCGGCTCGACGGCGAAGGTCATGCCGACCTCCAGCGGGACGCTCTCGGCGCCCGGCAGGTCCTCGCCGATGTACGGCGGCTCGTTGGCGCCGGCGCCCACCCCGTGCCCGATGAACAGGCTGATGAAGTGGTCGGCGAGCCCGCGGTCACGCGCGACGCCGACGATCGCCTCGGCGACGTCGTCGTTCGTGTTGCCCGGCTTCATCGCCGCGCGGCCGGCCTCCAGCGAGTGGTAGACGGTGGTGTAGACGTCCTGCTGCGGCCGGCTCGGCTTCCCGCAGATCGTCGTGCGACCCATGTCGGAGAAGTAGCCGCCCCACATCGCGCCGATGTCGATGAACACCAGGTCGCCTTCGCGGATGATCTTGTCGCTGCAGATGCGGTTGGGCGGTGACATGTGCTCACCGGACGCGACGAACGGCGTGGTCACGTGCGACATCTCCCCGCCGAGGCGGTAGAGCGTGTGCATCGCCGCGGCGACGACCTCGTTCTCGCGGACGCCGGGGCCGACCGCGGCCATGGCGCTCTCGGTCACGGCCTCGGCGATGGCCGACGCCTCCTCCATGATCGCGATCTCCTCGGCCATCTTGATCAGCCGCGCGTTCTGCATGAGGCTGTCGCCGTCGTCGAGCTGCAGGTCGGGGAGCGTGCGCTCCAGCGTCTGGACCTGGATGTAGGAGCACTCGTCGATGCCGATGCGGCCGGCGTCGAGCTCGTAGCGCTGCAACAGGGGCTTGAGCGTGCGCTCGACCATGCCGGTGATCAGGCCCGGGGCCTCGAGGATCGGGATCGCGTGGAACTCGCGGATCCACGGCATCGCGGCCTGGGACCGCTGCAGGTCGCCGCCGGAGATCAGCATGATCGGGGCGCCCTCGGGCAGCAGCAGGCAGCCGTTGAGCAGCGCGCTCTTGCCGGCGATCAGCTGGGCGCGCATGCCGGTGAGGTAGCGGACGTTCTCGTCCTTCCACACCAACAACGCGTCGAGGTTCGACGCGCGGAGCATCTCCTGGACGCGCTCGACGCGCGCCTCGCGCAGCGCGTACTGGTCGGGCCGCTCCTCGTAGTCGACGGCGAACTGGCCCTGGCCGTAGTCGCCGAGATCGGCGCGGGGGCCCCTCAGCCAGGCGGGGCGGCGACGGCCCGTCGCGGCCGCGATGAGGCCGTTCGTTGCTGCTTCACTCATGGTGTCTCTCCTCGTCGTCTTCGGAATTCTGGCTCAGACCATCACGCGGCCGCCGGCGATGTCGATCGTGATGCCGGTCAGCCATGAGGCAGAGTCTGAGACGAGGAACAGCGTCACGAGGCCGCAGTCCTCGGGCGTGCCCATGCGCCCGAGCGGCGACATGGCCGCGGTGCGCTCGCGGGCGGGCACGTCCATGATGCGCTCGATGCGCTCGGAGCTGACCGTGGCGGGGGCGATCGCGTTGACGCGGATGCCGTGCGGGCCGAGCTCCTTGGCGATGTGGCGCGTGAAGGAGAGCACGCCGCCCTTGGCCGCGACGTAGGACGCGGTGAGCAGCTTGTCGAGCGTACGGGCGCCGTTGGTCGCCATCGTCACGATGCTCCCCGACTCGCGCTCGATGAAGCCGGGCAGGAACGCGTGCACGGCGAGGTAGGTCGAGGTCAGGTTGGCGTCGAGCACCTCGCGCCACTCCTCCTCCTCGATCTCCTCGATGGGGGTGAACCCGGAGAAGCCGCCGGCGAAGGGCAGCAGGATGTCGACCGGGCCGAGCTCGGCCTCGGCCCGCTCGCGGAAGTGCTCCATGTCGGCGGCGCTGCCGGCGTCGCCGCTGACGCCGATCGCCTCGACGCCCGCCGCGCGCAGGTCGGCGACGATCGCGTCGAGCGCCTCCTGCGAGCGGCCGTTGACCGCGAGCTTGACGCCGTTGGCCGCCAGCAGCCGGCAGGTCGCCGCGCCGATGCCGCGCGAGCCGCCGGTGACCGCGGCGACCTTGCCGGCGAGGTCGGGGTAGGTGGGGACGGGCCGGTCCGACATGGGCAGCCGCCTCGCTCAGCCCGCGACGGCGTTGGCGCCGTCGTAGACCTCGGGGTTGCAGAGGTCCGGCGGGCGCTCGCCCTTGACCATGGCCACCAGGTTGCGCGCCGCCAGCAGCGCGATCTGGCTCAGCGACTCCTCGGTCGCCCCGCCGAGGTGGGGCGTGAGGATCACGTTGTCGAGCTTGAAGAACCCGGGGTCGGGATCGGGGTACTCGGTGACCGGCGGCTCGTGCCAGAACGTGTCGATGCCGGCGCCGGCGATGCGCTTGTCGCGCAGCGCGGCGATCAGCTCCGGCTCGTCGACGATCCGCCCGCGGGCCGTGTTGATGAAGAACGCCGTCTTCTTCATCAGGTCGAGCTCGCGGCGGCCGATCAGCTTCTCGGTCTCGGGCGTGGCGGCCGCGTGCAGCGACACGAAGTCGCTCTCGCGCAGCACGTCGTCGAGGTCGGGGACCCACTCCACGCCGAGCGCGGCCTCGTCGTCGGGGGAGAGGCGCGTGCGCTTGGTGTAGATCAGCTTCAAGTCGAAGGCCTTGGCCCGCGGCGCCACGAGCCGGCCGACGGCGCCGAGGCCGACCATGCCCAGCGTCTTGCCGGCCAGCGAGTGGCACATGAACAGCGTCGACTGCTCCTGGCGGAACTTGCCGGCGCGGGTGTACGCGTCGGCCTCGACCAGGCGCCAGGCGCAGCCGAGCAGCAGCGCCATCGTCAGCTCCGCCGTGGTCTCGGTGACCGGGCCGCGCGAGATCTCCGTGAGGGGGATCCCGCGGGCCGTGCAGGCGTCGACGTCCATCCACTCGCCCGGGTGCCCGGCCGCGAAGGCAATGCCCTTGAGATCCGGGTTGGCGTCGAGGATGTCGCTGGTCAGGTGCTGGTCGCCGATGGCCAGCATGTAGTCACAGCGCTTGATCGCGGCGATCATCTCGTCGCGGCTGAGCATGCGGTCGGTGTCGATCACCTCGACGTCGCCGACCTCCTGCAGGAGCGCGAGCCCCTCGGGCTGGATCGGCTGGGGGACGAGGATGCGGGGTCGGGTGTTCACGTCAGTCGACGATCTTGGCGAGCAGCTCGAGGTTGCGGGCGCCGTCTTCGCCGGTGGCGTAGGACACGTCCTCGCCGGAGGCCGCACGCGTGACCGTGTCGAGCTGGGCGGCGAACGACAGCGGGCGCTCGCCCGTGACGTCCTCGGGCTCCTGGCCCGGGCGCAGGAGGTGGACCGAGCCGCGGCCGTCGGGCGACGTGTCGACGGCGACGAGCGCGCCCTCGGTGCCGTGGACCTCGACGCGGTTGCTCTGGACCGAGGCGTTGTTGGTGATCGTGAGCGTGGCGACGACGTCGTTGCTCATGCGCAGGGTGGCGGCGACGACGTCGTCGGTCTGGAAGCCGAGCTGGCTGGCGTGGATGCCGTCGGCCTCCTCGACCTCGCCGAGCAGCATGCGCAGCAGGTCGATGTGGTGCGTTCCGACGTCGGCTAGCGCGCCCCACCGGGCGGTCGCGCGCTGCTGGCGCCACTCCGGCGGCGGGCCGGGGCGGTGGATGCCGTAGTACGTGCGCGCCACCGTGACGCGCCCGATGGCGCCCTCGGCGATGAGCCTGCGCATGGCGATGTGGCCCGGCACGTAGCGCGCCTGGTAGCCGGTGGCCAGCACGCGCTCGACGCGGCGCGCGGTCTCGACGAGATCCCAGCCGTCGCTGGCGGTCATCGCCAGGGGCTTCTCCAACAACACGTGCTTGCCGGCCTCGAGCGCCGCGGTGGCCTGCGCGTGGTGCAGGTGCGTCGGCGACGCGATCCAGACCGCGTCGATGTCGGTGGCGAGGAAGGCCGCGAGGTCGCTGGTGCCCGACTCCAGGCCGTGCTCGGAGGCGAACGCCTCGGCGCGCGCCTCGTCGGTGCTGAGCACCGAGACGAGGTCCGCTCCGTCGGTGTCGGCGAAGGCCGGCAGGCAGCCCTTGATCGCGAGTCCCCGGGTGCCGACCAGGCCCCAGCGCATGGCTCGCACGGTGCTCTGGGCACCCGTTTCAGTGGTGGCGCTCATGGGCCGGAATGTTAGCAACACTGCGCACTGGAAGCGAGAAACGTTATTGCTGCTTCAGAACTGGCGCCCGAAGCGCGTGCGGGTGCTGAGCATCACTCCCGCAGCCACCACGTACCAGGCCGCCACCAGCACCAATCCGGAGAGGTAGCTGTCGGTGGAGTCGGTCAGGTAGCCGAACAGCGGCGGCGTCAGCGTCGAGCCGATCGCGAACGAGAAGACCACCAGGCCGGTGCCCTTGCCGGTACTCGCGTCGTCGGACTCCTCCATCACGGCGAGCATGCAGACCGAGCCGAAGCCGAGGCCGCTCGCCCCCCAGAGCGCGGCGCCGACCCACATCGCCGCCGGGCCGATGTGGGGCGCGAGCAGCAGCACGATCGTGCCGAGCAGCGCGAGCTCGGCGAGGTGGCGCAGCGTGCCCGCCGTGCTCGGCGCGACCTCGGCGACGCGGCCCCAGGCGATGCGACAGAACGTGGCGACGACGCCGGCCAGGACCATCACGCCGCCGGCCGCGGCGACGCCGAGCCCACCGGACTCGTGCGCGTAGAGCGGGAGGTAGGCCGAGACGCAGCCGCCGCTGGCGCCCATCGCGAAGCTGTAGGCCATGAGGCAGTAGACGGCGGGGCGCACGTGCGCGCGCGCACGAGGGGTGTCGGCCGCCGGCCGGGGCGGGGCCGCGGCGAGCCCGCGCAGCGTGGCCCAGATCGCCGGAAGGGTGGCGATGGTCAGCGCCAGCAAGGCCCCGCGCCAGCCCAGCGCCAGCGCCAGCGCGGGCAGCAGGCCCGCGCCGACGACCACCGCGAGCGTCTCGCCGGACTGCTTGACGCCCGTGATCCAGCCTCGCTGGCCGCGGGGCGCGCGCGTGGCGATGACGCGGTTGGTCGCCGGGTTGGAGCCGGCACGGCAGACGCCGGAGACCGCCAGCGCCACGGCCATGACCGGCCACGACGGCGCGCCCGCCATCGCCGCGAGGCCGACGATCCCGATCCCCACCACCAGCAGCAGCGCGGTGCGGTCGCCGACGCGGTCGACCAGGCGGCCGGCCAGCGGCGAGAGCACCCCGGCCACGCCGGCCGAGAGCGCGACCAGCGAGCCGATCCCCGCCCGCGTGATGCCGAGGTCGACGAGCAGGAACGGGGCGAGGACGCCGACCGCGGTGGCCGGCAGCGTGGCGAGCGCCATCGCCGTGGTGAGCACGCCGAGGACCAGGGGCGACCGCGCGTCGTGCGACGCGCGGGCCGTGGTCAGCACGGACGGCCGTGGCGGGCGCGGCCCTCCGGGGAGTGTGCGCGACTTAACACTGGCGCGAGCGCCTCCATTCGCCGCTCGGCACCGTCAGACCGTTTGTCGGACAGTCGGTACCACGAGTAGGACTGTTTGTCCGACAGGTGGTCGAAGAGCCGTTTACACGCGCACGCGCGAGGGGCTGGATCCGGTGCGCAGCAACCGGTACAGACGTATCCGTCTTTGCGCATCGCGCTTAAGCTCCTCTTCATGACTTGCGTGGACAAACGGCTTGACGTGGCTCCACCGTCGCCATAGAGTAGCGCCACTTCCCGATCATTAGTCCTGCTTTCCACTCTGACGTTTCGCGAGTGGCGCTGAACAGTCGGGGAGCTTTGGGAGTGGTGATGGTGCTGAATTGAGCGAAGAGAGGGGACGCGGGTGGGCAACCGACGTGTCGTAGCGATGGGTTGTGCAGCAGCGCTGGTGGCCAGCGGTCTGGCCGCGGCTGGTTGTGGAAGTCAC
>DASYBY010000254.1:0-1947 GCA_036500525.1 Baekduia sp. | reverse complement strand
GCTGCACGCGACCTCCGACCTGGCCGACGAGCTCAACCGCTCGCGCGCGTTCTCGGAGGTGCCGGGCGACTTCGTGTCGTTCCTGGTCGACACCGCGCGCCTGCCGGTCGCGGTCGCGGCGGTCGCCGGCTGCGCGTGGGCGTGGCACAAGCGCGAGGGCCGCGCGATCCACGTGCCGATCGCGCTGTTCGCGGCGGGCACGTTCACGTTCTTCGCGACCTCGATCGCGGGGCTCAGCGTGCTGCCGCGCTACCTGACGATCCCGGCAGTCGCGCTGTGCCTGCCGGCGGGGTACCTGGTGACGCGGTCACGCGCGCTGCTGGGGGTCGCGGTCGTGGCGGGGCTGGCGTTCGTCGTCGTGCGCGCCGAGGCGTTCGACAAGCTCGCGACCGAGCTGCGGTTCATCCGTTCGACGCACGACGAGCTGGCGGCCGTGCTGCGGACGCCGGCGGTGCGCGACGGGCGGCGCTGCGGGCCGGTGACGCTGCCGAACTACCGGCTGGTGCCCGACACGCGGTGGATCCTGAACGCGACCCAGAAGCAGGTGGGCTCGCGCAGCGCGCTGGAGCGCACCTCGGGGGTCGCGCTGCTCTTCGCCGACCGCAAGCTGCTGATCCGCTACGGCTTCGCGGACGGGGCGAGCCCGCGGACCAACGCGCCGCCGGCGGGGTTCGAGCGGGCGGCGGTGAACGGAGGGTTCGCGGCGTACGTGTCGTGCCCGGCGGGCGCGGACTAGCGGCGTCCCGTTCGCGGCGCGCGCGGCGCGGCCGGTCGGTGGCCGCGGGGTGGCGGCGTCCCGTTCGCGGCGTGGTTGGCGTGGCGCGGCGTGGTCGGTCGGCAATGACGGGGAGGTCGGAGCCGGGCGCGCGCGCCGCCGATCCTCCGCGCGCGCCGGGGCGGGCGATCGATGGCACCTGGCCGTTGAAATACAACGCCTAAGTGCCATCCATCGTCGCCCGCGAGGTGAATGGCACCTGGGGGTCGCATATCGACCCCGAAGTGCCATCCACTTCGGCGGACGCCCGCCCGGGGTCGCGGCAGCTCGGCGCGGAGGACAGACCCGCGCCGAGGCCCCCGCCAACCTCCCCGTCATTGCCGACAGACCGCGCCACGCACCCACGACCAACGCCGCGAACTGGACGCCCTCAGCCCCGCACGATCCCCAGATCCTCCAGCCGGTCCCACAGCGGCCCGTTCTGCGCCACGGCCGTCTGCGCCAGCGCCCACTCACGCAGCGCCAGATCCGGGCTCGTCCGCCGCCCGGCCTGCTCGGCGAGCGCGGCGGCGAGGGCGTCGGCGTCGCGGGCGACCGTCACGGCCTCCGACCACGTCTTGACGCCCGCCAGGTCCGGCGCGACGGTGCGGCGCCCGAGGCGCGCGTACTTGAGGATCCGGTACGGCAGGCCCGCGTCGTTGAACGGCTCGACCTTGAACGGGACGATCCCGACGTCGGCGCACAGGATCAGCCGCGCGGCCTCCTCGTCGGTGCGCTCGCCGAGCCAGAGGAACCCGGGGTGCGTGCGGCACCAGGCGTAGTCGGCGTCGTCCTTGGACTCGTCGTCGTGCCAGGCGCCGACGAGCAGCAGGACGAGGCCGGGCAGGCGCTCGGCGACGCGGCGGAGCAGTCCCCAGTCGGTCCGCCAGCCGAGGTGGCCGAGCGACACGGCGATCGTGGCCTGCGTCGGATCGGGCGCGGGGAAGGTGTCGGCGGAGAGCGGGACGAGCGTCGTCACGCGCCCCTCGGCCTGCTCCAGCCGGGCCAGCTCGTCGCTGGCGACGAAGGTCAGCGACGACAGCTGCGCCGCCGCCTCGTGCATCTCGGCCAGCCGCGCGCGCAGGTGCTCGCCCGCGTCGTAGGCGTGCTCGTAGCGGTCCCAGCGGCCGTACCAGAGCTCGCAGTCGGGCTCGCGCTGCAGGATCGCCCGCGCCAGCAGCACCTGGACGGGG
>DASYBY010000253.1:0-4391 GCA_036500525.1 Baekduia sp. | reverse complement strand
GATGATCAAGTACTGGGGCGCGACGATCATGCACGAGGTCCTCGACAAGGCGATCCAGATCCACGGCTCGCTGGGCTACAGCACCGACCTGCCGCTGGAGCAGATGTACCGGTGGTCGCGCGCCGCGCGCCTCTACGACGGTCCCGACGAGGTGCACCGCGTCACGGTCGCGCGCCACGTCCTGCGCGAGTACGAGCCGCACGACGTCCCGACCGAGCACATCCCGACCCGGCGCGAAGAGGCGCTCAGTCGCTACGGCGCGCTGATCGACGGCACGGTGACGGCATGAGGACGCGTCGGGCGCTCGTCACCGGCGGCAGCCGCGGGATCGGGCGCGGGATCGTGCTCGCGCTCAGCGCCGCGGGGCACGAGGTCGTCGCCGCATCGCGCACCGTCGAGGGCCTGGAGGAGACCGTCGCGCTCGCCGAGGCCGCCGGCGGCGCGCGGGTCGCCGCGCTCGCGGTCGACGTCGGCGACCTCGACGCCTCCGCCGCCCTGCCCGGCCTCGCCACCGAGGCGCTCGGCGGCCACCCCGACATGCTCATCCACTGCGCCGGGATCGCGCGCCCCGGCCGCGTCACCGACCTGCCGCTGACCGACTGGGAGGACTCGATGCGCGTCAACGTGACCGCCGCGTTCGTCCTCGCCCAGGCCGCCGCCCCCGCGATGTCGGAGGCCAAGTGGGGCAGGATCATCAACATCGGGTCGCTCTACTCGCGCGTCGGCGCCAAGCACGCCGCGGCCTACGTCGCCAGCAAGCACGCGCTGCTCGGGCTGACCCGCGTCCTCTCGCTGGAGCTGGTGCGCGACGGCATCACGGCCAACACCATCGTCCCGGGCTTCACCGACACCGAGATGGTCCGCGGCGAGGCGCGCTCGGTCGGCGCCGCCCGCGGCTTCGACGAGGAGGAGGCGATCCGCCGCTTCCTGCGCGTCCAGCCGCTCGGCCGGATGGTCACCACCGACGAGGTCGGCGCGCTCGTCGCCTACCTCTGCAGCGACGCCGCCGCGCCGATCACCGGACAGGCCATCAACATCGACGGCGGCGCGCTGCAGTCCTGACCGCGGCGCTCAGCTCGCCGCGGGCGCGAACAGCCGCCGCTCCTCCAGCGTCGCGCGCAGCTCACGCTTGAGGATCTTGCCGCTGGCGCCCCGCGGCAGCGCGTTGACGAACACCACGCGCTGCGGCTTCTTGTAGCCGGCCAGGTGCCCGCGCGTGTGCTCGACGATCGCCGCCTCGGTGAGCTCGGTCCCCGGCACCGCCACGATTACCGCGCACACCGCCTCGCCCCAGCGCGGATGCGTGACGCCGACCACGGCGGCCTGCGCGACGTCGGGGTGCTGGTGCAGCACGTCCTCGACCTGGCGCGAGTACACGTTCTCGCCGCCGCTGATGATCATGTCCTTCTTGCGGTCGACGATCGAGAGGTAGCCCTCGGCGTCCTCGCGGAACAGGTCGCCGGTGTGGAACCACCCGCCGGCGTTGGCCTCCGCGGTCGCCTCCGGGTTGTTCCAGTACCCGTAGCTCACCTGGTCGGCGCGCAGCACCAGCTCGCCGACCTCGCCGACCGGCACGTCGTTCATGTCGTCGTCGACCAGCCGCGCCGACGTCAGCGCCATCGGCCGCCCGGTGGCCTGCAGCAGGTCGGTCCGGCCCTCCTCGATGACGCGCCGGTGGGTCGCGGCGTCGAGGCACAAGACGTTGCCGCCCAGCTCGGTCATGCCGGAGCCCTGCGAGAACGTGGCGTCGGGGAAGCGCTGCATCGCCCGGCGCAGGATCTCGGCGGGGATCGCGCTGCCCCCGTAGAGGAACTCGCGCAGGCTGCTGAGGTCGTAGTCGTCGATGCGCGGGTGCGCGAGGAGGTCGACGATCATGGTCGGGATGCCGATCGTCCCCGTGACGCCGTGCTCCTCGCAGGCGCGCATGAAGTCCTCGGGATCGTGGACGCGGCGCAGCAGGATCGTCGCGCCGCGCAGGAAGTAGCCGATCGTGCAGTAGCCCGTGACGTGAAACAGCGGCGCCGCGACGTAGCCGACGCTCCCGCGATCGTGGACGACGTCGATCATCCAGTTCTGGGCGGACGCCAGCAGGTTGCGATGGCTGAGCATCGCGCCCTTCGGCTGCCCGGTCGTGCCGCTGGTGTACAGCAGCCAGGCGAGGTCCTCCTCGCGCACGCCGTGGTCGGCCGGCTCGGGGCTCGCGCCGGCCAGCAGCTCCTCGTAGTCGAGGTCGGCGGCCGCGACCGCGCCGATCCCGATCACGTGTTGCAGCGTCGGGCAGTGGGGGAGGATCTCGTCGACGGTGTCGCTGAAGACGCCCTCGACGATCAGCGCCGACGGCCCGCAGTCGTTGATGATGTGGATCAGCTCGCGCGGGTGCAGCCGGTAGTTGAGGTGCGCGAGACCGGCCCCGGCCGAGGGGATGCCGTAGTAGCACTCCAGGTACTCGAGGCGGTTCTCCATGAGCACGGCGACGCGATCGCCCGGGGCGATCACCCCACCGGCCAGCGCGTTGGCCAGCCGGTTGGAGCGCTCGTCCAGCGCGCGGTAGGTCAGGACCTCGTCGCCGAAGGACACGGCGACGCGGTCGGGGAACTTCCGCGCCGCGAAGGCGGTCACGTCGCCGAGCTTCATGGCGTCGTCCGTCCTACTTGAACGCGAGCGGGTTGATCGGCGAGCCGACCGCCCCCGTGACCTGCAGCGGCGGACCACAGAAGAAGAACTCGTAGATCCCGTCGGAGGCGCAGTCGGCCGCCAGCAGCTCGAAGTCGAGGATCTCGCCGAGCGTCAGCCCCATGTCGCGGATGAGGATGCAGTGGACGTTGAGCACCATGTCGTGGATCTCACCGCAGAAGAAGCCCTCGGACGGCTCGAGCACCTCGACCGCCCAGTTGTCACAGGCGATCGCCGCGACCTCCTTGCGGTGCAGCCACTCGATGGCGCCCATGCCGATGCCGGGCTCGCCGGCCATGAACTCCTGGCCGTGGCCGTCGGCCAGGAACTTCTTGCGCCAGCCGGTGCGCACGCACAGGATGTCGCCGGAGCGGACCTCGACGCCCTGGGCGGCGGCGACCGCGTCGAGCTCCTCGGGCGTGATGACCTCGCCCATCTGCAGCCAGTCCACGCCGCGGTGCTTGGCGACGTCGAGCAGCACGCCGCGGCCCGCGACGCCGTCGGCGATGTGCTCGATCCCGAGCGTCGCGGCGCCGTGGGGCGTCACGTTCTCGTCGGAGGAGTAGCCGTTGTACATCTTGCCGTCGTAGAAGACGTGCGAGAGGCCGTCCCACTGCGACGCGCCCTGCAGCGGCATGACGATGTAGTCGTCGGCGTAGCGGAACGGGCCGGGGAAGTTCTGGCCGTCGCCGGTCTCGGTCATCACGTGCAGCGGGTTGTTGCGCCCGTGCTTGCCGAGCTGGGGGCCGGCGGCGTCGAACGGGATGCCCAGCGCGAACGTCGCGCCGCGCTTCACGAGCTTGGCGGCGTCGGCGATGATCTCCGGCGTGATGAAGTTCAGCGTGCCGATCTGGTCGGCGTCGCCCCAACGCCCCCAGTTGCGGACCTGATCGCCGATCTTGCGGAAGTCCTCCTCGGTATACGTGCCCCGGGGCGATGCGTTCTCGGTGGTGCTCACGTGACCCTCCAATCGAGATGGCAGCAGCGGGCCAAGGTTGGTCCACTCGTTTGGGCCGGGGCGGCGCTGCCGCGGAGGCGGTTGGAGGGTTCTCCAGGGCTCAGCCCAGGTGCTCGGCGAAGAACGCCAGCAGCCGGCGCCAGGAGTCCTCGGAGGCATCGTCGTCGTAGCCGAACCCCGCGATGTGCACCAGCGGCGTGGCCGGCCCGAGCGTGATGCGGTTCATGAAGCTGTGACCGGCGTCGGGGTACTCCTTGACGTCGTGGGCGACGCCGTGGTCGGTCAACGCGCGCTCCAGACGGGCGGCGCGGCCGCGCAGCGTGACGTCCTTCTTGCCGTAGCTGGCGACGACCGGGCAGGCGCCGGCGAGCTTGGCGACGTCCTTGGGGACCTCGCCGTAGTTGACCGACGCGGCGGCGAACGGGAACTGCGGCGCCGAGAGCAGCGCGAAGCCGCCGCCCATGCAGAAGCCGATGACCCCGACCTGGCCGGTGCACTCCGGCCGCTCGGCCAGCCACGAGCGGGCCGCCTCGGTGTCGTCGAACATGCGTCCCTGGCGGCTGCGGATGTCCCGGAACGCGCTGCGTAGGCAGGCCATCCGGCTGCCCCAGTGAAACAGGTCCGGGGCGATGGCCAGGAAGCCCTCGGAGGCCAGCCAGTCGGCCTGGAGGCGCGTGTCGTTCGTATAGCCGAACGCGTCATGGATGACTACCGCACCCGGCCACGGGCCATCACCAAGAGACGAAGAAGAAGAAGCCAG
>DASYBY010000252.1:0-6700 GCA_036500525.1 Baekduia sp. | reverse complement strand
ATGGAGTACCCCGACGGCGAGCGCTTCATGGTGCTCGCGCCGGTCGTGCGCGGCCGCAAGGGCGAGTACGGCAAGGCGCTGAAGGGACTGCTGTCGGAGGGCTTCCAGCGGGCGAAGGTCGACGGCGAGCTGCGGATGCTCGAGGACGACATCGTCCTGGACAAGAAGTTCAAGCACGACATCTCGGTCGTCGTGGACCGGCTGGTGATGCGCCCTGAGGTGCGCAAGCGCCTGGCCGACTCGATCGAGACCGCGGTCGCGCTCGCCGACGGGATGGTCGAGGTCGAGACGGTGCCCAAGGAAGGCACCGGGACGATGACGCTCTACAGCGAGAAGTTCGCCTGCCCCGACCACGGGCCGGTCATCCCGGAGCTCGAGCCGCGCATCTTCTCCTTCAACTCGCCGCACGGTGCGTGCGAGCGCTGCACCGGCCTCGGGTCCCAGATGGAGATCGACCCGCTGATGGTCGTCCCGGACCCGTCGCTGTCGCTGGGCGAGGGCGCGATCGCGCCGTGGGCCAACAGCGCGTCGAACTACTACGAGCAGATCACCGAGGCGATCGGCGAGAAGTACGGGATCGACATGGAGACGCCGTGGGGGCAGCTCCCGGCCAAAATGCAGGACCTGTTCCTGCACGGGACCAACGGCGACCGCATCGACATCTCCTACCGCAACCGCTACGGGCGGCGGCGGGCCTACTCGACGCGCTTCGAGGGGATCATCTCCAACCTCGAGCGCCGCTATCGCGAGACGGACTCGGAGGGCGTGCGCGAGAAGATCGAGGAGTACATGTCGCTCGTGCCGTGCCCGGTGTGCAAGGGCGCGCGGCTGCGGCCGGAGTCGCGGGCCGTGCTGGTCGGCGGCATGGCGCTGCACGAGTTCAGCGCGTTCTCGGTGCGCCGGGCGCTGGTGTGGCTGGACGAGGTCGACCTCACCGAGACCGAGCGCCACATCGCGCGGCTGATCTTCCGCGAGATCCGGGAGCGGCTGCAGTTCCTGGAGAACGTCGGCATCGGCTACCTGTCGATGGACCGCGCGGCGGCGACGCTGTCGGGTGGCGAGGCGCAGCGGATCCGGCTGGCGACGCAGATCGGGTCGGCGCTGGTCGGCGTCCTGTACGTGCTCGACGAGCCGTCGATCGGCCTGCACCAGCGCGACAACACCAAGTTGATCGGGACGCTCGAGCGGCTGCGCGACCTCGGCAACACCGTGCTCGTGGTCGAGCACGACGAGCAGACGATGCACGCGGCCGACCACCTGATCGACATGGGTCCGGGCGCCGGCGAGCACGGCGGGCGGATCGTGGCGCAGGGCACGGCCAAGCAGGTCATGAAGGTCAAGGCGTCGCTGACGGGGCAGTTCCTGTCGGGCACTCGCACGATCGAGGTGCCGGCCAAGCGGAGGACGCCGAGCGGGTACGTCGAGATCCGGGGCGCGTCGCAGCACAACCTCAAGAAGGTCGACGTCAAGGTGCCGCTGGGCGTCATGACGTGCGTGACCGGGGTGTCGGGCTCGGGCAAGTCGACGCTGGTCAACGAGGTGCTGTTCAAGGCGGTGGCCAACAAGCTGCACCGGGCGCGGCAGCGGCCGGGCGCCCACACCGCGGTGCTGGGGCTGGATCAGATCGACAAGATCATCCAGATCGACCAGTCGCCGATCGGCCGGACGCCGCGCTCGAACCCCGCGACGTACACGGGCCTGTTCGACGTCATCCGCGACCTGTTCTCCAAGACGCAGGAGGCGCGGACGCGGGGCTACAAGCCGGGGCGGTTCTCGTTCAACGTCAAGGGCGGGCGCTGCGAGGTCTGCCGCGGCGACGGGCAGATCAAGATCGAGATGCACTTCCTCCCGGACGTGTACGTGCCGTGCGAGCAGTGCCACGGCAAGCGCTACAACCGCGAGACGCTCGAGGTGAGGTTCAAGGGCAAGACGGTCGCCGACGTGCTCGACATGCCCGTCGAGGAGGCCGTCGAGTTCTTCCAGCACATCCCGAAGATCCATCGCCGGCTGGAGACGCTGCGCGATGTGGGTCTGGGGTACATCCGGCTGGGGCAGCCGGCCACGACGCTGTCGGGTGGCGAGGCACAGCGGATCAAGCTGGCGACCGAGCTGTCGAAGATCGCGACGGGGCGGACGCTGTACATCTTGGATGAGCCGACGACGGGCCTGCACTTCGCCGACGTCCAGCGGTTGTTGGAGGTCTTGCATCGGCTGGTCGACGCGGGCAACTCGATCGTCGTGATCGAGCACAACCTGGACGTCATCAAGACGGCGGACCGGATCATCGACATGGGTCCCGAGGGCGGCGAGGAGGGCGGCGTGGTCGTCGGGCTCGGAACGCCGGAGGAGATCGCCGGCACGCCGGACTCCCACACCGGCGAGTTCCTGATCCCGCTGGTCACGCCCAAGGCGGCCAAGCCCCCGCGCAAGCCGCGCGCGCCGCGCAAGAAGGTGGCGGCGGCGGCGGCCTGAGGGGCGCCGCCGCCACGGGCGCCGCGGGGCGGGCGGCGCCCCGGCGCGGCGCTCAGCCGCCGAAGCGGGAGCGCAGCGCCATGACGTTGGCGACGTACTGGCGGGTCTCGGGCAGCATCCCGATGCGGCGGACGGAGCCGAGGCCCTGGTAGTAGGCGGCGACGGCGGTCGCGGGGTCGCCGGTGTTGCGCAGCAGGTCGGCCAGGAGGATCGAGCCGGCGCGGACGTTGTCGCTCGGCGAGGACGGATCGAGCTTGCCGGCGCCGAGGCTGTTCTGCACGTAGTCCCAGCTGCTCGGGATGACCTGCATGATGCCGCGGGCGCTGGCGGGGCTGACCATGTTGTTGTTGAAGCCGCTCTCCTGCCAGGCGATCGCGGTCGCCAGCGAGGCGGGCGCGCCGCTCTGGCCGGCGATCGAGCCGATCTGCGACGCGCTGAGGCGGCCGCCGGCGGCGACGGTGGCGGGCGCGGAGGCGGTGGTGGTCGTGCCCGCGGAGGTCGTCGTCGCCGGGGTGGTGGCGGGGACCACGGCCGACGGCGTGCCGGCCGGGATGCTCAGGCGCGTGCCGGCGATGACGAAGGAGTCGGGCCGCAGGCCGTTGGCCGCCGCGAGGGCGGCGGAGGTGATGCCGTTGGCGGCGGCGATGCCGCTCAGCGTGTCGCCGGGGACGACGAAGTGGCCGCCCCGGCTCGTGGTGCCGGTGGCCGTCGCGGCGGCGGGGGCGGCGGTCGTCGTCGACGAGGTGCTTCCTGTCGCGGCCCCGGCGCCCGGCAGCTGCAGCGACGTGCCGGCGACCAGGACGCCCTGCGGGTCGAGGCCGTTGGCGGCGGCCATCTGCGCGAGGCTGACGCCATGCTCGGCGGCGATGGCGCTCAGCGTGTCGCCGACGCGGACGCGGTAGCCACCGAGCGGGGCGGGGACGGGCGCGGAGGTCGTGGTGGTCGCGGGCGCCGTCGACGTGGTGGCGCCGGGCGCCGGGATCGCGAGCGAGCGGCCGGCGATGACGAACGCGTCGGCGGGCATCCCGTTGGCCGCGGCGAGCGCCTGCGGCGAGAGCCCGTTGGCGGCAGCGATCCCCGACAACGTCTCCCCGGGCACGACGAGATGGGAAGCGCTGGCGGCGGTGGGAACGACCAGCGCGGACAGCACGGCAGCAAGGACCACAAGACGAAGGTTCATCACCTACACCATGCCTCGCCACCTCTCCCATCGAACCCCACGAGCGGGATTACGACCCCTTGCAAGGGCAGATGCACGTTGTCCGGCGGGCGACCAACGGGCGGGAGCGCGGCGGACCAGCCGGCGGGCGCGGACCGAGTCGGTGGCCGCTCCCGCCTGCGAGGTGTGCGCCGGCGGGGTGATCCGCTGCGCGCGGCGGGCGGCGGGCGAGGCGGCGTGCGTGGTCCGGTCGGCGGCGCTCGGCCTGCGCGGGTGTTCGCCGGCGCGTTACCCGCCGCGAGCCGGTGGTTTGGTCAGTGGTCGTGCGAGGGGTCGGCCGGCGAACGGTCGCCCGGGCCGGGCTGGCCTTTGGTGGTGTTGCGCCCGCCACCGCCGCCGCCGTTGGGCGGGGCGTCGTCGGGCGACGGCGGGATGGCGTCGGAGTGGCGCGGCGCCGGGTCGGGGTGAGGCGGAGGGTCGGAGTGCCGGTCGTCGGCCGTCGGGTGCCCGCCTGCGTCGTGTCGCTGTTCGGGTGCGCCGTGGTCGGCGCCGGTCGGCGCGCCGGATGCGTCTTGGGCTTCGACCCTGGGGTGGCCGTTGCCGCCCGGGCCGCGGTGGTCGTCGTGGCGGTGGCGGTGGTGCGTCGCGGCGTCGCGGGTGATGTGGCTGGCGGCCGCGGTGCCGAAGCCGGGGTGGTCGCGTGCGCCCGGGTGGTGGTCGCCGGTGCTGAGGCCGGGGTGGGCGGCAGGGCTTGGGCGTCCGGCGTCCCGGTCGTCGATGTTCTCGCGATGGTCGTCGACGGTGGCCTTCGGGGCCGGTGGGTGGGCTTCGGCGGGGCGGTGGTGATGGACGTGGTCCGGTGGGGAGGCCGGCTGGACCGGGCGCTGAGGCTCGGGCTTGTCGTGGTGGACCTTGTTGTCGGTGATGCCTGCGGGCGCGCGGTGGTGGGTGCCGGCGTCGACGGCAGGGACGGTGGGCGTGGCGCTCTTCGTCGTGTGGTGCACGGTCCTCGCGACCGCCTCCGCCGTCGCCGTCCGATGATGCCGGTGGTGGACGGCGTGCTCCGTGCCCACCGCGCCGCCGACGACGGCGGTGGTGGCCATCACGCCGGCGGTCAGCTTCGCGACGGTCGCTCCGGCGCCCGCGCCGACGGCGGCGTCGACCCACGGGCCTGGACCGGGTCCGGCGATGACCGCGGCGAGCTTGGCGACGAGCGGATAGGGCGTGATCGCGGTCACGGCTCCGCGGACGGCGATGCGCGCCCGCATGAGGTGCTGGCGGGCCGAGCCCATCGTCACGCCGAGCGCGGCGGCGATCTCCTCGTGCGAGCGGCCCTCCAGCTCGCGGAGCACGAGCGCCGCGCGCTGGCGCTCGGGCAGGTCGCGGACGGCGTCGAGCGTGGCGCGGAGGCGCTCGGTCTGCTCGAAGGCGGCGGCGGGCTCGTCGGTCGGCGCGGCGACGTGCCCGGCATCGAGGGGAACGTCGTCGCGGACCGCACGCAGCAGGTTCAGCGACGCGTTGCGCGCGATCCGGTACAGCCACGACCGTAGGTGGTGGATCTCCGAGGTCTGCCGCAGCGCGTCGTGGGCGCTGATGAAGGTTTGCTGGACCGCGTCGTCGGCGCGTCCGGCCCCGACGATCCCCGCGCTGTAGCGCACCAGCGGCCCGCGGTAACGGTCGACGATCGCGACGAACGCGGCCTCGTGACCGTCGACTGCGAGCTCGGCGAGGCGCTCGTCGCTCTGCAGGCGCATGAGTGATGCACTCGCCAGGCGAGCCGGGTGGCGCAAGCGCTGGGACCCCTTCTTGTTGGACCGACCTTCGACGCCTCGATGGTAGTTGGACCGCCCCGCGCCCGGATGTCCGGCCAGCCGCCACGATTCCCGCCAGTGCGCCCTGTACGGTGGTCGATCCATGGCTCTGGAACCGTCCGTCGTCACCGTCACCGGCCCGGATCGATCCGCTCTCCTGACGGATCTGACGCTGCGCTTCGGCCACATCGAGCTCGTCAGCGAGCGCGAGATCGTCCTGCCCGGCGGCAGCCGCGGCCACGAGCTCACCGTGCGCCACCGGCCGTTCACCTCCGACCTCGGCGGCCCGACGCCGGCGCCCGCCCCGCCGGCGCCCGCCGCCCCGCCCGCGCCGGCGCTGGTCGACCCCGCCGCCGGGCCGCCCGAGCCCGCGGCGGAGCCCGAGCCCGCCCCCGTCATCACCCGCGCGCCCACACCCGGCACGCCCACGCCCGCCGCCCCGTGGCCGGCGCGCACCCCGGCCGCCGCACCCGCCCCGCCCGCCGCCGACGACGGCCGCGCCGACGCCGCCCGCCTCCTGGGCGAGGCCCGCGAGCAGGTCGAGCACCTCCTGGCCCGCGCGCGCGAGCAGGCCCAGCAGGCGCTGGACCAGGGCAAGGCCGACGCCGAGCAGCTCCGCGCCGACGCGCGCGACGAGGCCGACCGCATGGCCGCCACCGCCCAGGAGGACCGCGAGCGCGCGCTCGCCGACCTGCGCGCCGAGCACGCCGAGGCGCTGACCGCCGCTCAGGCGGAGAGCGAGCGCGTCCGCAAGGAGATCGCCGCCGGCGAGGAGGCGCGCATCCAGCAGGCGCTGGCCGCCCGCACCCGCGAGCTCGACCAGAGCGCCACCGGCCGCCTCGCCCAGACCGAGCAGGAGGCGCGGCGCACCGTCCAGGGTGCGCACGAGGAGGCTGCGCGCATCACCGCGGCCGCCGAGAAGGAGCTGACCGAGACGCGCATCGCCGCGCGCCAGATCACCCGCGAGGCGCGGGAGCAGGCCGACGTCCTGCTGCGTGAGGCCCGCGCCCAGGCCGACGTGGCGACCGTCGAGGGCCGCGCCCTGGCCGAGGCCGTCCGCGACGCCCAGCACCGTCTCCGCGAGCTGGGCGGCCAGATCACCACGCAGCTGCAGGCCGCGCAGAAGGACCTGTCTGACCGGACCTCGCTGCACAGCGTCCAGGCCCGCCTGCGCGAGGGCGCCGGCGCGCCGCAGGGGTCGCCGTCGCAGGTCGCGGACTCGCTCTCGCGGGTCCTGCGCGGGAGCGGGACGCAGGAG
>DASYBY010000251.1:0-1996 GCA_036500525.1 Baekduia sp. | reverse complement strand
TCCTAGTTCCAGTTGCGGATGTCGACGAAACGGCCCTCGATGGCGGCCGCGGCGGCCATCTCGGGGCTGACGAGGTGCGTGCGGCCACCGGCGCCCTGGCGGCCCTCGAAGTTGCGGTTCGAGGTGGAGGCGCAGCGCTCGCCGGGCTCCAGCTTGTCGGGGTTCATGGCCAGGCACATCGAGCAGCCCGCGCCGCGCCAGTCGAAGCCGGCGGCGGTGAAGATGTCGTGCAGGCCCTCGGCCTCGGCCTGCGCCTTGACCTGCACCGAGCCCGGCACGACCATGGCGTACACGTCGCTGGAGACCTTCTTGCCCTCGACGATCTTCGCCGCGGCGCGCAGGTCCCCGATGCGGGAGTTCGTGCACGAGCCGATGAACACGCGGTCGAGCTTGATCTCCTCGATCGGCGTGCCCGCCTCCAGGCCCATGTAGACCAGCGCGCGCTCCTCGCCGTCGCTGGCCGGCGTCGGCACCGTGGCGGTCACGGCCGCGACCTGCGCGGGGTTGGTGCCCCAGCTGACCATCGGGCTGATGGCGCTCGCGTCGACGACGATCTCCTTGTCGAAGTGCGCGCCCTCCTCGGTGTAGAGCTCGGCCCACGCGGGGTCGACCTCGGCGCCGTGCTCGCGGACCCAGTTGTTGGTGGTCTCGTCGGGGGCGATCATGCCCGCGCGCCCGCCGCCCTCGATCGTCATGTTGCAGACGGTCATGCGGCCCTCCATCGAGAGGCTCTGCACGGCGGGGCCGGAGAACTCGACGGCGTGGCCGGCGGCGCCGTCGACGCCCATCTGGCCGATCGTGGCCAGGATGAGGTCCTTGGCGGTGACGCCGCGGCCCAGCTCGCCCTCGTAGCGGATGCGCATGGACTTGGGCTTGCTCTGCACCAGGCACTGGGTCGCCAGGACGTGCTCCACCTCGCTGGTGCCGATGCCGAAGGCCAGCGCGCCGAACGCGCCGTGGGTCGCCGTGTGGCTGTCGCCGCAGACGATGGTCATGCCCGGCTGGGTCAGGCCGAGCTCCGGCCCGATCACGTGGACGATGCCCTGGTGCTCGGACCCGAGGCTGTAGATCGGGATGCCGAACTCGGCGCAGTTGTTCTCGAGCGTCTCGACCTGCGTGCGGCTGAGGACGTCCTTGATGCGCGCCGCGACGGGCGTGCCGTCGGTCGGCACGTTGTGGTCGGCGGTCGCGACCGTGCGGTCGGGCCGGCGGACCGTGCGATTGGCCAGGCGCAGGCCGTCGAAGGCCTGCGGGCTGGTCACCTCGTGGACGAGGTGCAGGTCGATGTAGATGAGGCCGGGGGCGACTTCGTGCGCCTCCCAGATCTTGTCGAACAGGGACTTCGGCATGTGATGGTCCTTAACTTCTGCGCAGCCCGGCGGAGACGACTGCGAGCAGCACGGCCTCGCCGGGTCCTGGGTTCTCGAAGCGGTGCGCCAGATCGGCGTCGAAGGTGACGGTGTCGCCGGTCGACAGCGCGTAGTCGCTGCCGTCGATCCGCAGCGTGACGGTGCCGGTCTCGACCACGGCGATCTCGCGGCTGCCGGGCTCGTGCATCGGCGGGTCGCCCTCGCCGCCGGTCGCGGCGCCGGGCGCCAGCACGTGGCGGCTGAGCTCGGCGCGCTGGCCGGGCAGCGGCGGGGTCAGGATCTCGAAGGCGTGGCCGGCGGCGCCCCCGCCGCGGCGGCGCTCGGTGCGCCGGACGACGCTGACCGAGCTCTCCTCGTCGAGCCGCAGCAGCTGGCTGAGGCGCAGCTCGAGGCCGGCGGCGATGCGGCTGGCGACGGCGAGCGTCGGGCTCGTCTCGCCGCGCTCGACCTGCGAGAGCATCGGGGCGCTGACGCCGCTGCGCTCCGCGAGGTCGCGCAGCGACAGGTCCATCGCCTCCCGCAGCGCGCGGACGCGGGGACCGATGTGGATCTGCTGATCGAGCTGGTCGACGACGGCCATGCGAGGGCGCGTACGTTATCACGTACAAACGTACGCTGGTGATGAT
>DASYBY010000250.1:0-1838 GCA_036500525.1 Baekduia sp. | reverse complement strand
GGCGCCGACGACTACCTCGCCAAGCCGTTCCACTTCCCCGAGCTCGTGCTCCGCGTCCGCGCCCTCGCCCGCCGCCGGCCCGCCGCGCAGGCCCCGACGCTGCGCGCGGCCGGCATCGAGCTCGACACGCTGCGGCACACGGTCACGCGCGACGGGAAGCCACTCGACCTCTCGGCCAAGGAGTTCGCGCTGCTCGAAGCGCTGCTGCGCGTCAGCCCGGCGTACCTCAGCGCCGAGGACCTGCTCGAACGCGTCTGGGACGAGCACGCCGACCCGTTCAGCAACGCCGTCGCCGTGACGATCGGACGCCTGCGGCGCAAGCTCGGCGAGCCACCGGTCATCACCACCACGCCTCGCGTCGGCTACCGCATCGCCGGCGCGGACTGACGGATGGCGTCCAGGAAGTCCCGCCATGCGCGGGCGGTGCGTGCTGCGTCGCCGGTGGCGTCGAGGTCCATGAGCAGACCCCGCAGCGTCGCGAGCACGACGGTCGCCAGCTCGGGACGGTGCAAGCCTTCCTGGAGGGGGCCGAGCCAGTCGGTGGTGGCGATACGGCGGAAGTCGGGCCACAGCGGGCGGCCGGCACCGTCGCGTAGCCGGGCGATGTGCAGCTGGTCGAACATGCGCAGGTACGGTCGGCCCTCGGGGCCGGTCATCCGCTCCCACGCGCGGGCCAGCGTGTCCAGATAGGGCTCGTCCGGCCGCGGCCGCAGCATCTGTCCAAAGGCCTCGAGCTGGCGCTGCCGCGCGCGCCCCAGCACCTCACGCAACAGCCGGTCGCGGGTGCCGAAGTGGTAGACGAGCATCCGCGTCGAGGTGCCGGCCGCGACAGCGAGCGGGCCCATCCGGTCGGGCAGCCCACGCTCGAGCGCGTAGCTCGTGCACGCGTCGAGCAGGCGCTCGCGGATCTCCGGCTGCGGGCGTCGACCCATGTCCGGCAGATTTTGACGTAACAGCCAGTACGTCTAGCGTGAGGCTCGTCCGGTGTCGACGGTGAGGCGGAAGCGATGAGGGTTGTGTTCGTGCATGGGGCATGCGTCCGAGACGGTGCCTGGTGGTGGCACCCCACCGGTGATCTGCTTCACGACGCCGGCGTGCAGAGCGCAGCCGCGACGCTGCCCAGCTGCGGGGAAGGGCCGGCTTCGGCGGGCGCCGCTGGGCCGGGATTGCCCGAGGACGTCGCGGCCGTCCGTCTGCTGCTCGAGGCCCAGGACGAGCCGACCGTCGTCGTCGCCCACAGCTACGGCGGCATCGTGACCGCCCAAGCGGCCGTCGGCGTCAACGCGGTGCGACACGTGCTGCTGATCTCCAGCTACCTCGCCGAAGCGGGCGAGAGCCTGTCGTCCTTCGGTGACGGCAGCCCCGCGCCGTTCTTGGACCTCGACCCCGACACCGGGACCTTCCAGGTGCGCCCCGAGTTGCTCGCCGACACCTTCATGCACGACTGCCGCGAGCTGGCCGACGAGGCCGCCGCCCGCCTCACGCGCCAGAGCGTGCAGGTAACCCAACAGCCCGTCGAGGCCGCGGTCTGGGGCCAAGTCCCCACGAGCTACCTGGTCTGCACCCAGGACCGAGGCACCCCGCCCGAGCGGCAGCGCGAGTTCGCGCGCCGCGCCGATCACGTCATCGAGGTCGACGCCGGACATCACCCGTTTCTCTCGCAGCGGGCGGCCGTCCGGGACCTGGTGCTCGGCCTTGCTTAGGGCTCCATGTCCCCTGCCAGCCGCTCGGCAGCGTCGGTCGCCGGGCCCGAATGCTCGTCGCGCGGGTCGGTCTCCACCAGCAGCCGCATGAGGGCGGTCGGCTTCTCGATCACCTCGTATGACGGATGGCGCTGC
>DASYBY010000249.1:0-4096 GCA_036500525.1 Baekduia sp. | reverse complement strand
GAGCGGGAACTCGGTGACGGGGGCGGGCACCGCGGCGCCGGCTCCGGCCGCGGGGAGCAGGGCGGCGGTCACCGCGACCGCGGCGGCGGTCAGGGCACGACGGAGCGACGGGGCGTTCATGCCCACAGAGTCGGCACGGACACATGCCACTTGAGCACTGGAAGATCTCCCGACCCCGCGGGGCTGGATCGGACGACGACGCGCGGCGTTCGTCCGCCACGGCTGCCGTGCGCTGATCTTCCCGTTCCTCGCGGCGCGGGGCCACCCGCCGGCTATGGCCGCCTGATCGGCCTGCTCAAGGCGTCCGTCTTGGCCGGCGGGCGCGGCCGGGCGTTCGGGCTCAGCGGGCGGATGTCCCCCGCCCGGGCAGGACGACCGAGGCCGTGAAGCCGACCCGGTCGGCGGCGCGGACGCGGACGATGGACAGGCCGCGCGGCGCCGGGATGGTGAAGGCGAAGCGGCCGCCCGCGCCGGCGGGATGGACGGACCGCAGGACCGTGCTCAGCCGCGAGCATGCGAGCTGGATCTCGACGTGCAGCGTCCGTCCTGAGAGCGCGGTGCCGTCGAGCTGGGTCCGTCCCGCCGCGGCGGCATGGGCACGGAGCGTGACGGCGCGTACCAGCGGCACGGATGCCGACGTGCGCGCGCCGAGCACGGCGCGATAGCGCACGGTCGTCCGGGCGGCCGGGGCGGGCGCCGGCGCGACCGCGGCGAACGTGCCGGCGCGGGTGACCCGAGCGCGCGCCACGCCGTGGCCCTGCGCGACGATCCGGAGGATCTGACCTGCACGCGCCGGGTCGGCGACCCCCACGAATCCGACCCGCCGCGCGCCGTCGCGGGGCGCGGCGGACACGAGGACCAGCGAGCCGGCGCATGGTGTCGGAGGCTCGCTGGGGCGCGCCGGCGGCAAGAGCACAGGTGCCGGCGGCATCCCGCCCAGGCTGCCGCCGTCGATCGGCGCGATGCCGGTGCCTCCGCCCCCGCCGCCGTCCGGCGTGGCGCCGCCGCCGTCCGGGGTGCCACCGCCGTCCGCGCTGTCGTCGCCGGGCGGCTCCGTGGGAGCCGTCACGGTGTAGTCGATGCTCGCTGTGCGGCTGAGCCCGTCCCGGCTGCGCGCCGTCACGGTGTACGTGTGCGGGCCGGGGCTGCCGGTGTCGAGGACGCCCGGGCTCACCGCGCCGACGCCGTCGATGCACGACCCCATCCCGGGCCCGCCGGCGCTCTCCGCGCACGCGAAGGCCGTCGCCACGACCGCGTCCTGTGCGTAGGTCCCGCCGTCCGCAGGCGCCGTGACCGTCGCGTCGGGCGGAGCCTCGTGGATCGTGAACGCACCCGCTGACGGCGCGCTCACGTTGCCGGCCACGTCGGTGCTGGTGCACGAGAACGCATGCGGTCCCTCACCGCTGACGTCGAAGGCGGGCGCGTCGGTCGCCGCGCCCGGTTCGGCCGGGGTGAACGACTGCGACGGCGTCGCCTCCCCGTCGATGCGGCACGCGGTGCCGGCGAGCCCCCTCCCGCCGTCGGCGGCGTGGAGCGTCACGGAGACGTCCCCACCGAAGTAGGGCGTTCCGTCGACGTCCACCGGACCGGTCACGCCCGGGGCGGCGGCCGGCGTCACGTCGAGCGTCGGCGGTGCGTGGTCCTCGTTGAGGAACCCGTAGAAGTGCAACGACACCGCTCGGATGGTCCCGTGGTCCGACAGCGCCCCGTCGACGACGTGAAAGGTCCAGTCGCCGTTCACGGGGTCGGTCAGGAGGGAGGACAGCGGGTCGGCCGGCGACCACGTGCCCGCGTAGGGGGCGTCAGCCGCCGTGCTCACCGCGAACGGCGTCGTGGCGCTGTCGTCGAACACCACCTGGCAGAGGTTCTTCCCGCCGTCGCCGGCGTTCTTGAACAGTGTCGCCGTGCGCCCGTCGGGCGCGGTCAGGGTCGCCGTCAGGTCCTCGACGTAGCTGTGGTCGAGGCCGACCGTGGTCGCCCCCGTGCTGGTCGAGCAGGTCGTCCCGTCGATCGAGAAGGTCACGTCGTGGGTCGGCCCGGCGCCCGCGACGGGGATGGTGACCGAGGCGCCTGTCGGGCTCCCGTCGGGGATCGGCACGGCCGGCCCCGTGTAGGCGAAGCTCTCCGGAGGGCTCCCGGGCCCGGCGGGCGCGCCGGTCGGCACGACCACCGTGGCGTGAACGGGCGCCGCGGCGCCGGCGTAGGTCAGCGTCTGGTCCAGGACGACGGGCCGGCCAAGCGGGTAGTTGGGGGCGAGCGTCACCTGGACGTCGCGCGAGGCGCTGCCGTCGGCGGGGATGTCGCCGTAGGCGGGGAGCGCGGTCACGGCGGCGCGCGGGTTGGCGCCGTCCAGCGTGACCGTCACGCCCGGAGCCGTGCCGTCGCCGATGTTGGCGATCGGCACGGCGACGGTGGCGCTCTCGCCGGGCTCGAGGTAGCCGTCGCCGTCGTCGGTCAACGAGGTCACGTCGAGCGCGCGGCTCGCCAGTGCCGGCTGGGGCGTTCCGCCGGTCGCGGCGAGCACGAGGTCGGCGCGGATCACGCCCGCGCCCGTCCGAGAATCGACGCCGGCGGGGGCCAGGTCCAGGGCGGTGCCGGCGAAGGCTGCGCGCATCGTCGCGGTCGCCGAGGCGTCGCCGGTGCGCAGGTCGGGGTTCCCGGAGAGCACCAGCGCGGCGATCGCCGCGGCGTGCGGCGCGGCCGCCGAGGTGCCGAAGAACGGCTGGAAGCCTGCGACGCTCGTGCTCACGCCGTCGGCCGCCGTGAAGTCGGGCTTCTGGCGCACCACGCCGTCCGGCCCCGGCAGCGGGGTGCCGTCGGGGGCGAAGAGCAGATGCGAGGGCCCGTCCGACGTGAAGCGTTCCGGCGCCTCGGCGCCCGTGAACGTGCCGGGAAACGGGCCGGTCGGGTTCGGCGGGTCCCCGGGCTCGAGGTCGAAGCCGAGCGGATCCTTTGCCGGGGCCGCCGCGACGGTGAGCGCGTCGGCGGCTGCCCTGTGCCCGACGATCGTCCCGGGCGTAGCGTAGGCGGTGAGGCCGTTGCGGCTGCGGAAGCGTCCTCCCGGTGCGGAGAGCTGGAACTGCCGCGGCGCACCGGCGGACTTCACCACCTCCAGGCTGGTCCCCTCCCCCACGATGTCCTGCACGATCTCGACGGGGTCATCGTCGCCGTCCTGGACGTCCTGGGAGAAGCCGACGACGTGGCCGCCGTCGTCGAGCTCGTAGAGGTCGTAGTCGTCGGCCGCGTGGCCCAGTGGGTCGGCCCAGCTCAGCACCAGCGTGCTGTCGGGATCCACCGGGTCGGCCGTCTGCGTTCCCGCACCGGGGTCGAAGTCGTGCGTGGCCGGGTCCGTTCCCGCGTCGGCGAACGTGCCGTCATAGCTCCCCGAGGTGCCGTCCAGGACGTTGCCGTCGTTGCCCGCGCTGCTGAAGTACAGCGCGCCTTCGGCGGTGACGCGGTTGACCGCCTGCGCGACCGGCCCGTCCTGGAAGGCCACCTCGTCGTAGTAGCTGACGTCGTCGACGATGACGTCGCAGTGGGCCTGCTCGCGCAGCGCGATGATGTTGTCCGCGAAGCTGGCGTCGCCGTCGAACGCCGTGGCGTAGCCGAGCGTCGCCTTGGGCGCCAGGTCGTGGATGAGCTCCAGCATGGCCGTCCCCTCGTCGCCCGAGCCGCCCTGACCGGGCAGCACGTCGACGTCGGGCGGCAGTTCACCCGCTGCCTGCGAGCCGGCGAGGCTGTCGATCCCGTCAGACATCGCGCAGACCTTGACGCCGGCCCCGTTGATGCCGGTGCTCGCGCGCGCGGCGGCCACCGCCTCGGTGACGTCCGCCTCAGAGACGAAGGCGCCGGTGAGGGAGTCCAGCCCGGCGGCGGGAGCAGCCAGGGCGTTCGGGAGGGCTTCGGCCAGCGGCGGGTGCTTGGGATCCGAGCCCGGCGTCTGGGCGCCCGGCGGTCGCTCCACGGCGGTGGTCGCCTGCACGGCCTGCCCCACGTGCTCGACATCCGTCCAGCCGGCGATCGTGGCGATCGCGGCGAGCGGGACGTCGGCGCGGACGGTCTGCCCGCGTTTGGAGGCGTTCACGACGGTGGCGCC
>DASYBY010000248.1:0-5059 GCA_036500525.1 Baekduia sp. | reverse complement strand
GTCGACCGGCTCGGCGGGCTCGACGTGCTCGTCAACAACGCCGGCGTCTGGGGACCCAAGGGCGCGATCGACGAGGTCGACTGGGCCGAGTGGGCGCGGGCGGTCGAGATCAACCTGATGGGGTCGGTCCTCGCGGCGCGCTTCGCCCTGCCGTACCTGCGGCGCTCGGAGCGCGGCAAGGTCGTCCAGCTGTCGGGCGGCGGCGCGACGTCGCCGATGCCGCGGCTCTCGGCCTACGCCGCGTCGAAGGCCGCGGTCGTGCGCTTCGCCGAGACGCTGGCCGGCGAGGTCGCCGACGACGGGATCGACGTCAACGCGGTCGCGCCCGGCGCGGTCAACACGCGCATGCTCGACGAGCTGCTGGACGCCGGCCCGGCGCTGCTGGGCGACGCGCAGTACGCCAAGGCGCTGCGCCAGCGCGACGACGGCGGCACGCCGCCGGAGAAGGGCGCGCTCCTCGCGGTCTACCTCGGCTCGCGCAAGAGCGACGGGATCACCGGGCGGCTGCTGAGCGCGGTCTGGGATCCGTGGGAGGAGCTCGAGGGCCGGTCGTCGACCCTCGACGGCAGCGACATCTACACCCTGCGACGGATCGTCCCGTCCGAGCGCGGTCACGACTGGGGAGAGCGGTCATGAGCAAGTTGCAGCTGTTGTCGGTGGTCATCCCGGCCTACAACGAGGAGGACAACGTGGCCGCGGTCCACGAGCGCCTCGCGGCGGTCCTGGACCCGATCCCGAACCTCGGCTGGGAGCTGATCTTCAGCGTCGACCCGTGCACCGACCGCACCGAGGAGATCATCCTCGGCCTGCGCGACCGCGACCCGCGGGTCAAGATGTTGCGCTTCTCGCGGCGCTTCGGGCAGCCGCAGGCGACGCTGGCCGGGATGGCCCACGCGACGGGCGACGCGGTCGTCGTCATCGACTGCGACCTGCAGGATCCGCCCGAGCTGATCGCCGACATGGTGGCTCGCTGGCGCGAGGGGTTCGACGTGGTCTACGCCCAGCGCCGTACGCGCGATGGCGAGACGCTGGTCAAGCGCATCGTCTCCAGCGTCGGCTACCGCATCATCAACCGCATCGCCGACGTGGCGATCCCGCCCAACACGGGGGACTTCCGGCTCATGAGCCGCCGCGTCGCCTGCCACGTCGTCGCGCTGGACGAGGCGCACGGGTTCCTGCGCGGGCTGGTCGGCATCGTCGGCTTCCGGCAGACGAGCCTGCTCTACGACCGCGACCCGCGCGCCGCCGGCGACTCCAAGTACAACAAGTTCCTCGGCTCGCTGGTCATCGGCATGAACGGCATCGTGTCGTTCAGCCGCTACCCGCTGCAGCTCATCTCGATTGCCGGGTTCTGCTTCTCGGCGCTCGCCTTCCTGCTGGCCTTCGGGTACCTCGTCGCCAAGCTCGGCGGCGTCGGCTTCCCGCTCGGCAACCCGACGGTCGTCATCATCGTCGCGCTGTTCAGCGGCATCCAGCTGCTGTCGCTGGGGATCATCGGCGAGTACGTCGGGCGGATCTACGACGAGGTCAAGCGGCGCCCGAAGTTCATCGTGGAGAGCGCCTACGGCCTCGCGCCCCACGCCTCGCGCGAGCCGCTGCAGGCGATCGAGCTGGTGACGGTCGACGACCTCCGCGAGCGCGCCGCCGGGCACGGCGCATGACCCTCCCGCCGGTGTGCGTGCTCGCCGGCGGGCTCGGCACGCGGCTCGGCGCGGCGGTGGCCGACACGCCGAAGCCGATCCTGCCGGTGGCCGGCGAGCCGTTCCTGCTGCACCCGCTGCGGCTGCTGGCCCGGGCGGGTGCGACGCGCGCGGTGGTCTGCGTCGGCTACCTCGGCGAGCGGATCGCGGAGGTGCTCGGGGCGGAGCGCTTCGGCATCGCGTTGTCCTACGCCTACGATCCACCGGACCTGGCGGGGACCGCGGGCGCGATCCGCGCGGCGCTGCCGCTGCTGGGCGAGCGGTTCATGGTGCTCTACGGCGACACGTACCTGCGGGTCGACTACGCGGCGGTCGCCGCGGCGCATGCGGCCGGCGGCCGGGCGGCGCTCATGACCGTGCTGCGCAACGAGGGCCGCTGGGATCGCAGCAACGCGGTGTACGCCGGTGGGCGAGTGCTGGCCTATGACAAGCAGGAGCCGACCGCGGACATGCGGTGGATCGACTACGGCGTCGGGGTCCTGACCGCTGAGGCACTCGATGCGGCGCCGGACGATCCCGACCTGGCGGGCGTGTACCGGGAGCTGGCCACGCGCGGGGAGCTGTCGGGCTACGAGGCGACCGAGCGCTTCTACGAGATCGGGACGCCGGAGGCGTTGGCGGAGACCGAGGCGTTCTTCGCCGCGCAGCACGAGCCGCTGGCCGCGCCATGAGCGCGCTGCCGGCGCTCGGCCAGCGGCGCCGGGTGGTGATCGCGGTCGTCGCGACGCTCGTCGTGGTGTTCCTGGCCGCGTCGATCGCCTCGCAGCTCGGGGACCTGCGCAGCTACGACTGGCACTTCGACCCGGTCTGGCTCGTGGCGAGCTTCGTGTTGCTGATCGCGTTCGCGGCGGCCCAGGCGATGCTCTGGGTGTGGCTGGTACGGGCGGTCGGCGGGGAGCTGGCGGCGGCGCCGGGCGTGCGGATCTTCAGCATCGCGTTGTTGACGCGATACGTGCCGACGCAGATCCTCATGGCGGTGACGCGGGTCACGATGCTCGGCCGGCTCGGCGTGTCGCGGTCGGTGGCGATCGCGTCGCTGGTCTACGAGTTCCCGCTGCAGGTCGGCAGCGCCTTCGCGCTGTCGGTCGCGTTCCTGGTGGACTTGCCGGCGCTGCAGGACCACGCGTCGCGCTGGGCGGTCCTCGCCGCGCCGGTGGGGTTGCTGGTCGCCCTGCATCCGCGGGTGATCGGGACGCTGTCGGACAAGCTCGCAGCCCGCCTCGGGGGCGCCGCGGAGCACGTGATCCTGCCGGTCGCGCGGTTGGTGCCGTTCGCGCTGGCCTACGTGGCCACGTTCGTCGTCGCCGGGCTGGGCGTGTATGCGTTCGCGCGCTCGGTCTACCCGGCGACGCCGTTCGACCTCCGCGTCGTCAGCTCGTACGCCATCGGGTACTCGGCGTCGGTGCTGGCGTTCTTCATCCCCGGTGGGCTGGGCGCGCGCGACGGGGCGACCGCCACCGCGCTGGCCGCCGTCATGCCCGGGCGGGTCGCGGTGGCCGTGGCGCTGGGCATCCGCCTCGCGCAGACGCTGGTCGAGCTGGGGTTCGCGGGCGCCTTCGAGCTCGCGCACCGGCGGAGGGAGGCGCGTGCGTGTTGATCCCGCCGCGGCCCGAGTCGCCGGACGCCTGCTGGACTGACGAGCTGGAGGCGCTGCACGCCGAGTCCTCGCGCGATCACTTCCTCGACGTGTGGACGCGGCGGGCGCTGCTCGATGTCGTCGCCGCGGGCTCGGAGCCCCGGGTGATCCTGGACGCCGGGTGCTCGTCGGGGTACCTGCTGGGCGACCTGGCGCGGGCGTACCCGAGCGCGGAGCTGATCGGGGTCGATCTGCTGGCCGGCGGCCTGCGCCGCGCCCACACGCTCGTGCCCCGGGCGCGGCTGCTGCAGGCCGACGTCCGGGCGCTGCCGCTCGCCGACGGGAGCGTCGACGCGGTGCTCAGCGCGAACCTGCTGGAGCACGTGCCCGACGACGCGGGCGCGCTGGCCGAGCTGTGGCGGGTGCTGCGCCCCGGCGGCCTCGCGGCGTTGGTCGTCCCGACCGGCCCCGACACCTATGACTACTACGACGCCTTCCTCGGGCACGAGCGCCGTTATGGGCGCGGCGAGCTGGCACGGCGCGCCGCCGGGTTCGAGGTCGTCTGCGACACCCACCTCGGCGCGCTGATCTACCCCGCGTTCCGGGCGGTCAAGCGCCGCAACCGGCGGCGGTACCCGAACCCGTCGGCCGCCGAGCAGCGCGTGTTGGTGGAGCGCGACATCCGGCGCACCCAGAGCTCGCGGCTCGGCGCCGCGACGGTGCGGGTGGAGCGTGCCCTGCTGCGGCGGGGCGTGCCGCTGCCGTTCGGGATCCGCGGGCTGACGGTGCTGCGGAAGCCGGCGTGAAGGGCGCCGCCGCCGGCCACTGCGCGGCCGGTCGGGCTGCGCGCCCGGCGGTCCTGCGAAGCCGGCGGCCCTGCGCGCCGGCCGCCGCTCAGGCCCCCGGTCCCTCCAGCTGCGCCACGCGCGCTTCGAGGTAGGCCAGGTCGCTCTCGCGGCGGCGGGCGTCGGCGCGTTCGTCGTCCAGGGGTGCGGCGTGGGCGTGGGAGACCGGGGTCAGGCGCGCCACGTCGGGGCCGAAGGCCAGCAGGTGATGGGCGGCGGATTGGTCGGCGCTGATGGACACCGTCCCCAAGGGCGCGCTCTCGCCGTCGACCACGATCGCCGCCGCGCGGACCGGCACCTGTCGGGCGACCACGGCGCCCTCCGGCATCAGGCGGCGCAGCTCCTCGGCCGCACCGGCCGACCAGGCGGTCGCGCGGTGCGGGTCGTCGAGCGCGCCGGCCGCGTCGTCGGGGACGCTGAGGACCACGGTCGCGCCCTCGGCGCCCAGCGCCAGCAGCAGCTCGACCAGCGCGGTGAAGTCGGTCAGCTGGTGCAGGACGTCGAAGCAGGTGACGACGGTCGCGCCGTCGCCGCCGCGCGCCTCCGCGATCGCCGCGCGCACCGCGGCGATCCCCTCAGCGGTCTCCAGGTCGGCCTCGACCGCGGCGATCACCTCGGCGCCGCACTCCCGGCGCGCCTGCGCCAGCGCCTCGGCCGAGCGGTCGACCAGCACGGCCCGCGCCACCGCGCCACCGGCCAGCGCCGCGCCCGCGGCCACGCCGGTGCCGCACCCGAGGTCGATCCACAGCGCCGCGTCGCGCAGCAGCGGCGCCGCGAAGGCGTAGCGCACCTCCGCATCGACCCGGTCGGCAGGAGCGGTCGCGCCGGACACGCGGGCTTCCCAAGTCGGCATCGCGCAGCAGCGTAACGTATGCCCGGCGATGCCCGACCGCCTCGAGCCGCCGTTCCCCACCGCGCCCGAGGGCGGGCCGCTGCGC
>DASYBY010000247.1:0-4216 GCA_036500525.1 Baekduia sp. | reverse complement strand
GAGGCCGCGCTGGGCGACGCGCGGACGGTCGTCAACGTCGGCGCGGGGACCGGCTCCTACGAGCCGCGGGACCGACACGTCGTGGCGATCGAGCCCAGCGACGTCATGGCGCTGCAGCGCCCGCGCGACCTGGCGCCCGCCATCCGCGCCGGCGCCGGCGACCTGCCGCTGCGCGACGGCTCCGTCGACGCCGCGATGGCGATCGTCACGGTGCACCACTGGGACGCCGACCAGGAGCGCGGGGTGCGCGAGCTGCGGCGCGTCGCCCGCGGGCCGGTCGTGATCCTCACCTTCGATCCGCGCGTCAGCGGCGCGACGTGGCTGATGGCCGACTACCTGCCCGAGGTCGCCGCGCTGGACCACCGCATCTTCCCGCTGCCCGAGACGCTCGCCGGCTGGCTGGGCGGCGCGGTGGACATCGAGACCGTCCCGATCCCGCGCGACACCCCGGACTGGATGCTCGGCTCGTTCTGGGCGCACCCCGAGCGCGTCCTCGACGCCCAGGCGCGCGCCGCGACGTCGGGCTTCGCCCGGATGGACGCGGCGATCGTCGATCGCGCCGTCGCGGCCGTCGACCGCGATCTGGCCTCCGGCGCCTGGGACGAGCGCCACGGCCACCTGCGCGCGCTCGACGCCTACGACGCCGGCCTGCGCCTCGTCGTGGCCACGCCCGCCGGCTAGGCGGCGTGCGCCTCGCCATCGACGCCGGGCGTCGTCGGCGGTGGCGTGCCCAGCGGCTCGGCGGCCGGGAAGAGCTCGGCGTCGCAGTGCGGACACAGCGCGCGACCGCTGTGCGGCGTCACGGCGTAGCTCGCCAGCCGGCAGGTGGGACAGGAGACGTACGGCACGCACCCTTAAGTACGTTCGAACGACCGAAATGTGACGGGGCAGGGTCCCGACGTCCTCATGCCGACACCCGATCAGGGGGTGATCGCGCGGCCCCGCACCGATGCGGCGGGTCGCTCCGGCGAGGTTGCGCCATCGCGGCGGACGGCTAGGCGGGATGCTGCGCATCCGGTTACGGTTGTCCATTACGATGGACGGCCGGACGGATCGGACAACCGACTAGGGGAGCAGTTCTTCATGGCGTTGACGGTCGAGACGAGCAATGGCGAGCTTCAGGAGCTCGCCAAGCGACACCTCTGGATGCACTTCAGCCGCATGGGCGCGTACGAGGACGGCGCCGAGGTGCCGATCATCGTCCGCGGCGACGGCTGCTACGTCTGGGACCAGCACGGCAAGCGCTACCTCGACGGCCTCAGCTCGCTGTTCTGCACCAACATCGGCCACGGCCGCGCCGAGGTGGCGCAGGCGGGCGCCGATCAGGCCAAGGAGCTGGCCTTCTTCACGAACTGGTCCTACGCGCATCCCCGCGCGATCGAGCTGGCCGCGAAGATCGCGGAGCTGGCGCCGGGCGACCTGAACCGCGTGTTCTTCACCAGCGGCGGTAGCGAGGCCGTCGAGTCCGCGCTGAAGCTCGCCCGCCAGTACCACAAGGAGCGCGGCAACGGGACCAAGTACAAGGTCATCGCGCGCGACACGGCCTACCACGGCACGACCATGGGCTGCCTCATGGCGACGGGCATCGCCAGCCTGCGCGCGCCGTTCGAGCCGCTGCCCGCCGGCGGCTGCCACGTCCCGAACACCAACACCTACCGGCTGCCCGAGGGCCACAAGGTCGACGAGCTCGTCGAGGCCATCGCCGAGCGCATCGAGTTCGAGGACCCCAGCACGGTGTCGTCGATCATCCTGGAGCCGGTGCAGAACGCCGGCGGCTGCTTCGTGCCGCCCGAGGGGTACTTCCAGCGCGTGCGGGAGATCGCCGACTACTACGACGTCGTCTTCATCTCCGACGAGGTCATCTGCTCCTGGGGCCGGCTGGGCGAGTGGTTCGGCGCGCAGCGCTTCGACTACCAGCCCGACATCATCACGACGGCCAAGGGCATCACCTCGGCCTACGCGCCGATGGGCGCCGTCATCGCCTCCGACAAGATCTTCGAGCCGTTCGCGCACGGCACGTCGTCGTTCACGCACGGGCTGACCTTCGGCGGCCATCCCGTCTCGGCGGCGGTCTCGCTGGCCAACATCCAGGTCTTCGAGGACGAGAACATCCTGGAGCACGTGCGCACCAACGAGCCGGCGTTCCGCGGGATGCTCGAGTCGCTGCGCGACATCCCGATCCTCGGCGACGTCCGCGGCGCGGGCTACTTCCAGGCCCTGGAGCTCGTCAAGGACCAGGACACCAAGCAGTCGTTCTCCGACGAGGAGTCCGAGACGCTGCTGCGCGGCTACCTGTCGCCGGCGCTGTTCGAGCGCGGGCTCATCTGCCGCGCCGACGACCGCGGTGACCCGGTCATCCAGCTCTCGCCGCCCCTGATCGCCGGGCCGGAGGAGTTCGCCGAGATGGAGAGCGTGCTGCGCCCGGTCCTCGAGGAGGCATCCCGAAGGATGTCCGTCGGCTGATGGGCCGTCCGGAAATGTTCGACCGGAAATCCGGCCCGGCGATCACCGCCCGGCTGCGTCCTCGAACCTCGATGTGCCAGGGGCACACCTTCGGTCCTGCGTCCTTGCCGGATCGGCGCCGCCGAACCGGATTTCCTGGCCAACCTTCCCGGACGACCCATTAGCCATGTTGACCGTCCGTGAGCTCCTGCGGGATCTGGACATCGGGGTCCTCGCCGGCGAGGCGAACCTCGACGCCCCCGTGCGCTGGGTGCACATCTCCGAGCTGGCGGACCCGACGCCCTGGCTCTCCGGTGGTGAGCTGCTGCTCACCACCGGGCTGGCCATCCCGACGCCGGAGGACCAGCGCGAGTACATCCGGCGGCTCGCCGACCACGGACTCGCGGGCCTGGGCTTCGGCATCGGCTTCGGGCACGAGGAGGTCCCGGCCGGCCTGGTCGAGGCGGCCGCCGAGCGCGACTTCCCGATCATCGAGATCCCCTACGACACGCCGTTCATCGCCGTCACCGAGAAGGCGTTCGGGCGGCTGGTCAACGAGCAGTACGCGCTCCTGCAGCGGTCGATCGCCGTGCAGGAGCGCCTCCAGCGCATCGTGCTCTCCGAGCGCGGGCTGGACGCCATCGCCGCCGCGCTCGCCACGCTGATCGGCGGCACGACGATCGTCTTCGACGGCCGCGGCGAGCCGCAGGCGCTGCACACCTTCCGGCGCGAGCTGCCCGACGGCGCGCTGGCCGCGATGGGCGCGGAGCTGCGTGAGCGCGCGCGGCGCACCGAGGCGCGCGGGTTCGTCCCGTCGCACCCCGAGCTGGCCCCGCGCGCCCTGGCGCTGCCCGTCGCGGGCGCCGAGACGACGGGCCTGCCGCAGGCGTGGCTGGTCGCGATCAAGGACTCCGGCGGCCTGTCGGAGTTCGACCGCGTCGTGCTGCACCAGGCCGTGACCGTCGTCGCCCTGGAGCTGCTGCGGCGCCACGTCGCCTCGTCGACCGAGCGCCGCCTGGCCGGCGACGTGCTGAGCGAGCTGGTCGGCGGCACGGCCGCCGGCACCGACCTCGTGCGGCGCCTGGAGCCGTTCGGCCTCGGCGGGCGCGTCACCGCGCTCGTGCTCTCGCCGCCGGCGCGGACCGCCGGCAGGGGCGGTGGGGTGGAGGCCTGCGAGGCGGCGCTGGCCGCCGCGCTGCGCGACGAGGCCGTCAGCGGCCTGGTCGCGACGACCGGCAGCCACGTCTGCGCGCTGCTGCCGGGCTTCCTCGACGAGGAGCTCTTCGAGCTGAGCCAGCGCGTGCTGGACCGCGTCGTCGCCAAGCTCGGCACGGCGCCCGCCGCGGGCGCCGGCCGCGCGGTCGCCGCCGGCGACGCGCGGCGCGCCTACCACGAGGCCCGCTGCGCCCTGGAGGCCCGGACGCTCGGGCGCCCCGTGGGCGCGACCGAGGCCAACGGGAACGGCAACGGCTCGGCGGCCGGGACCAAGCCCACGGTCGCGACCTACCGCGACCTCGGCTCCTTCCAGCTGCTGCTGTCGCTCCAGGACTCCGACGCGCTGCGCCTGTTCTGCGAGTCCCTGCTCGGCCCGATCGAGACCGGTGAGGGCCATTACGGTGGTGAGCTGATGCGTTCGCTGGAGGCCTTCATCGAATGCAACGGCCAGTGGGAGGCCGCCGCCCGGCGCCTGTACTGCCACCGCCACACGCTGCGCTACCGCATCCGCAAGATCGAGGAGCTGACGGGGCGCGACCTCGCCAGCGCCCGCGACCGC
>DASYBY010000246.1:0-12296 GCA_036500525.1 Baekduia sp. | reverse complement strand
GATCCTCAAGGGCGTCGTGGACTCGACCGCCTTCGTCAAGGGCGAGTGGGGTGCGGAGATCGTCGACGAGCTCGCGCCCCAGCCGGGCGACGTGGTCGTCGAGGGCAAGCGCGGGCTCGACACGTTCGCCACCACCAACCTCGACTTCATCCTGCGCGCCCGCGGGATCACGACGATCGCGCTCGGCGGCTTCCTCACCAACTGCTGCGTCGAGTCGACGATGCGCACCGGGTACGAGAAGGGCTACCAGGTGATCACGCTGTCGGACTGCGTCGCGGCGACCTCGGCGCAGGAGCACGAGAACGCGATCGCCTACGACTACCCGATGTTCTCGGCGGTGATGACGTCCGAGGGGTTCGCGCGCGAGCTGGAGGGCGCGCCGGCGACCGCTTAGCCGTCGCGCAGCACGAACTTCTGGATCTTGCCCGTGGCGGTCTTGGGCAGCTCGTCGCGCAGGTGGATCTCGCGCGGGACCTTGAAGCCGGCGAGGCGCTCGCGGGCGAAGGCGATGAGCTCCTCGGGCGCGAGGGTCTCCCCCAGGCGCACCGTCACGAAGGCGACCGGCGCCTCGCCCCAGCGCTCGTGCGGCATGCCGACGACCGCGACCTCGCCGACCGCGGGGTGCTCCTGCAGCACCTGCTCGACCTCGATCGTGGAGATGTTCTCCCCGCCGGAGATCACCACGTCCTTGAGGCGGTCGCGCAGCTCGACGTAGCCGTCGGGGTGCATGACGCCGACATCGCCCGAGTGCAGCCAGCCGCCGCGCAGCGCCTCCGCGGTGGCCTCGGGATCGCGGTAGTAGCCGAGCATCACGTTGTTGCCGCGCATGACGACCTCGCCCTCGGTGGTGCCGTCGGCGGGGACGTCGGCGAGATCTGCGTCGACGACGCGCAGCCCTTCGGAGACGACGGTCCCGACGCCCTGGCGCGCGCGCAGCCGCGCCTGCTCGGCCGGCGGCCGATCGTCCCACTCCGCGCGCCAGGCGCAGACGGCGATCGGGCCGTAGGACTCGGTCAGGCCGTAGAGGTGCGTGATGTCGAGGCCGAGCCCGCGGGCGCGCTCCAGCAGCGCGGGCGAGGGCGGCGCGCCGCCGAGGAAGGCCTGGACGCGACGGTCCAGCGGCGCGGCCTGCGGCGCGTCGGCGAGCATCGTCATCACCGTCGGCGCGCCGCACAGGTGGGTGATGTCCTCGTCGCGCAGCAGCCCCCAGATCGCCTCGGGCTCGACGCGCGGCAGGCACACGTGGGCGGCGCCCATGGACGTGACCGCCCAGGTGAAGGCCCAGCCGTTGCAGTGGAACATCGGCAGCGTCCACAGGTAGCGCGCGGTCGGCCCGAGCCCCGCCTCGGCGACGACGCCCAGCGCGTGCAGGTAGGCGCCGCGGTGGCTGTACATGACGCCCTTGGGCCGCCCGGTGGTGCCGCTGGTGTAGTTGATGGACAACAGCGCGTCCTCGGGCTGGGCGGCGATCGCGACCGGCTCGGGCTCGTCGCCGAGGAGGTAGTCCAGCCCGTCGCCGGCGATCAGCAGCTGCGGCGTCTCGTGCAGGCCCGCCGCGGCGCGCTCGACGGTCTGGGCCACGGCGGCGTCGAGCACGACCAGCCGCGCCCCGGAGTGCTCGAGGATCTGCGCGTACTCGGGCGCCGTCAGCCGCGTGTTCATCGGGACCAGCACCGCGCCGATGCCGGTGACGGCGAAGTGCAGGTCGAGCATCGCGGGGACGTTGGGCAGGACGGTCGCGACGCGGTCGCCGGCGCCGATGCCGCGGGCCACCAGCGCGCCGGCGAGGCGCTGCACGTCGGCCAGCATCGTCGCGTAGGTCCGCGACGCGCCGCCGGCCACGGTGGCGGTCTGGTCGTTCCAGACCTGGGCGCTGCGCAGCAGGAAGCGCACCGGGCTGAGCGGCGCGTAGGAGGCGGCGTGCTCGGGCGTGGCGTCGGACATGGTCGGCAACGGTAGTGCGCCGCGGGTCAGCCGAGGACGGTCGCCTGCCAGGCGCGTTGGAGCGTGTTGAGGTCCTGCAGCTCGCGGACGCCGGCGGCGAGGCGGCGAACGAGCGTGTCGACGGGGCTCAGGGCGAAGCCGTCGGCGGGCAGGGCGTCGGTGAGGTCGGTCCCGAAGGCGGTCAGGCTCGCCAGGACGCGGGCGCTGCCGAGCACCGCCGCCGAGCGCAGGGCGGGGCCTTCGATGGAGGTGTCGAGCGTGTCGTCGAGGACGGGCGCGCCGTCGCGCACCGCGCGGGTCCGGGCGACGAGCGTGCCGCCGTCCTCGCCGTAACGACCGAGGACGAGCGTGTCGCGGTGCAGGAGGCGCGCCTCGCCGTGGAGGTCGATCCGCACGTCGCGGTGCAGGCGCGCGCCCGCGGCGACCACCAGCGGCTCCTCGGCGATCACGGCACGGCCGCCGTCGGCGACGCGGATCCGCAGGTGCTGGCGCGCGGCCGGCGCGCCGTCGGCGACCGGGTGCGCGAGCGTCGCCGAGATGTCGCGCAGGATCAGCGACGCGCCCGCGCCGACGTCGACGTCGAGGTGGACGTCGTCGCCGCCGACGAGCATCGCGCCGGTCTGCACGAGGCCGACGCGCAGCGCGGTGTCGCCGGGCGCGCTGCGCAGTTGCCGCAGCCCGAGCGGCAGGCCGGAGCGCGAGCCCGCGACGACCGTGCGGCCGTGGCGCGCGACCACGTGCAGCCAGGCGGTGGCGGCGCGGACCTCAGTGGGTGTGCGCGTGCGCGTGGCCGTCGTCGTCGGCATGGCTGTGCGGGACCGGCGGGCCGACGTCGACGGTGGTCAGCGTTCCTTCGCGGTGGTGGACGAGCTGGTGGCGGATCCAGGCCGCGACCTGCTCGGCACCGCCCTGGCGCAGGCTGATCGGCAGGACCGGCAGGTCGCCGCGGTGCGTGCGCGCGCCGGCGAGCATCACGTCGACGTCGGCGCCGACGTACGGCGCGAGGTCGGTCTTGTTGATGACCAGCAGATCGGAGCGCGTGATGCCCGGGCCGCCCTTGCGCGGGACGTCGTCGCCGCCCGCGCAGTCCAGGACGAAGATCTGCACGTCGGCGAGCGCGGGGCCGAAGACCGCCGTGAGGTTGTCGCCGCCGGACTCGACGAACACGAGCTCGAGGGTGGTGTGGAGCCGTTCGAGCTCCTCGACCGCCTCGAGGTTGGCGGTCACGTCGTCGCGGATCGCGGTGTGCGGGCAGCAGCCGGTCTGCACCGCGCTGATGCGGTCGACGGGCAGCACGCCGGTGGAGCGCAGGAACTCCGCGTCCTCGGTCGTGTAGATGTCGTTGGTGACGACCGCGACCTCGTGGTCGGCGGTCAACAACCCGCACAACGCGGCGATCAGTGAGCTCTTGCCCGTGCCCACCGGGCCGCCGATGCCGACGCGCATGGCGCGCTGCGGGGTCGTGGGGACGGGATCGGTGTCAGCTCGCAAAGAGCCTCCCTGGGTCGGCGTGGTGGCGCAGCGAGCGCCGCTCGATCAGCGGCGCCGAGAGGCTCGGCAGGTCGTCGCGCAGGGCGGCCGCGGCGGCGCGCGCCGCGGTCGCCTCCAGCTGCGGGGCGAGCGCGGCGATCCACGCGGCGGCGTCGCCGGCGTCGACCGGCAGCAGCTTGACGGCGGCGGCCGCGACGCCGGAGAGGTCGTCGTGCAGCGCGACGAGCGCCGCGTGCTCGGGGCCGAGGCCGCCCGCGCGCGCGACCACGCCGAGGGCGACCGGCCGCGGCGTGTGCGCGCTGGCCGCGCGGTAGGCGGCGATGGTCGGCGCCGTGGGGAAGAGCTGCGCGCCGGTGCGCAGCAGGCTGCGGCCGAGCGTCGACGCGGCCTGGCGCAGCGCACCGCTCGGGCAGCGCGCGAGCGCCTCGGCGTCGAGGTGCAGGAGCGCGTCGAGCTCGTCGCCGGCGAGCACGGCGGCGGCGGTCAGGCTCGCCTCGGTCAGCGCGACGGTCGCCAGGCGACCGGCCAGGAAGGCGGGCACCTCGGCGGGGCGCAGCCCGTGCTGGACCGCGGCCTCCAGGCCGGCCGAGTGCGCGTAGGCGCCGGTCGGCGTGCGGGCGTCGGCGAGCAGGAGGGCGATGGCGGACGGTCCCATGCGCGCCGCGTCCTAGAAGAGCGAGTAGCGCTGGGCGAGCGGCAGCTCGGCCAGCGGCGCGGGTTCGATGAGCTCGCCGTCGACCGTGACGGTGAAGGCGTCTGCGTCGACCTCGATGCGCGGCATCGCGCCGTTGCGCGGCAGGTCGGCCTTGCCGACGGCGCGGGTGTCGCCGACGGCGACCATGGCGTGTGACAACCCGAGGCGTTCGGGCAGGCCGGCCTCGATCGCCGCAGGCGAGACGAAGGTCAGCGAGTGGCGGCCCGCGACGGTCGGCAGCGCACCGTACATCGGGCGCATGAGGATCGGCTGCGGCGTGGGGATCGATGCGTTGGCGTCGCCGATGGGCGCGGCCACCGCGGCGCCACCCTTCAACACCATGTCGGGCCGGATGCCGAAGAACGCCGGCGCCCACAGGACGAGGTCGGCAAGCTTGCCGACCTCGACCGAGCCGATCTCGCGATCGAGGCCGTGGGCGACCGCCGGGCAGATGGTGTACTTGGCGACGTAGCGCTTGGCCCGCTCGTTGTCGGCGACCTCGCCCGCGCTCAGCGGGCCGCGCCGCAGCTTCATCGCGTGCGCGGTCTGCCAGGTCCGGATGATCGTCTCCCCCACCCGCCCCATCGCCTGCGCGTCGGAGCCGATCATCGAGATCGCCCCGAGGTCGTGCAGGACGTCCTCGGCCGCGATCGTCCCCTCGCGGATGCGGGACTCCGCGAACGCGAGGTCCTCCGGGATCGCCGGGTTGAGGTGATGGCAGACCATCAACATGTCCAAGTGCTCGGCCACCGTGTTGACCGTGTGCGGACGGGTCGGGTTGGTCGACGACGGCAGCACGTTCGGCTCGCTCGCGATGGCGATGATGTCGGGCGCATGGCCGCCGCCGGCGCCCTCCGTGTGGTACGCGTGGATGGGCCGGCCGGCGATCGCGGCGAGCGTGCTCTCCAGGTAGCCCGCCTCGTTGAGCGTGTCGGTGTGGATCGCCACCTGGACCGCCGCGCGCTCGGCCGCGCGCAGGCACGCGTCGATCGCCGCGGGGGTCGAGCCCCAGTCCTCGTGGAGCTTGAAGCCGCCCGCGCCCGCGCGCGCCTGCTCGTCGAGCGCCTCGGCCGAGACCGTGTTGCCCTTGCCGAGGAGCAGCACGTTGACCGGGAACGCGTCGAGCGCGCGGTGCATCATCTCCAGGTTCCAGGCGCCCGGCGTGGCCGTCGTCGCCTTCGTCCCTTCGGCCGGGCCGGTGCCGCCGCCGATCAGCGTGGTCACCCCGGCGGCCAGCGCCTCGGTGACGATCGTCGGCGTGATGAAGTGCACGTGGCAGTCGATCGCGCCGGCGGTGAGGATGCGGCCCTCGCCGGCGACGATCTCGGTCGACGCGCCGATGTGCAGCGCCGGGTGGACGCCGTCGACCACGTCGGGGTTGCCGGCCTTGCCGATCGCGACGATCCGCCCGTCGCGGATGCCGACGTCGGCCTTGACGATCCCGGAGTGGTCGAGGATCAGCGCGTTGGTGATGACGACGTCGGGTGCGCCGCCGGCGCGCGTCGTCAGCCCCTGGGCCATCGACTCGCGGATGGTCTTGCCGCCGCCGAAGACCGCCTCGTCACCGGGCGGGCCGGTCAGGTCCTCCTCGACCTCGATCCACAGCTCGGTGTCGGCGAGCCGCACGCGGTCGCCGACCGTCGGCCCGTAGAGCGATGCGTAGCGATCGCGTCCGATGAAGCTCACTGCGCGCTCTCCCTGATCTGTAGGCCCGGGACGCGCCCGGTGCCGCCGAGCGCCACGAGCGTGACGTCGAGGTCGACGCCGGGCTCGAAACGCACCGACGTCCCGGCGGGGACGTCGAGCCGGAAGCCGGTGGCCGCCGCGCGGTCGAAGTGGAGCGCCGCGTTGACGTCGGCGAAGTGGAAGTGCGAGCCGACCTGGATCGGCCGGTCGCCCGTGTTGACGACGGTGACCGTGGTGCGCGCCCGGCCCGGGGCGAGCTCGTGGTCGCCGTCCGGGGTCCAGAGCTCGCCGGGGATCATCGGGCTCAGGCCACCGGGTGATGCAGGGTGACGAGCTTGCGCCCGTCGGGGAAGGTCGCCTCGACCTGCACCTCGTCGAGCATCTCGGGGATGCCGTCCATCAGCTGCTCGCGCGCGAGGACGCGGCGCCCGTCGTCCATCAGCTGCTCGACCGACGCGTCGCCGTCGCGCGCTCGCTCGATCACCCAGCACGACAGCAGCGCCACCGCCTCGGGGTGGTTCAGCCGCACCCCGCGGGCCAGGCGATCGCGCGCCACCATCCCGGCGACCGACAGCAGCAGCTTCTCCTGGTCTGAGGGAGTCAGCCGCACGTCGTGCCTGAGGAGGGTCGGTGGGTCATCGCCGGCCGACGGGACAATACGGGCGAGGGCGGCGGGTAGACGCGAGGTTGCCCGGCCGCCGGGACGCGTCTAGCCTCGGTGGTGGCTATGTCCGTCCGCGTTGCCGTGGAGGAGTTGCGGGGCCGGGACAGCGAGCGTGAGGCGCTCGACCGTCTGCTCGACAGCGCGCGTGAGGGGCGCAGCGGCGCGCTCGTCGTGCGCGGCGAGGCCGGGGTCGGCAAGTCGGCGTTGTTGGAGCACTTGGTGCAGCGGGCGACGGGGTGCCGCGTCGCGCGGGCGGTCGGCGTCGAGTCCGAGATGGAGCTGGCGTTCGCCGGGCTGCATCAGCTCTGCGCGCCGATGCTCGACCATCTGGAGGAGCTCCCGGAGCCTCAGCGCGACGCGCTCGGCACGGCGTTCGGGCTCAGCGCCGGCGACGCGCCCGACGGCTTCCTCGTCGGCCTGGCCGTGCTCGGCCTGCTCGCCGAGGTCGCCGAGGAGCAGCCGCTGGTGTGCGTGGTCGACGACGCGCAGTGGCTCGACCGCGCCTCGGCGCAGGCGCTGGCGTTCGTCGCGCGCCGGCTGCTGGCCGAGTCGGTGGCCTTGGTCCTGGCGGTGCGCGAGCCTAGCGACGAGCAGGGGCTGGCGGGACTGCCGCAGCTGGCGGTCGGCGGCCTGGACGACGCCGATGCGCGCGAGCTGCTGGACTCGGCCATGCAGGGGCGCCTCGACGAGCGGGTGCGCGACCGGATCGTCGCCGAGACGCGAGGCAACCCCTTGGCCTTGCTGGAGCTGCCGCGCGGCGCGACGCCGGCCGAGCTGGCGGGCGGGTTCGGGCTCCCCGGCGTCGGCGGCGGGCTCGCGAGCCGCATCGAGCAGAGCTTCGTCGCGCGGCTCGCGGCGCTGCCCGTCGAGACGCAGCGGCTGGTGCTGATGGCCGCGGCCGATCCGGTCGGCGACGCGACCGTGCTGTGGCGGGCGGCCCAGCGGCTGGGGATCGGCCCGGACGCCGCGGTCCCCGCTGAGGAGGCCGGACTGATCGAAGTCGCCGCGCAAGTGCGCTTCCGCCATCCGCTGGTGCGCTCGGCGACGTACCGGGCCGCGGGCGTCGTGGACCGGCGGGCGGTGCATCGCGCGCTCGCCGCGGCGTCCGACGCGGAGGCCGATCCGGATCGCTGGGCGTGGCACTGCGCGCACGCGGCGACGGGACCCGACGAGGCGGTCGCCGGCGCGCTGGAGCGCTCGGCGGGGCGCGCGCAGCGGCGCGGCGGCGTGGCGGCGGCCGCCGCGTTCCTGGAGCAGGCCACGGAGCTGACGGCCGATCCCGCGCGGCGGGGCGCACGGGCCCTGGCCGCGGCGCAGGCGAAGCTCGACGCCGCGGCGCCCGATGCCGCGTACGAGCTGCTCACGACGGCGGCGATGAGCCCGCTCGACGAGCTGCAGCGCGCGCGACTGGAGCGCCTGCGCGCCCAGATCGCGTTCGCCCGCAGCCGGGGGAGCGACGCCCCGCCGCTGCTGCTCGACGCCGCCCGGCGGCTGGAGCCGCTCGACGCCGCGCTCGCGCGTGAGACGTACCTCGACGCGCTGGGCGCCGCGATCTTCGCCGGGCGGCTGAGCAGCGGGTGCGGGGTCCGGGACGTCGCGCGCGCCGCCCGCGCCGCGGCCCGGACCGGCGCCTCCGTCGCGTCGCCCCGGCCGGCGGACCTGCTGTTGGACGGCCTGGCCACGCGGTTCACGGACGGCTACGCGGCGGGCGTCCCGCGGCTCCAGCGGGCGCTGCGCGCGTTCTGCCGCGAGGAGGGCGGCGAGGAGGACGCGCGCTGGCTGTGGCTCGCGTGCCGCGTCGCGCCGGAGCTCTGGGACGACGAGGCCTGGCACGCGCTGGCGACGCGTGCGATCGCGCTGGCCCGTGGTGCGGGCACGCTCGGCGTGCTGGCGATCACCGTCACCTACCGCGCGGGCGTCCACCTGCACTCAGGGGAGTTCGCCGCCGCGTCGGCGCTGATCGACGAGGCCGACGCGATCGCCGAGGCGACGGGCGCGACGCCGTTGGCCTACACCTCGCTCGTGCTCGCCGCCTGGCGCGGCGGGGAGGCGGGCGCGCTGGAGCTGATCGAGGCGGGCGTGCAGGACGCGACCGAGCGCGGCGAGGGCCGGGTCATCGCGCTGGCCGGGTACGCGACCGCGGTGCTGGGCAACGGCCTTGGCCGCTACGGCGACGCGCTCGTCGCCGCCCGGGAGGCGTGCGCGCACGAGGATCCGGGCCTGTTCGGCTGGGCGCTCGTCGAGCTGATCGAGGCGGCGGCGAGGAGTGGCGAGCAGGAGCTCGCAGTCTCGTCGCTGCGGGAGCTGGAGGACCGGACGCGCGCCGCGGGCACCGACTGGGCGCTGGGCGTCGCGGCGCGTTCGCGCGCGCTGGTGAGCGAGGACGCGGCGGCCGAGGCGCACCATCGCGAGGCGGTGCGCCGGCTCGGCCGCTGCCGCATCGCGGTCGATCTGGCCCGCGCGCACCTGCTCTACGGCGAGTGGCTGCGCCGCGCGCGGCGGCGGGTGGACGCGCGGGAGGAGCTGCGCCGCGCCCACGCGTTGTTCACCGAGATGGGTGCGGAGGCGTTCGCGCGGCGAGCCGAGCGCGAGCTGGTCGCGACGGGCGAGACGACGCGCCGGGCGACCGTCGCGACCCGCGACGAGCTGACTCCGCAGGAGGCCCGAGTCGCCCGGATGGCGCGCGACGGGGTCAACAACCAGCAGATCGCGACCGAGTTGTTCATCAGCCGCAAGACGGTGGAGTACCACCTGCACAAGGTGTTCACCAAGCTGGGGATCAGCAGCCGCAATCACTTGGCGCGCGTCCTGCCGGGGGAGTGAGCGAGCGGGGCACTTCGGCGCCCCCGGGTTCCGCGCGGACCCCGGCGGTGCGTTGTCATCGTCGTACGTTGGGCCTCATGGCCTCCTCGCGCATCCTCGCCTCGTTCGCGGCCGCCGTCGCGCTCACCGCCGCGGCGCCCTCCGTCGCCCAGGCGGAGCCCACGGCGCCCGCCGCCGGCGGCGCGCCCGCGGTGCTCACCTACCCGTCGCTGGTCAACGAGCGGCTCGTCCGCGTGCAGGCGGCGCTGGACCGGGCGACGGTGTACGCCGACGACCACCAGCCCGACCAGGCGGCGAGCACGTTTGCGCACGCTGCGGGCGCGCCGGTCGTGGCGGGCTGGGCGAGCGTGATGCCGGGGTTGATCGCCATGCTCGACGACGAGCTCCAGCAGCAGCAGGGCACCCTCGCCGACACCACGCTGCGCGCCGGCACGCGCAAGGTGCTGACCGCCGCGGTCGCGCAGGACACGGCCACCGAGGCGACGGTCAACCAGCTCTGGCCGCCGGCGCCCTGTGGGCGACTGAGGGGCGCACGGCGCTGCTGCCTCAGGCGAACAGCAGCGCCGCGGCCGCGACGACCTCGTCGTGCGGGACGTCGCGGATGTGCTGGGCGATGTTCCAGCGATGGCCGAACGGATCCTCGATCCGGCCGTGCTTGTCACCCCAGAACATCTCGCCCAGCGGCTGGAGCAGCTCGGCGCCGGCGGCGACCGCCTGCGCGAAGGCGGCCTCGGCGTCCGCGACGTCGAGGGCGAGAACGGTCGCCGTGCCGCCGATCGTCGGCGGCGCGAGCACGCCCATCTCGGGGAACTCGTCGGCCAGGTGCAGCTCGCTGTCGCCGATGCGCAGCTGCACCGACATGAGCCGGCCGTCCGGCGTCGGGATGCGGCGGAGCTCCTCGGCGCCGAACGCGTCGGCGTAGAAGGCGGCGGTTTCGCGGCTGAGGCAGCAACGCTTCGAGCCGGGGCGCCCACATTCGTCCCCCGACACGGAAGGTCCTTCAGGCCCGACCGAGTATTGGAAGAGGTGCCAACAACCCGGGTAGGCCTTCAGATGTCCACGCTCCGCTCACTCGCCCGCGCGGCCTTCACCGCCATGCTCCTGCTCGTCCTCCTCGGCACCGCCTCGTCGGCCGCCTCTGCGGCCGACCGGCAGGTCGCGACCACCGGCACCGACGACGGCGACTGCGTGGCCAGCCCCTGCGCGTCGCTCGACTACGCGCAGCAGCAGGTCCAGGCCGGCGACACCGTGCAGCTCGCCGCCGGCGTCTACTCCGTGGGCGGAGGGACCTTCGACGTTGACGACGTGACCTACGAGCGCAGCGGACCCGGCGAGGCGAAGATCACGCTGCCCGGCGACTCCAACGGCATCCAGGTCAACGGGAACGACCTCACGTTCCGCGACCTCTCGGTCTCCTCGTCCGACGACACGATCCAGGGAGACACATACGCCTTCACCTACCACGGCTCCGGCCTGACGCTGGACCACATGCTCGTCGAGCACATGAGCCAGGGCGTCGAGTTCGGCCACGGCGTCACCGTCACGGACTCGACGTTCGCCGACATCGCCGGCACCGCGATCACCCTTGACGACGGCCTGGCCACCGCCACCGACAACGACTTCGACGGCGACGGCATCCACGTCACGGAGCAGAGCACGGTAATGGCGACCGGCAACGTCTTCCGCGGGCACGTCGCCGCCCACGGTGGCAACGGCATCTACCTCGACACCGGCAGCGCCGGCGGCACGATCACCGGCAACCGCTTCTCCCCGAACCTGGAGTTCGGCATCAACAGCGGGGGGCCGATCGACGCGCCGAACAACTGGTGGGGCTGCAACGAGGGTGTCGACCACGCCGGCTGCGTGGGCAACTACGACCTCTCGACCGAGGACGCCGAACCCCACCTGGTGCTGGACGTCTCCGGCAGCCCGGACCCGTTCCTGACCACCGGCGACAGCACGATCACCGCACACCTCACCTCGAGCGATCCGGAGTCGACCTTCACCGGCGGCCCGGTCGGCACCGCGGCGACCCTCTCGACCTCCGAGGGCACCCTCGACGACCCGAGCCCGGCCTTCGTCGCCGGCGTCGCCCAGACCACGTTGCGCGACAGCGTGGCCGGCTTGACGGAAGTGACCGCCACGCTCGACAACGCGTCGGCGAGCACCTTCGCGGCGCAGTCGATCACGTTCACGTCGGACGCTCCGACCGACGCGGCCGTCGGCGGCAGCTACACGGCGACGGCGGACGGCGGAGGATCGACCCAACCGGTCACGTTCACGATCGACGCGGAGAGCACCCCGAACGCCTGCACGATCAGCGACGCGACCGTGTCCTTCATCGGCGTCGGAACCTGCACGATCGATGCCGACCAAGCCGGCGAGCTCGGCTTCGTGGCCGCCGTTCAGCAACAGCAGTCGTTCGAGGTCGCGAGGGGCGCGCAGACGATCACGTTCACCTCGGACGCTCCGACCGACGCGGCCGTCGGAGGCACCTACGACCTGACGGCCACGGGCGGAGCATCCGGCAAGCCCGTCACGTTCTCCATCGACCAGGCCAGCGACACCGACACCTGCATGATCACCGATGCAACCGTGTCGTTCACCGGTCCCGGGTCATGCGTGATCGACGCCGACCAGGCCGACAACGACTCCTACGACGCCGCCGGTCAACAGCAGCAGTCGTTCGACATCGCGAGGGGCGCGCAGACGATCACCTTCACCTCGAGCGCACCGACCACCGCCACCGTCGGCGGAACCTACGACCTGACCGCCACGGGCGGAGCATCCGACAAGCCCGTCACCTTCTCCATCGACCCAGCCAGCGACACCGACGCCTGTACAATCACCGACTCGACCGTGTCCTTCACCGGTCCCGGGTCGTGCGTGATCGACGCCGATCAGCTCGGCGATGCCACCTACGCCGCGGCCGCGCAGGAGCAGCAGACCGTCACGGTCTCGCCGGCCCCGGTGACCAGCGCGTCGCTCAGCCCG
>DASYBY010000245.1:0-15363 GCA_036500525.1 Baekduia sp. | reverse complement strand
ATCGCCGACACCTTCCGCACCGGCCAGAGCGGCGGCACGGTCGTGGACGCCGGCGTCACGGTCACCGACGCCGACAGCGCCGACCAGGCCGGGGCGACCGTCCGGATCACGGGCGGGCTCGCGACGGCCGAGGACGAGCTGCACTTCGCCGACACGGCCGACATCACCGGCGCCTACACCTCGGGCGACGGCACGCTCACGCTGACCGGCGACGCGACGACCGCCGCCTACGAGGCCGCGCTGCAGACCGTCACCTACACCGACACGGCGGTGCTGCCCGACGCCACCGACCGGGAGATCACGTTCACGGTGACCGACAGCTCCGGGACGGCGAGCGCGGGCGCGGGCGCGACCAAGACCATCCACGTCCACGTCAACGCCGCGCCGACCCTGGCGCCCGCCGGCGCCGCCACGTTCACCGAGACGGCCGCGGCGCCCGCGGCCGGCGACGCGATCGCGGTCGCCCCCGACCTGACGGTCGACGACACCGACACCACCAACCTGGTCGGCGCGACCGTCACGATCGGCGCCGGCCACGCCGCCGGCGAGGACGTCCTCGACCTCCCGACCACCCCCGGCATTGCCGCGAGCTGGGACGCGCCGACCGGCACGCTCACGCTGACCGGCGCCGCGTCGCCCGCCACCTACCAGGCGGCACTCCGCACCGTCACCTACAACAACACCAGCGACGCGCCGGACACCACCGACCGCACCGTGACCTTCGTCGCCGACGACGGCGAGACCGTCCACCGCCTCAGCGCCGGCCTGGACCGCACCGTGCACGTCGTCGCCACCGACGACGCGCCGACCGCGCCCAACCGGAGCTTCACGGCCGCGGCCGGCGCGGTCGGCAACACGGTGCTGCTCGTGCACGACGCCGCCAGCGGCGCCGCGCCGGCGGTCACCGGCCCCGCCAAGGTCGTGACCGGCGGCCTCACCACCACCGCGACCGATCCCGACGGTCCCGACCTGACGGTCGTGCCCGCGACCGCCCGCGCCACGACCGGCGGCGGCACCGTCGACCTCCTCGCCGACGGCGACGTCGTCTACCACCCCGCCGCGGGCTTCACCGGCAGCGACACGTTCACCTACACCATCACCGACGGCGCGACGCCGACCCCGGACACCGCGACCGGCACGGTGACGATCGCCGTCGCGACCCCGGTCTGGTACGTCGACGGCTCCGCCGCCGTGGGCGGCGACGGGCGCTCCGACCACCCGTTCACGAGCCTCGCCGACGTCGACGGCGCGGGCGGCGCCGGCGACGTCGACGCCACCGGCGACCGGATCTTCCTCGCTCCCGGCACCTACACCGGCGGCCTGGCGCTGGAGAACACGCAGCAGCTGCTGGGCGCGGCCGCCGGCCTCACCGTGCCCGACGGCGGCTCGGGGACCGTCACGCTCGTGGCCCCCGCGCCCGGCGGCGCCGCGTCGGAGGTCGACGGCGGCGTCACGCTCGCGACCGGCAACACCCTCGACGGCGTCGACCTCGGCACCACCGGCGGCGGCGCGGCCTACGCCCTGTCGGGCGCGTCGGCCGGCCACGTCGCGTTCAGCCGCGGCTCGATCGTCAACCCGGCCGGCGGCGCGATCAGCATCACCGGCAGCGGCAACGTGCTGGACATCGCCGTGACGACGCTGAGCGCGACCGGCGGCACCGGCCGGGGCGTCTGGCTGCAGGGCGCCTCGGGCACCTTCACCGACAGCGACACCGACGGCGCGATCTCCGGCGGGTCCAACGGCGGGGTGCAGCTCGACAACGACAGCGGCCTGGCCTTCTCGCTCGCCGCCACGGTCACCACGTCCGGCGCGGCGTCACCACCGGTGAGCGCCACGAACCTCAGCGGCGGCACCACCGCCGCCTTCCACGGCGCGGTGTCCGCCGCGTCCGGGCCCGGCATCGTCCTGGCCTCCAACACCGGCTCCGGCATCACCTTCGACGGCGGCGTGAACGTCACGAGCACCTCGGCGCTCACGCCCGCGCTGTCGGCCACCGGCGGCGGCGTGCTGACCGTCGGCGGCGGGACGAACACGCTGACCGGCGCCGGCGGCGGCACGCTGACCGTCAGCCACACCACGATCGGCGCCGGCGGCCTCACCTTCCAGTCGGTCGCCGCGACCAACCCGACGGGGAGCGGCATCGTCCTCGACACCACGGGCTCCAGCGGCGGGCTGACGGTCACCGGCACGGGCACCGCCGGCAGCGGCGGCACGATCACCGGCGCGACCGGCCCGGGGATCGCGTTGACGTCGGCCAGCGGCACGCGCCTGACCGACCTCGAGATCACCGACGGCCACGACGACGGCCTCCGGGCCGAGACCGTCGGCACCCTGTCGCTGTCGGACTCCACGGTCTCCGACAACGGCGACGCGACCGGCGAGAGCGGCGTGGACCTCGCCGACGCCACCGGCACGACGACCCTCAGCGCCGACACCATCACGGGCAACGCGGAGAACGGCGTCCGCCTGTCCAACGGCTCGGGGACGGCGATCCTGAACGTCACCGGCGGCACGATCGGCGACCAGTCCGGCGCGCACGGCAACGACGGCCTGCAGGTGGTCGGCACCGGCTCGGGGACGGAGACGGTCACGGTGTCGGCGACGACCTTCTCCAACAACCGCGGCGACCACGTGCAGGTCAGCGCCGACTCCGGCTCGACCGTGGGCCAGACGATCGGGATCAGCGACACCACCATGTCGTCCACGGTGGCGGGCATCCTCGGCGGCGGCATCGCGATCACGCCCGGCGGCAACACCACCATCACCCCGACGATCAGCGACAACACCATCAGCGGGGCGGTCGCGAGCGCGATCGTCGTCGACGCCGTCGACGGCGGGCCGCAGGTGCGCGCGAGGATCACCGGCAACACCATCAACTCCGCCGGCGCCGACGGGATCCAGGTCTCCGCCCGCAGCACCGCCATCCTGTGGACCCTCGTCAGCACGAACCAGATCCACCAGTACGGCTTCGCCGGGATCGAGGTGCAGCAGGGCGACGGCAACGGCACGGTCAACGCGTCGGTGTACGCCAACGTCCTCAGCAACCCGACCGCGGACGCCGCCTACGGCATCCTCGCGGAGATCGGGACCAGCGACCCCAACTCGGCCGGGACCACCGACCAGGGCACCTCGTGCCTGGGCATCGGCCGCGCGACGGCGCCGACCATGCCGAACACGCTGACCGGCAGCGTCCCGGCCGGCGGCACCGACCTCAGCGTCACGCAGCGCTTCGGCACGACCGTCCAGCTGCCCGGCTACACGGGCGGTGGCGTCGCGGGCTTCCTCTCCGCGCAGAACACGGGCGTGTCCACGATCGCCGCGAACGGCACCTTCGTCAACACGTCGGGAGGCAGCCTGTGTCCGCCACCGTAGGAGGCATCTAGATGGAGCCGTACATCGGCGAGCTGCGGCTCCTGGCCTTCGGCTTCGAGCCGGAGGGCTGGGTGTCGTGCAACGGGCAATTCCTGGCGATCGCCACCAACCAGCCGCTGTTCGCGCTCCTGGGCACCCGCTTCGGCGGCGACGGCCAGGCGACCTTCGCCCTCCCCGACCTCCGCGGGCGCATCCCCATCCACAACAGCCCGGGCCTGCCGATCGGGACCCCGCGGGGCGAGGAGTCCCACACGTTGACGACGAACGAGCTGCCCACCCACCTCCACCAGCTGCACGCTTCGACGGCGGTGGCCGACACCGCGGTGCCCACCGGCGCGGTGCCCGCGGTCGCCAACAACGGCTTCGCCGCCCCGACGCAGCCGCAGACGGCGGTCGCCGCGGCCACCGTCGTGGCCCAGGGCAACGGCGTGCCGCACGAGAACCGCCAGCCCTACCTCGTCCTGAACTGGTGCATCGCCATCGACGGACAGTTCCCGGAGGCCTCCTGAGATGACCGACGCGTTCACCGGCGAGATCCGCATGTTCAGCGGCAACTACGCGCCCGTCGGCTGGCTGCCGTGCGACGGGCGTGCGCTGGCGATCAGCGAGTTCGAACCGTTGTTCGAGTTGCTCGGTACGACCTACGGCGGCGACGGCGAGGAGGCGTTCAACGTGCCCGACCTCCGGGGCCGGGCGCCGGTCCACCAGGGCCACGGCTCGGCGTCCACCTACGTGATGGGCGAGTTCGGCGGGGTGGAGAGCGTGCAGCTGGACGCCAACCAGATGCCGGCGCACAGCCATCCGCTCGCCGTGGCCTCGGGGCCGGGAACGACCACCGATCCGGAGGGCAACCTCCTGGCCGGCGGCGCGCCCGGCTCGCTCTTCATCACCGGCACCGCGCCGTCCACCCCGCTCGCCAGTGGCGCCGTCACGGCCGCCGGCGGGTCCGACGTCCACGAGAACCGCATGCCCTACCTCGCGATCACCTACATCATCTGCGTCAACGGCGAGTTCCCGAGCCCGGTCTGATCATGGCCGCTCCCTTCTTCGGCGAGATCCGCGCCGTCGCCTTCGACTTCGCACCCATCGGCTGGGCCACCTGCGACGGCCAGCTGCTGCCGATCGCCCAGAACTCCACGCTGTTCACGGTGCTGGGCACGATCTACGGGGGTGACGGCGAGAGCACGTTCGGGCTGCCGGACCTCCAGGGCCAGGCCGCCATCGGGTTCGGACAGGGCCCGGGCCTGGAGCAGTACGAGGCGGGGCAGGTGGGCGGGGCCGAGACGGTCGAGCTGACCGTGCGCGAGATGCCGGCGCACGACCACGTCGTCATGACCGACCCCGCGGTGGCCGACCAGAGCGCGCCGGCGGCGGGGCGCTCGCTGGCCCGGTCGCGGCCGGGCAAGCGCTACCAGTCCGACGCGACGAGCAACCTGGCGGCGCTCGCGCCGGAGACGCTGCCCCCGGCCGGCAGCGGGTTCCCGCACAACAACCTGCCGCCGCTGCTGCCGCTGACGTTCATCATCGCCTTGGCGGGTGAGTTCCCGGTGCGGCAATGACGGGGCCAGACGTCGCGGTGCGGCCGGCGGCCGAGGCCGATGGCGCGTTCTTCGCGCGGGTCTACGCGAGCACGCGCGAGGACGAGGTGGCGCGCATGGGGTTCGGCGAGGAGGAGCGGGCGGCCTTCGTGGCCCAGCAGTTCGCGGCGCAGAGCGCGCACTACGCGCGGTGCTACGGCGGCGCGTCGTACGGCGTGGTGGTGGTCGACGGCGTGGACGCCGGCCGGCTGATCGTGGCGGACCTGGCCGACGAGGTGCTGATCGTCGACGTGGCGCTGCTGCCGGCGTTCCGCGGGCGCGGCGTCGGGACGCGGCTGCTGGCGCCGCTGTTGGCGGAGGCCGACGCGGCGGGGCGGACGGTCGGCATCCACGTCGAGCGCTTCAACCCCGCGCAGCGGTTGTACAAGCGCCTCGGGTTCGTCGCGGGCGACGACGACGGCGTGTACCGCAAGATGGAGCGCCCGCCCGCGGCCGCCGTGCTCGTCGCCGATCAGCCGAAGACGGCCTGGTAGCGCGTGCCGGTCGCGTCCTGCCCGATGGGCACCAGGAAGAGCTCCAGCGGGCCGACGGCTGCGTGCTCGAGGCGGCGGATGCGCTGGGGCAGCAACGGCTCGCGCGGGCCGCGGAAGGTCAGCGAGAACGGCGAGCGGACGCCGGTCGCGTCGACCGGCGGCGCGTCGGGGGCGTGGGTGCGAGCGTCGAGCAGCTCCAGGTCGAGACGCCCGGCGTCGTCGTCGACCAGCACGAACGTCTCGCCGACCGCGGGCGCGAACGTGGCGACGGTGAGGCGGGCGAGCATGCGGGGCGATGCTAGCCGGGGGCGCGCCGTGCGGCCGCGCCGACGACCATGACCGAGATCACGCGACGCTCTCTGCTGCGCACCGGCGCGACCGCCACGGCCGCGGTCATCGTCGGCGTGCGCCCGTGGGATCCGGCGGCGGCGGGAGCGGCCAGCGCCGTCGCGACCCCGCTGCGCCGCTCGGACTACGCCGGCCTGGTCGGGACCGACTTCGCCGTCGCCGACGCGCCGGGGGCCGCCATGTTGCGGCTCGCGTGGGTGAGCGACCTGGCGCGGCCGGCCCTGCGCGGCAGCGAGGACGCCTTCTCCCTCACCTTCTCCGGCGACACCCCGCTCGACTCCGGGATCCACGGCCTCACCCATCCGGAACTGGGGAGCTTCGACCTCTTCGTCTCCCCCGTCGAGACGGCCGAGCGCCACCGCTACGAGGCGGTCATCGACCGGTCGGTCGTCGCGCCGAGCAGCCCGCCGGCGGGACCGACCACCACGCCCGGCACCGGGGCCGGCGCCGGCGACGCGCCCACCGCCGACGGCTCGGGCGCGGCGCAGCCGTCCGGCGACGCCGGAGGCCCGACCGACGGCGGGGCGGCACCCGCCGGCGACGGCTCCGGCGCAGCACAGCCGGCCGGCGACGGGACGGCACCCGCCGGCGACGGCTCCGGCGCGGCCCAGCCGGCCGGCACCGGCGGGACGGGCGGCGGTGCGGCGACCGCCGCGTCGCGCGCAGCAAAGCGCGGCGCCTCCACCCCGTCCGTCCGCCGCGCGGCCTTCCTCCAGCGTGCGGCCGTGCGGCGTCTCGGCCGCGGCGCCCGGGTCGAAATCGCCCTGCGCGCCTCGGTGCATACCGTCCACGTCTCGCTCCAGCGTGGCGGCAAGTCGGTCGCGGAGGGCTCGCACGCGGTCCATGACCGGCACGCGACCGTCGCGCTGAAGTCCGCTCACCACCTGCCGGCCGGCTCCTACGTCCTGGTCGTCAGCGCGGTCGACGGTACGGGCAGCACCCTTGTCCAGCGGCGCCGCATCGCCGTACGCTGACCCCTTCATGGGGCTCTACGGCGACCACGTCCTTCCGCGCATCGTCAACGTCGCGTGCGGCATGAAGGCCAGCGACCCGCTCCGCGAGCGCGTCTGCGCCGGCCTCACCGGCGACGTGGTCGAGATCGGCTTCGGCTCCGGGCTCAACATCCCGTTCTACCCGAAGACCATCACCAACGTCGCGGCCGTCGAGCCCGCCGACCTCGGCTGGAAGCTGGCCGCCGAGCGCCTCGCGGCCAGCAACGTCCCGGTCCAGCGCTCCGGCCTCGACGGCCAGTCGCTCCCCTTCCCCGACGCCAGCTTCGACGCCGCCCTCTCGACCTGGACGCTCTGCACCATCCCGGACGTCGCCACCGCGCTCCACGAGGTGCGCCGCGTCCTCAAGCCCGGCGGCCGCCTGCACTTCGTCGAGCACGGCCTCGCCCCCGACGAGCCGGTCCGCCGCTGGCAGCATCGCCTCGACCCGCTCCAGCAGCGCCTCTTCGGCGGCTGCCACCTCACCCGGCCGATCGTCGATCTCCTGACGACCGCCGGGTTCACCATCGCCGACCTCGACACCTTCTACGAGGACGGCACCCCCAAGTTCGTCGGCGCCAACTCGCTCGGCGTCGCCGTCTCCGCCTAGGGCCGCCGGTAGGTCAGCACCACGATGCCGCTGGCCAGCGGCGTGGTGTCGGCGAGGTCGAACGTCGCGAGCGGAGCGTCCCGGTAGAGCAGGTCTCCGGGGCCTCCGTGGCCGACGAAGAACGGGTGGACCCACAGGCGCAGCTCGTCGAGCAGTCCGTGCTCCATGAGCGCGTAGGAGAGCTGACCGAAGCCGAACTGCACGATGTTCTCGCCCGGCTCCTCCTTGAGACGGGCGATCTCGGCGACGGGGTCGTCGGCGATGACGGTGGTGTTGGCCCACTGCGGGTCGCGCAGCGTCGAGGAGACGGCGTACTTGCGCATGCTGTTGATGTGGTCGCTGTAGGGATCGCCGGTGCGGGTCGGCCAGACCGCGGCGAAGCCCTCGTAGGTCTTGCGCCCCAACAACAAGGCGTCGCTGCCCTGCAGCAGGTCGCTCTGGATCTGGAGCCCTTGCCCGTCGTCCTCGTGGCGGCCGGACGGCCACAGGTGCGGGTCCTGGATCACCCCGTCGAGCGAGATGTAGGTCGAGTTGATGATCTTGCGCATGTCGGTCTCCGTGAGTCGTGAACGTCGGTCAGGCAACAGGACCGGGCGAGCCGGCCAAACTCATCGGTGTGCCGAACCAGGTGGCGAGCGCGGCGCGCAGCGCAGGTGCCGCCGTGTCGGCCGGCTCGTCCACCGCGGCGGCCCAGGCGACGTGCGCGTCGGGGCGGATCAGGAGGGCGTCGGCCGGTCGGTCGGCGGTCGGGGCGGTGTGGACGTCGACGCGCTCCTCCCAGCCGCGCGCGGCCTCGACGACGTCTGCGCGGCCGGCGAGGACGAGGAGCACGGGCCGTGCGGTCCGCGGCCCCAGGTCGGGTGCGAACGTGCCGACCAAGGCATGGTGATTGCCCTCCGGGCCGGAGCCGGGCGGCGCGTACCGCACGTCGGCGCCCGCGATCCACGCCGCGAGGCGGCGCGCCGGCTGCTCGTCGGCGAGCAATGCCTCCAACAACTCCCGCAGCGCATCGGCGGCCGGGTCGTGCCCGCGCCGCAGCGCCACCTGGGCCTGGGCCTGCAGCAGCGCATGCGCGCCGGCCGCGTGGCGCTCGTCGTTGTAGGTGTCGAGCAGGCCCGCGGGCGCCCAGCCGTCGACGGCCGCGGCCAGCTTCCAGGCGAGGTTGGCCGCGTCGAGCATGCCGCCGCTGATCGACACGCCGGTCGCGGGCAGCAGCCGGGCCGCATCGCCGGCCAGCAGGATCCGCCCATCGCGGTAGCGGTCGGCGTGCCGCGCCTGGAACTGCCAGCGCGACAGCCGGTGCGGATCGCCCAGCGGGAGATCGGCGCCGAGCACGCGGCGGATGCTGGCCTGCAGCTCGGCCAGGTCCATCGGCACGTCGTCGTCGTACTCGGTGGCCTCGTCCTCGATCGTGTTGAGCATCAACAACTCGGGGGTGAGCGAGCCGAACGCGAAGACGCCGCGCTCGGTGCGCGTGAACCCCGGCTCCAGGCGGCCCAGCCCGGGGACGTCGAGGCCGCCGCCGTCGAGCAGCTCCCCCGCATCGGGGACCGTGAACTGGGCGATCCGGTTGACCTCCGGGTACGTCGTGCCCGGAAACGCGATCCCGGCCAGCTCGCGGACGCGGCTGTGGCCGCCGTCGCAGCCGACGAGGTACGGGGCGGTCAGTCGGTACGGGCGGCCGTCCGGGCCACGCACCTCGACGGTCACCGCATCGTCGCCCTGGCTCAACCCGACCACCTCGTGCCCGCGGCGGATCTCGGCGCCCAGCTCGCCGGCGCGCTCGGCCAGCAGGCGCTCGAGCACCGGCTGCGGCAGCGCCATGCCGTGCAGCGGCGGATCGGCGACGTTCGTGAGGTCCAGCTGCACGCCGCCGAACGGGAACCGCAGGCCCGGGTTGACGTTGGTGCTGGCCGCGGTGAACCGCTCCAGCTCACCCCGGTGGCGCAGCAGCGCCAGGACCTGACCGCCGAGGCCGTTGGCCTTCGGGATCTCCCGCGGCCGCGGGTGGCGCTCCAGGACCAGCGGTCGCGCCCCGGCCAGGCGCAGCTCGCCGGCCAGCATCAGGCCGGTCGGACCGGCACCCACGACGATGACGTCGGCATCCATCAGCCTGGGGAGTATGCGGGACGACGCGCGCGCCGGCGCCCGCGTCAGGCCGCCGCGCGCCCCGCCACCGGCGGGCGCCGCAGCAGCGCCCGCAGCGTCGTCGCGTGGCGGTAGCCGACCATCGGCGCGATCTGGTCGTAGCTGAGGTCGGTCGTGCGGCGCAGGTGGTGGGCGCGCTCGACCCGGAGGCGCTTGACGAGGTCGTGCGGGCTGAGGCCGGTCCGCACGCGGCAGTGGCGCTCCAGCGTGCGCCGCGTCGTCCCGAGCGCGGCGGCCGCGTCGCCGATGGTGATCGCGCCGTCGAGGTGCTCGCGGACCCAGTCCTCGAACTCGGTCACCAGCGCGTCGGCCGAGGCGAGATGGCCCACGGCGGCCTCGACGCTCAGCGCGGCGCGCGGGTCGATGAGCAGGTGGCGCGCGACGGCGTCGGCCAGCTGCGGACTCACCCGCGACACGAGGCTCATCCCGAGGTCGATGTGCGCGAACGCCGCGCCCGCGGTCGTGACCGGGCCGCTGTGGATGACCATGCGCGACATGTCGAGGTCGACCAGCGGGTAGCGCCGCCGGAACTCGCCGGCCAGCCACCAGGTCGTCGTCGCCGCGCGGTCGTCGAGCAGCCCGGCCTCGGCCAGGACGAACGTGCCGGTGCAGGCCGCGGCGACCGCGACGCCCCCGTCGGCCAGCGCGATCAGCCGGCGCCGCAGCCGCCGCACGTCGGGCGACGCGAGCGCATCGGCCAGCGCCGCCGGCGTGAACGTCCCCAGGCCAGGCACGATCAGCAGGTCCAGCTCCGCCAGCGCGCCGTCGTCCAGCCGGTGGTCGGGGACGAGCGTCAGCCCGGCGCCGGTCGCGACCGTCGGCGTGGCGCCGATCGTCCGGACCGCGATCGGGTCGATGGCGGGATCGACCATCGCGCGCAGGCGCTCGGCGGTGGCGAACACGTCCAGGAGCGTGGTCAGGGCGGAGTCGAAGCACCCGGGCACCGCGATCAGTCCGACGCGCATGTCGCAGACTGTATGCGATGGGTCGCATGCGGTTCCACCCCCCGCTCTAGCGTGACCGACATGATGAAGATCGAGCTGTTCGACGTGGGGTCGCTCAACTGCCCGCGGGGCCTCCTGCGCCAGGGCGACGACCTCGACCGCGAGGCGCGCCTGCCGATCCCGGCGTACGTCATCGAGACCGCCGGCCGGCGGATCCTCGTCGACACCGGTCCGCACCCGGCGGCCGTCGCGGACGTCGCGCGCCACTACGGCCGGCCCGACGCCTTCGGCCCGTTCCGCCTCGAGCAGCCCCAGAGCATCGCCGAGCAGGTCGACCTCTCGACGATCACCCAGGTCGTCCTCACCCACCTGCACTTCGACCACGCCGGGGCGCTCGCGCTCGTGCCGGCCGACGTGCCCCTCGTGATCCAGCGCCGCGAGTGGGAGGCCGGCCACGACCCCGACGCCATCGCGCGCAACGCCTTCCTGCCGCGCGACTACGCCATCGGCGACCGGCCGCTCACGCTCGTCGACGGCGACCACGACCTGCTCGGCGACGGCGCGATCCGGCTCCTGCTGACGCCCGGCCACACCCCGGGCCACCAGTCGGTCCGCGTCGGCGAGCGGCTGATCATCGGCGGCGACGTCGCGCCCTTCGCCTCCGCCCTCGACGACGCCCGCTTCCCGATCTTCGGCGACGACCTCGCCGCGCAGGCCGCGTCCGCCCAGCGACTGCGGGCGCTCCGCGACGCGGGCGTCGCCGTGCTGCCCGGCCACGACCCGGGGGCGCTCTCCGCCGGGATCATCGTGGCCGACGCGACGCCCGCGGCCCTGGGCTAGCTCCCGCCCTGCGCCTCCTCCGAGACCGGCTGCCACTCGCGCCACGTCGCCAGCCGGCTCTCGTAGTCGCGCTCGGCGACGCCCAGCGGGCTCTTGCCGAGGAAGACCCGCAGCGGCGGCTCCTCGGCGTCGACGATCTTCAGGATGGCGGCCGACGAGGCCACCGGATCGCCCGCGTGGCTCGCCCCCGCCGCACGCCGCTGCCGCGAGGCCTCGTGCGCGTCGGCGTAGGCGTCGAGCGGATGGGCGTGCCGCGCCGACGCGCCGCCCCAGTCGGTCGAGAACCCGCCCGGCTCGATCAGCGTCACGTGGATGCCGAACCCCGCGACCTCCAGCGAGAGCGACTGGCTGATGCCCTCCAGCGCCCACTTCGACGCGTGGTACATCCCGATGCCCGCGAAGGCGGAGATCCCGCCGATCGACGACACCTGCAGGAAGTGGCCGGAGCCCTGCGCGCGCAGCAGCGGCAGCGCGGCCTGGGTCACCCACAGCGCGCCGAAGAGGTTGGTCTCGATCTGCTCGCGCGCGTCGCGCTCGCTCAACTCCTCCACCATGCCGAACTGCCCGTAGCCCGCGTTGTTGACGACCACGTCGAGCCGGCCGAAGTGCTCGTGGGCCTGGCGCACCGCGTCGAACGCCGCCTCGCGGTCGGTCACGTCCAGCTCCATCGGCAGCAGCGCGTCGCCGTACTCGGCGACGAGGTCGTCCATCGTGCGGGGATCGCGCGCCGTGCCCGCGACGCGGTCGCCGCGCTGCAGCGCCGCGCTCGCCCACTCGCGGCCGAAGCCGCGCGACGTTCCCGTGATGAACCATGTCTTGGTCGGCATGCCCCGAGCCTAGTGCGGCGGCCGCGGCACCTATGTGACGAAGCAGTAGGAGTCGCTCGACGCGTCCCCGCCCTGGAGCCGGCACTGGTGCACCCGGAGGCCGTGGAAGGCGTCGCCGTGCGGGAAGAACCGCTCGTCGAGGGTCAGCCCGCCGCGCTCGGTGTCGGCGTCGACGCGGCCATCCAGGCGCCGACGCCGTCGGGGTAGAAGACCTCGTCCCAGGACGCGTAGAGCGAGTTGGTGAAGTACACGCGGCGCCCGTCGCGGCTGACCTCGACCAGCGAAGGTCATGTCCTCGCGCTCGGCCCGGATGTGGAACAGCAGGTCGCCGGGCGTCGAGGGCGCAACATGGACCGGGCCGGCGACGCACGACAACCGCCCTGTCGGTCGTCCATCGGCCCCATCCTCCCACGCCGCGCCCGGCGTCAGCGACCCGACAGCGCGCTCGCGACCTTCGCCAGCCGGCTGGTCTCCGCGGTCCCGCGCGCGGCCTCGCGCCGGTCCGCCGCGCGGTAGAGCGCGTAGACGAGCTGGGCGCCGATCCACCGCAGCGGCTCGGGCTCCCAGCGGCGTGCGCTGCGCCCCACCCACGGCAGGCCGGTCAGCCGCGTGTCGCGCCCGAGCACGAGGTCGCACAGCGTGCGCCCCGCGAGGTTGGTCGTCGCGACGCCGTTGCCGACGTAGCCGCCGGCCATCCCGAGCCCGGTCGCCGCGTCGAGCCGCACGGTCGGCGACCAGTCGCGTGGGACGCCCAGCACGCCGCACCACGTGTGGTCGATCCGCGCGTCGCGCGTCGCCGGGAAGAGGTCGTGCAGGAGCCCGATCAGCTGCCGGGTCGTGCGCGCCTGCGCCTGCCCGTCGTGGTCGGTCCGCGAGCCGAAGCGGTACGGCACGCCGCGGCCGCCGAGGGCGATCCGCCCGTCGGCCGTCCGCTGGGCGTACATGTAGGCGTGGGCGCCGTCGCCCAGCACCTCGGCGCCGTCCCAGCCGATGGCCGACCAGTCAGCATCGCTCAGCGACTCGGTGGCGATCATCGCCGAGTTGAGCGGCAGCCACGTCCGGCGCTGGCCGCGCAGGCTCGCGGTGAAGCCCTCCAGGCAGCTGAGGACGTACTGCGCGCGCACGGTCCCGCGGTCGGTGAGCGCGGTGCGCGCGCGGATCTCGGTCACCGTCGTGCCCTCGAAGATCCGCACGCCGAGGCGCTCGACCGCGGCGGCGAGGCCCTGCACGAGCTTGGCGGGCTGCACCCGCGCGGCGTGCGGGCTCCAGACCCCGCCGAGCGCGCCGGCCACGCGGACCCGGGCGGCGAGCGCGTCGCGGTCGAGCTCCACCAGGTCGCCGGGCGCCGGCAGCCACTCGCGCTCCCCCGGCAGCTCCGCGGCCAAGCGCGCCGCCTGCGCCGGCCCGCGCGCGACCAGCAGCATCCCGCCCTTGACCGCGTCGGCGTCGATCGCCTCCGCCGCGCAGACCGCCAGCACCTCGTCGACCGTCTCCTGCATCGCGCGCCGCAGGTCGAGCACCGCCTCGCGCCCATGGACCCCGGCCATCGCCGCCGGCGAGCCGTTGAACGCCGACGACAGCCAGCCCCCGTTGCGCCCCGACGCGCCGAAGCCCGCGAACTCGCGCTCCAGCACCACGATCTCCAGCTCCGGCCGCGCGCGCTTGAGGTAGTAGGCCGTCCACAGCCCGGTGAAGCCGCCGCCGACGATGCAGACGTCGGCCTCGCGGTCGCCCTGCAGCGGCGGGCGCCGCCCGGGCGTCGCCGTCAAGGCGTACCAGAACGAGACCGCGCCGTTGCGCACCGCGCCGCTCATGCCCGTCGTCATGCGTTCTCCTCGTTCCAACCCCGGCGACGGTATCCCCGCGACCCCGCCGCGACCATACGTCAACGTACCGACGCGGCGCCCCCGTCGATCGTCCCCGCGATCGCGTGGGAGTGTCCGCGCATCGCGTGGACGACGGCCTCGGCGAAGCTCAGCGCCGTGTGCGGCGGCGGCCCGGCGGACGGGATGTCGATGCGGATCAGCTGCGTCGCGAGGCCGTGCTCGGCGGCGGCCGCCCAGGTCCAGCCGGCGTTGGGGCCGACGATGAGCACGCCGGTCTCGCTGCGCGCGGCGCAGAAGCACGTGTCGCAGCCGTCGGGCCAGGCGTCCGGGTCGTCGGGGCCGGGCGCGACGTCGTGGGCGACCACCATCCCGGCCGATCCCCGCTCCAGCGCCCGGGCGGCGACGAGGCGCCCGGCCGCCACGGTGTCGCGCGGCGGCACGAGCTCGAGGCAGAGCGCGGTGTCGGGCAGCGCCTGCGCCAGCTCGGCGACGAGGGCCGAGAGCGCCGGGTCGTGGGCTTCGCGATCGACGACGAGGTGGAGGTGGCGGGCCATGGGCGAGCACGTAGGGCTAGCACAACGCCTGCCCGATGGCCAGCCCTCAGGCCGGCGGCTTGCGCGAGCGGCGGGCGCGCGGGCGCGGGCGCGGTGCGGCGAACAGCCCGCGGAGCGTGGCCTGCAGCGTCGGGACGGCCTGGTCGGCGTCCAGATGCCCAGCACGGACCTCGTCGCCGCAGGCGTGCATGAGCGCGAAGTAGCCGGCGACCAGCCAGTCGCGCGAGAGGTCGTCGCGGAACGCGCCGTCGGCCTGGCCGCGCGCCACGAGCTGCGCGATCGGCGCGTGCAGCGCCTCGTGCGCGCGCTTGAGCGACGGCACGCTCAGGTGCTCGGCGACGACCCCGGCGATCGCGCGATGGCGGTCGAGCTCGCTCCAGGCCGTGGCGACGAGGCGGTCGAGCGCGTCCAGCGGCGTGCCCTCGCCCAGCCGGACGGTGGCCAGCGCATCGGTCGCCCCGCCGATGACCCGCTCGACGACCGCCTCCAGCAGCGCCTCGCGCGTCGGGAAGTGCGCGTAGACCGTCGGCCGCGACAGGCCCGCCTCGGCCGCGACCGCAACCGTGCTCGGGACGCTCCCGCCCGCCAGCAGCGCCTCGGTCGCGTCGAGGATCGACGCGACGTTGCGCTCCGCCGTGGCCCGGCGGCGATCGGTGGTCGTCGTCTCGGCCATCGGGGCCATCACCGTAGCCGCTCAGTGCATCGCGACGTGCGCGCCGGCCGCGGGCCGCACCACCGGCACCACCGCCAGGGCGAGGACGGCCAGCAGCGCCGCGAGGATCGCCGCCGCCAGGAACGCGTCGCCGTAGCCCGCCGCGGCCCCCGCCCCGCTCC
>DASYBY010000244.1:0-4028 GCA_036500525.1 Baekduia sp. | reverse complement strand
CGCTTGCTCGACCTGCCTTGAGCAGCTATAAGGCGGCATGAGCCGTGTCCGGGTGTTCGTCGCGGACGACCACCCCATGTACCGCGAGGGGCTCGTCCGGGCCATCAAGGAGCGCCCCGACCTCGAGCTCGTGGGCGAGTCTTCCGACGGCCGCACCGCCCTGCCCGAGATCCGGCGCCTGACGCCGGACGTCGCCGTGCTCGACGTGCGGATGCCCGGGCTCACGGGCACCGAGGTGCTCAACGCGATCGCCCGCGAGCGGATCGCGACTCGCGTGGTCTTCCTGTCGGCCCACGTCGACAGCGAGCTGGTCTACCGTGCCGTCGCCATGGGCGCCGCGGCCTACCTGTCCAAGGAGGCCGACCGCGCCACGATCTTCGACGCCGTCGCCGCCGTCGCGCGCGGGCAGACCGTGCTCTCGCCGGAGATCCAGAGCGGCCTGGCGGCGCAGATCCAGCTGCGCGAGACCGAACGCCGGCCGGTGCTCAGCCCGCGCGAGCAGGAGGTGCTGCGGCTGATCGCCGAGGGCGGCTCGGCGCCCGAGATCGCCCGCCTGCTGCACCTCAGCCCGTCGACCGTCAAGACCCACCTCCAGAGCCTGTACGAGAAGCTCGGCGTCTCCGACCGTGCCGCCGCCGTCGCCGTGGCCATGCGCTCGGGGCTCCTGGAGTGAAGCGCCGCAGCCCGGCCCAGATGCTCCGCCTCTTCGAGGCGAGCCTGGAGCTGCTGGTCATCGTCGCGCCCGACGGCCTGGTGAGCGCGACCAACCCGAGCTGGGAGCGGGTGCTGGGGTACTCCTCCGAGGCGCTCGACGGCACGAGCCTCCTGGACCTCATCCATCCCGACGACCTGGCCGAGACGCGCGCGGGCGCCGCGCAGCTGCGCGCCGGCGGGTCGGTCGAGTTCGAGAACCGCTACCGCCACGCCGACGGCCACTGGGTCTGGCTGCGCTGGAACTCGGTCACCAGTGAAGAGGACGGCACGGTCTACGCCGCCGCCCGCGACGTCACGCAGGAGCGCCGGGCCCGCGCGGAGACCGAGGCCGCCGTCGCCCGGCTGGAGCAGGCCCAGCGCGCCGCCCACATGGGCAGCTGGGAGCTCGACCTGCGCACCGGCGCGCGGTTCTACACCCGCGAGATGTACGCCATCAACGGCCTCGACCCCGCGACCGACGAGCCATGGGACCTGGCCGAGCTGCTGCTTCACGTCGCCGAGGAGTACCACCACGCGCTGCGCGAGGCCGGGCGGCTCGTGCTCGAACAGCCCGGGCCGCAGCGCGTCCTCTTCCGCCTGCTGCGCAGCCCCGAGCGCATCCTGGAGTCCTCGATGGAGGCCGAGCGCGACGCCGCCGGACGCCCGATCGTCGTCCGCGGCATCACCCAGGACGTCACCGAGCTGCGCGAGAACGAGCGCCGCCTGGCCGAGGCCGAGGAGCTGGCCGGCATCGGGAGCTTCGAGGTCCGCCAGCCCGACGGCCGCCTGCTCTGGTCCCCCGGCACCTACCGCCTCTACGGCATGGACCCCGACGGCCCGCCCGCGACGCGCGAGCAGTTCTGGGACCTGATGCTGCCCGAGGAGCGCGAGGCGGTGTCCGCCGCGGTCTTCGACGCGATCGACGTGCTCGGCCCGTTCACGATGGAGTACTCGGTGCCCGGCCACGACGGCGGCCGGATCGAGCTGAGCGGCCACGGCCACGCCTACCGCTCCGGCGACTACACGTTCGTCCGCGGCACGATCCAGGACGTCACCCAGCAGCGGCGCGTCACGCGCCAGCAGAGCGAGATCGCGCGGCTGGGCCAGATGGCGCTGGCCGGGACCGACCTGCGCGCGCTGTTCGACGAGGTCTGCGCCGTCGTCATCCGGTCGCTGGGGACCGACATGGCCAACGTGCTCGCCCTCCAGAGCGACGGGAGCCTGGCGCACGCCGCCGGCCTCGGCTTCCCCGACGGCCCGCCGCGCGGGACGGCGGTCGAGGCCGACCAGCCGTCGATCGCCCGCGAGGCGCTGGTGACCGAGTCGCCGCAGATCGTCGTCGACTGGCGCGCCGAGGAGCGCTTCCCCTACTCGCCGCTGTTGGAGCGCAACGGCGTCCACTGCACCGCGGTCCTCCCGATCCGCGGCCGCGAGGGCCCGTTCGGCGTGCTCTCGACGCACGCGCTGAAGCCCGGCGTGCTCGACGCCGCGCAGAACCTGGCGTTCCTCGACGCGGTGGCGACGTTCCTGGCCACCGCGATCGAGCGGATCCGCCACGAGGCGGAGATCGCCGGCCTCGCCGCGCTCCGCGGCCGGCTGGTCGCCGAGAACCTCGACGCCGAGGAGCGCGCCCGCCGGCGGATCTCCGAGGAGCTGCACGACGGCGCGCTGCAGGACCTGCTGGCCGCGCGCCAGGACCTCGTCGAGGCCGAGAGCCCCGACACCGAGGAGACGCGCGCCGAGATGCTCGGCTACGCCCGCCAAGGCGTGGAGCGCGCGCTGCGACGGCTGCGCGAGGCGGTCCACGCGCTGCACCCGGTGGTCCTCCAACATGGTGGCCTGGAGGCCGCGATGCGCGCCGCCGCCGAGCAGGCCGCGCGCCAGGGCGGCTTCACGCCGGCGGTGACCGTCGAGCCCGGCGCCGCCGGGCTGCGCGACGAGCTGGTGCTCTCGCTGGCCCGCGAGCTGCTGACCAACGCGGCCAAGCACGCGGCGGCCGACCGGGTCCACGTGACCGTGCGCCTCGACGGGAGCGCCGTGCTGCTCGAAGTCGCCGACGACGGCCGCGGCCTCGACCAGGAGGCGGTCGCGGCCGCGCCGCTGAACGGGCACATCGGTCTGGCGTCGATGGTCCAGCGCGTCGAGGCCGTCGGCGGCACGCTGGAGCTGCAGACCGGCGAGCAGCCCGGCACGACGGTCCGCGCACGACTCCCGATCGGCTGACCTTCGGCCTCCTCCGATCGGTGGAGGCGGGCGGCGACGACGAACCGGTCCGTCCGCCGATGGTCGGACATCCGGGCGGCCGCAAGGCTTGCGCCATGGTCCAACGGAGCCGGATTCCAGAGCGGTGGACCGCGCTGCGCGCGCGGGTCGCCCGCCGCGTCGCCGGCACGCCCCGCGAGCTCGACATCGTCGGCCACCACGCGCTGCTGGACGAGCTGACCGGGCTGGCCAACCGCCACGCCGTCTACGCGCGCCTGACCGAGGCGCTGGCCGAGGACGACGGCCGCGCCGCGCTGGTCGTGCTCGACCTCGACGGCTTCAAGGACGTCAACGAGACGCTCGGCACGCTCGCCGGCGACCTCGTCCTGCGGCAGATCGCCCGGCGCCTGGAGCACGTCGCGCTGGAGGCCGACCTGATCGGCCGCCTCGGCGCCGACGAGTTCGCGGTCGTGCTCGCCGGCCACACCGCCGAGGACGCGGCGGCGGCGGTCGGCCGGCGGCTGCGCGACCTGCTGGAGCAGCCGCTGGAGGTCGAGGGCGTGCGGATCCGCCTCGGCGCGAGCATCGGCATCGCGTCGGCGCCGCGCCACGCGGCGACCGCGGCCGAGCTGGTCCAGCGCGCCGACCTCGCGATGGTCGCGGCCAAGGTCCGCCGCACGGGCATCGAGGTCTACTCCGGCGAGCGCGACCGCCGCGGCCGCGCGCGCCTCACGCTCACCGCCGAGCTGCACGGCGCGATCGAGTCCGGCCAGCTCGAAGTCCACTTCCAGCCGCAGGCCGACCTGGCGACCGGCGCGGTCAGCGGCGCCGAGGCGCTCGTGCGCTGGCGCCATCCCGAGCACGGCCTGATGCCGCCGTCGACCTTCCTGCCACTGGCCGAGCGCTCCAGCCTGATGGGTCCGCTGGCGCTCTTCGTCCTGGAGCGCGCGATCGGGCAGTGCGCCGCGTGGCGCGCCCGCGGCCACGACCTCTCGATGGCCGTCAACCTCTCGGTCACCAACCTCGCCGACCCCGACCTGCCCGCCGACGTCGCCGCGCTGCTGCGCCACGGCGGCCTGGAGCCCGAGCACCTGGAGCTGGAGATCACCGAGGACATCGTGATCGCCGAGGCG
>DASYBY010000243.1:0-6855 GCA_036500525.1 Baekduia sp. | reverse complement strand
CCGCGACATCACCACCAACCTGCCCTACGTCGCCGGCGTCCACCTCGCCTTCGACCACCACGACAGCGAGACGCTGCGGGTGCAGGACGCGCCGGAGAACCACGTCATCGTCGCCGGCGCCAAGTCCGCCGCGCGCGTGGTGTACGACTACTACGGCGGCGCCGGGCGCTTCACGGCGATCGGCGAGGACATCATGGCGGCCGTCGACAAGGCCGACGCCGCGGACTTCGTCCGCGAGGACATCCTCGATCCGCAGGGCTGGGACCTCATCAGCTTCCTCATGGATCCGCGCACGGGCCTGGGGCGCTTCCACGAGTTCCGCATCTCGAACTACCAGCTGATGATGCAGCTGATCGACGACATCACGGCCAAGACGATCGAGGAGATCCTCGAGACGCCGGACGTCGCCGAGCGCGTCGCGCTCTACCGCCGCCACGCCGACGCGGCGATCGACCAGGTCGCGCGCTGCTCCGTCCAGCACGGCAACGTCGTGGTCCTCGACCTCCGCGAGGAGGACCCGATCTTCGCCACCAACCGCTTCACGATCTACGCGCTGTATCCCGAGACCAACGTCTCGATCCACATCCTGTGGGGCCTGCGGCAGCAGAACACCGTCTTCGCCACCGGCAAGTCGATCCTCGACCGCTCCTCGAAGACCGACGTCGGCGAGCTGATGCTGGCCTACGGCGGCGGCGGCCACGAAGCCGCGGGCACCTGCCAGGTCGCCAACGAAGACGCCTCCCGCGTCCTCACCGAGCTCATCGCGCGCATCAACGCCGACGGGTAGGGAGGCGCCGCTCCGGCGGCCTCACCGGTTCCGGCTGGGTGGACGGCGATGATGTCGCGCGTGTCCACGACGATCACGCTGACCGCGAGCTCCGGCGGCGGCGACGGCTACCGGCGCGACCTCCCGTTGGAGCCCGAGCTGACGTCGCCGATCACGGTGGACGCGGGCGCGCTGACGGGATGTCATCCGATGTTCCTGGTGCGCCTGCGGCTGTTCGTCGACTGGCACCTGGCGGAGGGGCACGAGGTGGTCGTGGCGCCGCCGGCCGATCCGGCCGTGGCCCAGCACCTGGCCGACATGCGCTTCGCCGTCGGGCTGCCCGAGGCCGTGGCGGCCGGCCTGCCCGACGCGCGGGCCGATGCTTCGGTGCTCGGCATCCACCGGCTCGTCGGAGACGCCGACGCCGAGGCCGTGGCGGCGCTGGCCGTCGACGTCCTGCATCGCCAGGTCGGGCCGATCGCCGGCTGGGGCGACGCGTTGCACATGGCGGTCAGCGAGCTCTGCGACAACGCGCTGCATCACGGCAAGAACCGCCTGGGCGCCTACATCGCCGCCGATCGCGTCACCGAGCCGCGCCGCGAGTTCCGGCTGGTCGTCGCCGATCTCGGCATCGGCATCCCCGAGCACATCCGTGCCCGGCATCCTGAGTGGCAGGACGACACGGCGGCGATCAGCCGCGTCCTCATGCGTGGCGTGACCGGCACCGACGATCCCCGGCGTGGCAACGGCTTCGCCGAGACCATCGACTACGCCGTCGAGCAGCAGCTCGTGCAGGCGCGCTCAGGGGTCGAGCTGGACATCCGGGCCGCGGGCGGACGGGTCGGAGTGATGCTGGCCGGAGGCGTCACCACGATCGACGAGACGCGCACGACGACACCGCGCCGCGGGACCTGGATCTCCTATACCGTCGTCACGGCGTGACGGTCGCGCCATCCGGGTGCTTGGCTACCGTCCGGTGCGCGGATGTCACCAACGAGGGAGCCCAGATGGCGTTGCGCTACATCCTGAGCGAGTTCGGCACGTCCTTCGCCACCAGAGGGCGCGGCCGGGAGCTGCGAGAAGACCTCGAGGCGAAGGTCTCCGCCGACGCCGTCGTGATCGACTTCGCCGGGGTGACCAACGTGTCGTACTCGTTCGCGGACGAGTTCGTCGGCAAGCTGGCAGCCGATGGGGTCGATCTCACCGTCGACAACATGTCGGCGCCCGTGGAGCGCTCGGTCCGCCGGGCGATGACGCGGCGCGCCGGCGCGCCGGTCGGCTGCTGACCGCTGGCGCGCGCCGTTAGAGTCCGGCCGATGGCCGTCCGCCCGGCATGCGACGAGGACGTCGAGCCGCTGGCGGCGATGTTGACGCGGGCGTTTCATGATGATCCGGTGACCGCGTGGGTGTATGCGCGGGAGGGGCGGCGGCCGCACTGGGCGCAGCGGTTCTTCCGCTGGCAGGTGCAGCGGCTGCTGGAGCAGGAGGTCATGTGGACGACCGAGGACTGCGCGGGCGCCGCGCTCTGGGCGCTGCCGGGTCGCTGGCGGGAGGAGACGCGCGACGCGCTCTCGCTCCTGCGCCAGACGCTGCCCGGGATGCTGCCGCGGCTGCCGCGCGTGCTGGTGGGGCTCGGCCAGGTCGAGGCGCGCCATCCCGCCGGGCGCCACTTCTACCTCGCGGTGCTCGGCGTCGATCCCGACCGGCAGGGCACGGGCGTCGGCTCGCGGGTGATCCAGCCGGGCCTGGACCTCTGCGACCAGGAGGGCCTGCCCGCCTACCTGGAGACCGGCAAGGAGCGCAACCTCGCGTTCTACGGGCGCCACGGCTTCGAGGTCGTCGACCGGCTCGTCCTGCCCAAGGGCCCGCCGGTGTGGTTCCTCTGGCGCGAGCCGCGCTGAGGGGTCAGACCCCTTTGTGCAGTGGGAGTGAGAAAAGGGGTCAGACCCCTAGGGTGGAGGGGTGACCCCGCCCGACGCGATCGTGTTCGACAACGACGGCCTGCTCCTCGACACCGAGGAGGCGTGGACCCGCGCCGAGACCGCGCTCTTCACGCGCTACGGCGCCACCTTCGACGACGCGCACAAGCGCGAGCTGATCGGTTCGTCGCACGCCTTCGCCGCCGGCCGCCTGGAGATCATGCTCGCCGAGCCCGGCCGTGGCCTGGAGCTGATGGACGAGCTGCACGCGCTGGTCATGGTCGAGGCCGAGCACGACGTCGAGCCGCGCCCCGGCGCCGTCGCGCTCGTCGAGGCCCTGCTCGCCGCGGAGATCCCGATCGCCGTCGCCAGCAACTCCCCGCGCGCGTTCCTGGACCTCGTCCTGCGCACCTCGGGCATGGCCGGCTACTTCACGACGACCGTCTCCGGCGACGAGGTCCCGCGGCCCAAGCCCGCGCCCGACATCTACCTGGAGGCCTGCCGCCGCCTCGGCGCCGACCCGGCCCGCTCCGTCGGCCTCGAGGACTCGCCGACCGGGGCGGAGGCCGCGAAGGCCGCCGGCCTCACTGTCATCGGCGTGCCCTACCTCGCCGACCTGGAGATCCCGGCCGCGGACGTCACCACGCTGTCGCTCGCCGACCCGATCGTCTCCGAGACGGTCGGGCTCGTACCCTCCCGCGGGTGAGCGCCGCACCGCCTGCCCCGATGGTCGCCGGTATCGGCGGCTTCTTCGACGCGGTCGGCCAGTTCGCGTCGAGCCTCGCCGACATCCGGTGGGGCGCGCTGGTCCTCGGGCTGCTGTGCTTCGGCATCTACCTGTCGATCCGCTCGCGCGCCTTCTACAACGTGCTGCGCGCCGCCTACCCGGCCGAGAAGATCGAGTTCAAGCGGATCTGGGGCGCCTACATCGCGGCCTACGGCTTCAACAACGTCGTCCCGGCCCGCGGCGGCGACGTCATCAAGATCTTCCTGGTCAAGACGTCGATCCCGAACTCGACCTACTCGGCGATCGCCGCGGCCTTCATGGTGGAGTTCGGCTTCGACGCCTCGATGGGCGTGTTCATCCTGTTCTTCGCGTTCACCCAGGGCGTCTTCCCCAAGCCGCCGGACTTCTCCAAGCTCGGGGCGTTCGACCTCAGCTTCTTCGCGTCGCACCCGCGCTTCCTGCTCTTCCTGCTCACGTTCCTGGCGATCGCCGGCCTCGCGGGCTTCGCGCTGCTGTCGACGCGCGTCAAGGCGTTCTGGGCCCGCGTCCGCCAGGGCCTGACGATCATCTTCGATCGCAAGCGCTACTTCCGCGAGGTGTGGCTCGTGCAGTTCGGCGGCTGGCTGTTCCGCTTCGCCGCCTTCTGGTTCCTGCTCGACGCGTTCCACATCGGCGGCTCGATCAAGAACGTGCTGCTCGTGCTCGGGGTCAACGCGGTCGCCGCGTGCGTGCCGTTCACGCCCGGTGGCGCCGGCGTGCAGCAGGCGTTCCTGGTCAAGGTCTTCGCCGGCACGGCGGCGGGCGCGACGGTCGCCGCCTACTCCGTCGGCCAGCAGATCGCGATCGCCGCCTTCAGCCTGGGTGTCGGCTTCTTCGCTCTGGCGACGATCTTCAAGTTCCGCTCGTTCAAGGAGGTCATCGCGGCGGGCAAGGAGCACCGCGAGGCCGAGAAGGCAGCCGCTGGGAACGCGGCTCCATGATGGCTACCCTTGAGCGCATGGAAGGCTTTGGTGGAATGTTCGGCGACCCGGAAGAGCTGCAGCGCCGCATGGCGGAGTTCGCAGACCAGATGCAGGGCCAGCAGAAGCTCGCATGGGCCGACAACGCGATCGGACTCGCGGTGCAGATGACCGTCGCGGCGGTCAACCGCGTCAACATCCAGGGGACGACGGCCGAGCAGGCCGAGCAGATCCGCAGCGTCATGGCGATCGTCTTCCCCGAGGCGGTCACCCTCGTGCGCGAAGCGCGTCAGGGACTGCAGTAGCCGCCCTGCGCACCAGCGCGGGGTCTGAGCGGCCACGCCGGTAGGATCGACGGCGTGGCGCAGCTCTCGTCAAACCAGCTCCAATGGCGCGGTCGCATCGAGACGGGCCTGCGGTTCGCCGCCCCCGTCCTGGACCTCGTCCTCGCCGCCGGCGACCGCCTCTCGCGGGTCGTCGATCGCGACGACCCCGAGCTCATGCTCCCCGGCCGCCTCGGCCACGACGATCAGCGAGCGCTGACCGATGGCCGGCGCTGACGTGACGGGGCCGCGCGTCGAGGACGTCCTCGCGCGTGAGCGGATCGCCAAGCCCCGCGTCGCCATGGCCGCGCTGGCCGCCGCCGTGCTGGCGGTCGTCGCCGGCGTCCTGCCGCAGGCCATCTACTCCGACTTCCCGCGCGTCTACGTGCTCGACGCCCTGCGCGACTCCGCGGGCGAGAACATCGGCCGCGCCGGCCTGCGGACCGCGCAGGTGCTCTTCATCGACCACCACGCGGTCGCGCTGCTGCTGGTCGCGATCGCCACCGCCGTGGGCTCGCTGCTCATCGGCTTCATGCTGGTGTTCCTCTACGACGCGATCGTCGGCCGCGGCGGGACCCCGCCGCGCATGGCGCGCATGCTCGCCTCGGTCGGGGCGGGCGCCACGGCGCTGAGCGCGGTCGCGCTGCAGATCGCCATCATGATCGGCGCAAGCGACTTCGCCTCGTCCTCGGACCAGGGCACGCAGGCGGCGCACGACGCGCTGCGCGGCGGCGTCGTGGTGGCCGCGAGCTTCGTCGGCTTCATCGGGTCGATCACGCTGGCCGCGGCGTTCGTGCTGATCGCCATCGGCGCGATGCGCGTCGGGCTGCTCACGCGCTTCCTCGGCGTCCTCGGCGCCATCGTCGGCGTGCTGATCCTGCTCGGTCCGCTGTCGGGCTCGCCGACCTGGGTCGTCCAGGCCTTCTGGCTCGCGCTGTTCGGCGCGCTGCTGCTCGGCCGCTGGCCGCGGATCCCGCCGCCCGCGTGGACCTCCGGCGAGGCGATGCCGTGGCCCACGCAGCAGGAGATCCGCGAGCAGCGCCAAGGCGGCGGCGGCGGCGGTGGCGGAGGCGGCGGAGGCTTCGGTGGCCTGTTCGGGCCGCGCCCGACCGCGCCCGAGCCGGAGCCGTCGGGCGACGGCGCGCCGTCGGCGGAGCGGCCGAGCCCGGCCACCTCCGCGCGCAAGAAGCGCAAGCGCCGGTAGCCGCCGCGCCGCCCTGCGGCGAGCGGAGGCACGCCACGTTCCCGCGCTGACCCCGCCTGGATGCGGGCGTGTTTCAACGGGCACCACCTCCCTCGGAGACCGGCAAATCCGGGAGAGGAGTTGGGTCGTATGGAAGCCTCGTCGAAGGTCGATGCCCCGCGGTTCACCACGGATCGCGGGGAGGGCAGGCCGGCGCTCAGCGCGGCCGACGTCTCGTTCGTCCCGACGCCCGTCGCCGACCCGGGCCCGCTGGGCCTGGCGGCGTTCGCGCTGACGACGTTCGTGCTCAGCGTGTTCAACGCAGGGTTGATGGGCGCGGCCGGCGAGCCGATCGTCTTCGGTGTCGCGCTCGCCTACGGCGGCGTCGCGCAGTTCGCCGCCGGCATGTGGGAGTTCCGCTCCGGCAACACGTTCGGTGCGCTCGCGTTCACGTCCTACGGCGCGTTCTGGCTGTCGTTCTGGGCGTTCGTGGAGTTCTTCGAGAAGTCGGTCCCGGCGGCCGACGCCGGCCACGCGGTCGGCCTGTACCTGATCGCCTGGGGCATCTTCACCGCCTACATGTTCATCGCCTCGCTGCGGACGACCGTGGCCATCGCGACGGTCCTCGGGCTGCTGACGCTGACCTTCATCGCGCTGGGCATCGGCGATGCCGGCGCGCACACGACGATGACGCACATCGGTGGCTGGCTCGGGCTCGCGACGGCGGCGGCGGCATGGTATGCCTCGTTCGCGGCCGTGACGAACTCGACGTTCGGACGCACCGTCATGCCCGTCCGGCCGCTGCGTGGCCCGACCGGCACCTGAATTCGCGACGAAGGGGAACCCGAACATGGCTGGCACGACGACCGATCTGGAACGGCAGCTCGGTGAGCTGCTGGAGCAGGAGCGCTTCGAGCCGCCGGAGGGCTTCCGGCGCGACGCGCTGATCACGGACATGTCGGTCCATGAGGAGGCGGC
>DASYBY010000242.1:0-2196 GCA_036500525.1 Baekduia sp. | reverse complement strand
CGCCCGCGCCGCAGAGGAGGATGTTGGGGTCCTCGGTCTCCACGCCCCAGGTGCCGACCTCCTCCGGGCGCTCGGCGAACGGCCAGGCGAGGTCGCGGTGGAAGATGTTGCCGCCGGGCATGCGCAACTCGTCCTCGAGGTCGACGGGAGAGCGGACCTCGAGGCACGGCTCGCCGTCGGGGCGAAGCAGGAGGCAGTCGGCGATCGGCTCGGCGAGGACGGAGTCGAGCGAGCGGAGGGTGGCGGTGAGCGCGACGGCGCGGGCGGTGGCGTGGTCGCCGGCGAAGAGGCGCGCGGGCATGTGGAGGCCGAAAACGGTCATCGTGTGCGCCCCGGCGGCGCGCAGCTCCGGGCCGAGGATCGAGGGATCGCTGAGCGAGTGGCAGTAGCTCTCGCAGGGCGGGAGCGTGGGGATCGCGCCGGCGGCGGCCTCGTCGTAGGCGCGCTGGAGTTGCGCGGCGGTCTCGTTGACGTGGAACGTGCCGGCGAAGGCCTGCTCGGGGGTGACGGTGGGGTCGCGCAGGCGCGGGAGGCGGGAGAGCAGCAGGTTGACCTTGAGCTGCGCGCCCTCGGGGGCGGGCTCGCGGGCGGGGCGGCCGCGGAGGCGGTCCAGCTCGGCGGGGGCGGCGCCGACGAGGACGTGGCGGCCGTTGACGGTGTGCTCGGCGTTGTTGATGGTGAACCGCACCTCGCCGTCGGCCTCGATGGCGATCACATCGGTGTTGGTGCGCAGCTCGGCGCCGGCGGTGCGGGCGGCCTGGGCGAGCGCGCCGGAGACGGCGCCCATGCCGCCGACGGGGACGTCCCAGTCGCCGGTCCCGCCGCCGATGACGTGGTAGAGGAAGCAGCGGTTCTGACGCAGGTCGGCGTCGTTGGCGGCGGCGAAGGTGCCGATCAGCGCGTCGGTGAGGACGACGCCCGCGACGAGGTCGTCGCTGAAGTCGCGCGTGAGCGTGTCGCCGAGCGGGGTCTCGAAGAGGATCGTCCAAGCATCGTCGTCATCGATGAGCGCGCGCAGCTCGTCGCGGGAGCGCAGCGGCTCGGTGAGCGTGGGGAAGACGCGCTGCGCGACGCGGGCGGTCTGCGCGTACAGGGCGTCCCAGGCGGCGAGGTCGGCACCGTCGCCGGTGAGTCGTCGGAACGAGGCCCGCGTCGCGGCCGGGTCACCGTGGTCGACGAGCAGCCCGTGGCGGCCGTCGACGCGCGGGTCCGGCGTGTAGGACGCGACCCGCCGGCGGACGAGCCGGAGGTCGAGGCCGAGCTCGGCGACGATCGTCTGCGGCAGCAGGCTGACGAGGTACGAGTAGCGCGAGAGCCGCGCATCCATCCCCGGAAACGCGACCTCGGAGACCGCGGCACCACCGAGCTCGTCGCGGCGTTCCAGCAGCAGAACCCGCCGCCCGGCCCGCGCGAGATACGCCGCCGCGACCAGGCCGTTGTGCCCGCCGCCGGCGATGACGGCGTCGTAGGTGGTGTGGTCGGTGGCGGTCATCGGAACCGATCATCGCGGACGGCCCGGCGTGGGGCGCGCTAGCGTGATTTGCCGTCATGTCCGAGGATCGACGCACCGAGCTGTCACCGGTCGAGCGCCGGGTCCTGCGTGCGCTGGATGGCGAGGATCGGCGTGGTCGGCCGATCTCCAACGAGGAGCTGCTGCGCGAGCGCACGGTCGAGGGGTACCTTCGCGGCGCGGTGATGCCGCGATGGATGGAGCGGCTGAAGGAGATCCACAGCGGGACGGAGGCGCATCGTCGCCGTCTCGCGGCCGACTTCGAAGCGCTCGCCGCCGAGCACCCCGACGACCCCGAGGGCTTCGCCGAGGCCTGGCACGCCCTCGTCGCCCGCCGCTCCTTCGAGGACCTCAACGACCTCATCCGCGACCACAACCAGTGGTACCCCGTCGAGCGCCAACTCCCGATGGACCCGCGGACGGGCGAGTACGTCCTGATCGCGGGCCGGCCGTACTGGCGCGAGGAGCTGACCGAGGCGTGGGCACTGCGGGAGTTCCCGGCGGTGCTGCCGCCGAGGGAGGCCGGCTAGGCCCGCGGCGGGGTTGGCGTCCCGCGCGCGGCGTGGGTGGCGGTGGCGCGCGGCGGGGTTGGCGTCCCGCTCGCGACGTGGGTGGTGGTGGCGCGCGGCGGAGTTGGCGTCCCGCGCGCGGCGTAGGTGGCGGTGCGGCGCGTGGTCGGTCGGCAA
>DASYBY010000241.1:0-7356 GCA_036500525.1 Baekduia sp. | reverse complement strand
CGCCAGCGCCGGGCTGTGGTGGGCCTTGGCGGCGCGGCGCGAGACGACCGCGCGGGTCAGGTCGATGATCAGCACGACGCCGAGGACGAGGAACGTCCACCACTGCGGATCCAGCGACTCGTGCGATCCGCCGACCAGGCGCGTCACGGCCTGAACGGCGATGAACAGGCTCGCCACCACGAGGAAGCCGCCCTCGCCCAGCGCGGCGAGGTGCTCGGCCTTGCCGTGGCCGTAGGGATGGTCGCGGTCGGCGGGCCGCACGGCGACCCGCAGCGCGAGGAAGGTCAGCAGCGCGGCGACGAGGTCGGTCCCCGAGTGCACAGCCTCGGCGATCAGGCCGAGGCTGCCGGAGACCAGGCCCGCGACGAGCTTCAGCGTGACCAGGAACGCCGCGGCGACGACCGACCACTGGGCCGAGCGCAGCACCCCGGCGCTGGTGGCCGAGCCGTCGGGCTCGGGACCGGCCGGGGGCGGCGTGCGGGGATCGGTGGCCACGGCCACGGCTCTAGGCTCGGCCGGTCGGCGGCGGGGCGTTGGGGGCGACGTCACCGTCGGCGCTCGCACCGCGCCCGTCGAGGTGCGTCAGCAGCAGGCTCGCGGCACGGCCGCGGTGGCTGATGGCGCCCTTCTCCTCCGGCGCCAGCTCGGCCATCGTGCGGCCGGTGGCGTCGTCGTCGGGCACGAACGCGGGGTCGTACCCGAAGCCGTTGGTGCCGCGCGGGTCGTCGGTCAGCACGCCGGTGCAGCGGCCCTCGAAGACCTCCTCGGCGCCCGTCGCGGGATCGACGAGCGCGATCGCGCAGACGTAGGCCAGCGCACTGCCCGCCGGCGCCTCGGCCAGCAGCTTGGCGAGGTTCTCCTCGTCAGTGGCGTCCTCGCCGGCGAAGCGCGCCGAGTACACGCCGGGCCGCCCGCCGAGCGCCGCGGACTCGACCCCCGAGTCGTCGGCGATCGCGACGGCGTTCAGCGCCGCCGCGGCCGCGCGCGCCTTGCCCAGCGCGTTCTCCGCGAAGGTCGTGCCGGTCTCCGGCGGCAGCTGCACGTCGTCGGGCAGCGCGACGACCTCGTGCGGTGCGAGCAGCGCGCCGAACTCCTCGGCCTTGTGGGCGTTGCGGGTGGAGAGGACAAGCTTCATGGTCGCCTCAGGCCCTCGCCGCGGCGGCGGCCGCGCGACCGTTGGCGATCGCCTCGTCCTGCGCCGCGCGCAGCGCCACGATGCCGCCCTCGGCCAGTTGCAGCAGCTCGTCGAGGTGGGTGCGGCTCAGCGGCGTGCGCTCGGCCGTGGCCTGGACCTCCACGAGCCCGCCGTCGCCGGTCATGACGACGTTGGCGTCGACCTCGGCCGACGCGTCCTCGGGATAGTCGAGGTCGAGCAGCGGGACGCCGTCGACGATCCCGCACGAGACCGCCGCGATCGACCCGGTCAGCGGCGAGCGCTTGATGCGCCCGGATGCGATGAGCGTGTCGGCGGCCAGCACGAGCGCCACGTAGGCGCCGGTGATCGCCGCGGTGCGCGTGCCGCCGTCGGCCTGCAGCACGTCGCAGTCGAGGTAGACGGAGTTCTCGCCCAGCGCCGCGAAGTCGACCACCGCGCGGACCGAGCGGCCGATGAGCCGCTGGATCTCGACCGAGCGGCCGTCGACCCGGCCCTGCGTGCTGTCGCGCTGCTTGCGCTCGCCCGTGGACGCCGGAAGCATCCCGTACTCGGCGGTGACCCAGCCGAGGCCGGAGTTGAGCCGCCAGCGCGGCACGCGCTCCTGCACCGACGCGGTGCAGATCACGCGGGTCTCGCCGACGCTGATGAGCGCCGAGCCCGTCGCGGTCCGCACGAAGCCGGGCTCGATGGTCACCGGACGCAGGCCGTCGGCGGCGCGTCCGTAGGAGCGGGTCAGCGTCGCGGCCACGAGGGCACCTCGGTCGTCGTCATCGGCTCGGGCACGAGGTCGACGTGCTCGACCTCGGTCATCGGCATCTGCAGGAAGCGCGTGCCCACGGCGCGGAACGTCGCCGCGTCGCCCGTGGAGAGGAAGGAGTAGGTGCCCTCGCCGGTGCGTTGCGATCCGAGGCCGCGCGCCCCCAGGGCGTGCTCGGCCTGGCGGGCCAGCGCCGCGCCCGAGGTCACGATCGTCACCGAGCGGCCGAGCATCCGCTGCAGCATCGAGCGCACCAGCGGGTAGTGCGTGCAACCGAGGATCACGGTGTCGACGCCGGCCGCGACGAGCGGCGCGCAGTAGCCGCGGACGACCTCCTCCAGCTCGTGCGTGAACAGCTCGCCGCCCGGCGGGTCCTGGATCAGCGGCGCGAGGTCGGGGCAGGCGACGGCGACCAAGTCGACGTGCGGGTCGACGTTCGCGACCGCGCGCTCGTAGGCACCGCTGGCCACCGTGGCCCGCGTGGCCAGCAGGCCGATGCGCCCGCTCCGCGTCACCGCGACGGCCTGCGCCGCCTCGGGCGCCACGACGCCGATCACGTCCACGCCCAGCGTCGTCTCGAGCATCCGCCGCTGCAGCGCGGGCAGCGCCGCCGCGGTCATCGAGTTGCACGCGACGACGATCAGCTTCGCCCGGCGCGTGACGAGCTCCTCGGCGATGTCCATCCCGAAGCGCTCGAGCTCCTCGGCGCTGCGCTCGCCGTACGGGAAGCGCGCGTCGTCGCCGAGGTAGACGAAGTCCTCCTGCGGCAGCGTCACGAGCAGCTCGTGCAGCACGGTCAGGCCGCCGACGCCGGAGTCGAAGACGGCGATGGGGCGATCGCGCGGGTCGGCGGCGGACACGAGCCTCATCGTAGGCGCCGCACCCGCCGCCATGATCCCCGGGCGATTCAGCCCTTGGCCTTCGGGGGATCCCCCACGCCATCGATCGAGTCCCTGAGCTTGCCGACGATGGTCTTGCCGAAATCCGGTCCCGACGACTTCATGGCGACGACCGCCGCCATGATGCCCGCGATCAGCAGGATCAGGCCGATGTACTCCACCGTCCCCTGTCCGTCCTCGCGGGCCAACCCCCGGCAGCCCCTGCGCAATCCGTGAGCGATCGTCGCGTGTGCGCAACCCATGGCGCGGTACATACGTCTCCTCCAGGTGAGCTTGATGAAACGAGATGACCGCGATGCTGAGCCAGGGCGCGTGACGGAACTACACGCGTTCGTGCCGATCCTGCGTGGCGCCGGTGTCGGAAGGCATTGGTATGGTCCGCTCAGGCGCCGCTCTGGAGGCGCCTTCTCGTCATGAAGGGTCTCCCCCGCCGCATTCCGCTCCGCCGGAGGACGTCCGACCCGGTCTCGCCCGAGACGCAGCCGACGATCGTCGCGCCCGAGCAGGCGCCGCCACCGTCTGAGCCGCTTCCCGCGGGCGTCGCCCCTGAGGACGTCGCACCGAGCCGCCCCAGCTTCCGCGACCGCGGCCGGCTGCGGCGCCGCCTGCGCTACCTGCGGCGCGTCCGCGAGCTCGGGTTCCGCGACCTCGGCGGACTCGTCTTCGACCTCCACCGCTTCGGCCGGCGCAACGATGAGCTCGTGCTCGGCAAGCTCGCCGCGCTCGACGCCGTCGACCGCGAGCTGCGCGCCATCGAGCGCGTGCTCGACGAGCGCCGCGACATCATCGAGCTGCGCGAGCCCGGCGTCGCCGCGTGCCCCCGCTGCGGCGCGCTGCACGGCAGCGACGCGAAGTTCTGCCCGCAGTGCGGCACGCAGTTCAGCGGCCCGCTGGCCATGGGCGAGGTCGGCGGCGCCGCGGCCCCCGCGCCCGCCGGTCTACCCGAGGCGTACACCGCGCCCCTGCCCAGCGACCCGCCGCCGCAGCCCGACAACCTCGGGCCCACGCCCGTGTCCGGCGCGCTGGCCGACGTCCCGGTCCCGGCGGCCGATCAGCCCACCGCCGCGATGCCCGCCGTCACGCCCGAGGGCGAGGCGGAGAACGCGGCTCCCGAGTCGTCCGCCAACGGCACGGCCCACGACGACGCCACACCCTCGGCGTCGATCACGAGCGGCGACCCGCTCGCGCCGCGCGAGCACCCTGACGCGTGAGCACCCCCGAGCATCCGCACGCGCCGGGCCCCGCGCCCGTCCCGCTGCGCTGCCCGCGGTGCGGCGCCTCGGTCGGGCCTGAGCAGGACTGGTGCCTGGAGTGCGGCGCGCCCGCCCGCACGCGCCTCGCCCCGACGCCCCACTGGCACCGCCCGATCGCCGTCCTCTGCACGATCGCGCTCATCGCCGGCGTGGCGCTGGCCGTCGCCTTCGCGAGCCTCACCAACGACGACGGCACCGTCAGCGCGGCGACCACCGCGCCCGTGCAGCCCAACGAGACCACGAGCACGCCGGTCGCGCCGCCCGTCAGCGCGCCGCCCGCCGCCTCGTCGGCCGTGCCCGGCGGCGCCGTGCCCTCGTCGGCCGTGCCCGGCGGCGCCGTGCCGTCGTCGGCCACGCCCGCGGGCTGACCTCAGCCCGCCCTCAGCCCGCCGCCGGCGCGTGCTGCGCCCGGTACCGCTCGGCCAGCTCGTGCACCGGCAGCTCCGGGGCCACCGCCGGCCCGTCGCCGGTCAGCACCTCCAGCGTCGCCACGAGCCCGCTGGCCAGCGCGCCCAGGTCGTAGCCACCCTCCAGCACGACGCCCACCGGCACGTCCAGCTCAGCCGCCAGCGCCCGCACCGACTCCGCCATCGTCCGGTAGCCCTCGTCGGTCACCAGGCACTCGGCCAGCGGATCGTGGACGTGCGCGTCGTAGCCCGCCGAGACCAGGATCAGCTCGGGCGCGTAGCGGCGCGCCAGCGGCACGACCACGTGCTCGACCAGCGATCCGAACACCTCGTCGCCCGACCCCGGCGGCACCGGCAGGTTCACGGTGAACCCCTCGCCCGCGTCGCGCCCGGTCTCCTCCGCCGCGCCCGTCCCCGGGTACAGCGGCCACTGGTGGATCGACGCGAACAGCACCTCGTCGGTCCCGTAGAACACGTCCTGGGTCCCGTTGCCATGGTGCACGTCCCAGTCGAGGATGAGCACGCGCGCCACACCGTGCTCGTCGCGCGCCCGCCGCGCCGCCACCGCGATGTTGTTGAACAGGCAGAAGCCCATCGACCGCGCGATCTCGGCGTGGTGGCCGGGCGGCCGGTGCAGCGACGCGCCCAGGCGCACCCCGGAGTCGCCCAGCAGCTCGTCGACCATCGCCGCCGCCCCGCCCGCGGCGTGCAGCGCCGCGTCCCACGAGCCGGGCGAGACGACCGTGTCGGCGTCGATCGCGCCGCCGCCGCTCACGCAGAGCTCCTCGACGCCGTTGATCAGCCGCGCCGGATGCACCGCCTCCAGCAGCACGCGCGACGCCGCCGGCGACGCGCGGCGATCGAACCCGAGCCACTCGCGCGTGGCGAGTGCGGCCTCGATCGCGGTGATGCGCGCGGGCTGCTCGGGGTGCGGTCCTGGGTCGTGATCGAGCGAGGACGCGTGATGGAAGAGAACGGGATCGGCCATCTCGCCGGTACGGTACCCCGGTGGCCGACCCTGCCTCCATCGTCGACGCCGAGGTCGCGGTCGTCGGAGCCGGCGCCGCCGGGCTCTACGCCGCGCTCACCGCGGCCCGGGCCGGGGCGCGCGTCGCGCTCGTCTCCGCCACGCCGCTCGCGCAGACCGCCAGCTACTGGGCCCAGGGCGGCCTCGCCGCGGCGCTCAGCCCGACCGACTCGCCCGATCTGCACCGCCAGGACACCGAGATCGCCGGCCGCGGGGCGGTCCGCCGCAGCGCCGCCGCGCTGCTCTGCCGCGAGGCCCCGCGCGCGGTGCGCGAGCTCGAGGCCCTCGGCGTCACCTTCGACCGCGACGGCTCCGGCCACCTCGCCCTCGGCCTGGAGGGCGGCCACTCGCAGCGCCGCGTCGTCCACGCGGGCGGCAGCGCGACCGGTCGCCGCGTGGTGCGCCAGCTCAGCGCCGTGGTCGTCGAGGAGCCGCGCATCGAGATCCTCGAGCAGGCGCGCGCCGCCGCGCCGTGGACGGTCGACGGCCGCTGCGTCGGCGTCGTCCTCGAAGACGGCCGCGCCGTCCGCGCCCGGGCCACGATCCTCGCCACCGGCGGGGCCGCCGCCCTGTGGGCGCGCACGACCAACCCGCCCGGCTCGCTGGGCATCGGCCTGATGCTCGCCTACGCCGCCGGCGCGGCGCTCGCCGACCTGGAGTTCGTCCAGTTCCACCCGACCGCGGTGACCGGCGTGCCGGGCCGCGAGGGCTTCCTGGTCACCGAGGCGATCCGCGGCGAGGGCGCGACGCTGCTCGACGGCCGCCGCGAGCGCTTCATCGAGGAGCTCAAGCCGCGCGACGAGGTCTCCCGCGCGATCGCCGAGAAGATGGTCGCCGAGGGCTCCAAGAACGTCTGGCTGGACATGCGCCACGTCGACGGCGCGCTCTTCCCCAACATCGTCGGCGCGCTGCGCGAGTCGGGCGTCGACCCCGCCACGGAGCTGATCCCGGTCGCCCCCGCCTCGCACTACTGCATGGGCGGCGTGGTGGCCGACCTCGACGGCGCGTCGAGCGTCGGCGGCCTCTACGTCGTCGGCGAGACCGCCTGCACCGGCCTGCACGGCGCCAACCGCCTGGCCTCCAACTCGCTGACCGAGTGCTTCGTGCAGGGCAAGCGCGCCGCGCTGGCGGGCCTCGACGAGCCGCGGCTGCCGATCGCGCCCGACGACCCGCCGGTCGCGGGACCCGTCAGCCCGCCGGCCCAGGCCACTCGCGAGGCGCTCTGGCGCCACGCCGGGCTGAGCCGCGACGGCGAGGGTCTGGCCGTCCTGGCCGAGGACCCGCATCCACTGGCGCGCCTGGTCGCGGCATGCGCCATCCTGCGTCGAGAGAGCCGCGGCGCGCACTTCCGCAGCGACTTCCCCCAGACGGACCCAGCCCTCGACGGCCATCACGCCGTTGTCGGCCCCGACGAATCCCCCGCATTCGCTTCCTGGACGTAATCGTTCGGGCCCCTGTTGGCTGAACGCCGGCGCCCTCTTAATGCGAATTCAACAAACCGTGCGTTGGTGCTTCATGAGGCCAGGGCACGATGCACCTCGGTCGGGGGATCAGCCAAACCCAAGAGGTCCAGGGGGGTCGCATGTACCAGTTCAGCAGGGCCATGTACCGGGAGCTCGCTCGCGACGTCGACACGACGACCGACATCGACGCACACCACCACGTGCTCCACGCCTGCGAGCAGAACATCGAGCGGCTGGTCGGCGACCGGCACTACTTCGCTCGTCCCGCTCGCACGCTCTTCAACGACATCCGCCGCTACTTCCCGATGACGGCGCAGGCACGCGCCTGGACCATCGTGCAGCGCTACGTCGCCTGTGCCGAGGAGTGGCTCGACCAGCTCCCGCAGAACGGCAT
>DASYBY010000240.1:0-3528 GCA_036500525.1 Baekduia sp. | reverse complement strand
GGCGCTGGGGATCGTGGCGGCGCCGCTGGCGTCGTTGATGGTGATCCCGTGGGCGCTGCGCCGCCACGAGGCGGCCGCCGCGGGCGCCGAGGCGGCCGAGCGCGCGCGGGGCGCGATGCGCGAGAGCGCGGGCTTCGCCGGCTCCGTCGCGGCGATCCAGCTCGCGGAGCAGACGCTGCTGAACGCCGCGGTGCTGCTGGTGCCGGACTCGGGCAAGGCAGGCGTGGTCTTCAGCGCGCTGCTCATCGCCCGCGCGCCGCTGCAGCTCTTCCAGGCCGTGCAGACCTCGCTGCTCCCCCACCTCGCCGGGCTGGAGGCGACCGAGGGCCACGCGGCCTTCGCGCGCGCCATCCGCCAGACGGTGCTGGTCATCGCGGGGTTCGCGGGCGCGGTCGCGATCGGCCTGTTGGCGATCGGCCCGTTCGTGATGGACACGCTCTTCCCGTCGGACACGACCTACGGCCGCGTCGGCCTGGCCGTCATCGCCGTGGGCATGGGCCTGCACCTGACCGCGGGGACGCTGAACCAGGCGGCGCTGGCCCGCGACCGCGCGCACCTGGCGGCGGCGGCGTGGCTGTTCGCCGCGGGCGCGTTCGTGGTGTGGATGCTGCTGCCGGTGGTGGGCGACGAACTGGTGCGGGCCGAGGTCGGCTACGCGGGCGGTGCGGGGCTGCTGTGTGTGTTGTTGTACGTGTTGTACCGGCGACCGGCGGCAACGGTGCCCGTCGAGGCGCCGGCGACCGCGACGCCCGCCGGCTCCTAGCGCCGGCGTCGGTGGCGCCCAGCCCGGGCGCGGGTGGTGAGTGCGTGGCGTGGTTCGTCGGCAATGACGAGTGCGTCCACGGGGGCGCGCCCGCCGCGTGTCCTCCGCGCGCGTCGGGGCGGGGTGGTTCGGGCGTGAACGAAGATCCGGGTCGCTGTGAGCTGTCATAGGCAGCGTTCAGCGACCCGGATCTCCCGGCCGAGGCACCCCGCGCGCCGCGCGGAGGACAGACCAGCGTGCGGGCACCGCAAGCGCACTCGTCATTGCCGACCGACCGCGCCGCGCAGCACGACCGGCGCCCGGACGGAACGCCAACCACGCCGGCACCACTCCCCCGCGTCACTTCCGGGCCACTCGGCCGTTGTGTCCGACATGCACGCACGGAAGCCCGTCCTCGCCGCGCTCGCCCTCGCCGCCGCCTTCGCCCTCCCGGCCGGCGCCGGCGCGGCGACGCACAGCAGCCACGACTGCCCCGCCAAGCCCGGCACGCTGATCGTCAAGCCGCTCGGCCGCGTCTGGCATACGAGCACGACGCTCTACGGCTGCACCAGCGTCTACGGCCAGCGGCCCAAGACCGTGCGGCTCGGCAAGTGGGCGAAGCAGTCGCGGGTCGCGTTCGACGGCGTCAAGGCCGCCTGGACGCTGCCGCTCACCCGTGACGGCGTCCGCAGCGACCGGGCGTGGATCGCGTCGGCGGAGGACGGCAAGCGGTGGCTGCTGGGCTCGCCGCTCGTGCCGGCGTCGGGCTCCGCGCCCGCCCGCGAGGCACGTATCGAGGCGATCACGGTCGTCGACGAGAGCGCCGCGTGGGTCACGCGGACCGGCGAGGTCGTCTTCGCGCTGCACTCACCCGAGGACGATCCCACCCCGATCGGCACGCCGCCCGGCCCGCTCGCGCCGACCGACCACCTGCTGCTCGTCGGCGCCTGGCCGGCCGTCGCGCCGAGCGATCTGGTCGCCACGCTGAAGCTCACCGAGGGCGACGGGGACGGCGACGAGTGCGGCGGCTCCAACGACTACCTGTTGACCGTGCGACCGGGCGCGACCGCGGAGGCGACCGGCGCCACGTGGCAGGGCGGCTGGGAGCGGCCGCACTGCGGCTAGGCGCCGCTACGCCGCCGGCGCGCCGTCCAGCAGCTCTCCCGCCCGCACGCGCGCGGCCATGTCGTCGGACTCCGCGCGATAGGCCGTCCCGTCGGCGAACTCGATGACGGGCAGCAGCTTCTGCCCGCTCAGCGCGACGACGTCGGGCCGCGCGCCCTTGCCGTAGCCGTGCTTGACGATCTCGTACTCGATGCCCTGCTCGTCGAGGGCGCGCTGGACCTTCCAGCAGTGATCGAGGTCGATGTGCAGGAACGTGTAGGAGCAGCGATGGAGCTTGACCTTGGCCATGCCCGCCACCCTACGGCCCGGCCGCCCACCGCGCGCCAGTGCTCACCGCCACCGCACCGCTGGACCGTTCGACAGCGCTCCGCCACCCCCACCGCGGGTCGCGCGCCCCGCACCTCATAGGCTCTCCCCCATGAGCCCCAGCGAGAAGGTCGTCGTCGTCGCCGTCATCCAACTCAAGCCCGGCAGCGAGGACGAGGGTCGCGCCGCCTTCGAGGCGTCGATCCCGCCCACCCACGAGGAGGAGGGCTGCATCGGCTACGCCCTGCACCAGGACCTCAAGGACCCGACGCGCTTCGTCTTCGTCGAGCAGTGGGCCTCCGAGGAGGCGCTGGCCTCGCACTCCCACATGCCGCACCTCAAGGAGCTGTTCGGCAAGGTCGGCCCGCTCGTCGCCGCGCCCGCGCAGATCATCAGCACCACGGCCATCCCGGTCGGCGACCCGGTGAAGGGCGTGCTCTAGCCCGATGGAGATCGGCCTCACGACGTTCGCCGAGCTGACGCCCGACCCGCACACGCGGGCGGTCGTCAGCCCGCAGCAGCGTCTGCACGACCTGATCGAGGAGATGGTCCTGGCCGACGAGGTCGGCCTCGACGTCTTCGGCGTCGGCGAGCACCACCGGCCCGACTTCGCCGTCTCCGCCCCGGCGGTCGTGCTCGGCGGCGCCGCGACGCGCACCAAGCGCCTGCGCCTGGCCAGCGCCGTGACCGTCCTCAGCTCCGACGATCCCGTCCGCGTCTTCGAGGCGTTCTCCACCGTCGACCTCCTCTCCGGCGGCCGCGCCGAGATCTGGGCCGGCCGCGGCTCGTTCATCGAGTCCTTCCCGCTCTTCGGCCTCGACCTCGACGACTACGACGAGCTGTACGCCGAGAACCTCGACCTGCTGCTCGCGCTGCGCGCCTCCGAGCGCGTGACCTGGGCCGCCTCGGGCCGCCACCGCGCGCCGCTGGACAACATCGGCGTCTACCCGCGGCCGGTGCAGGATCCGCTGCCGGTGTGGGTCGCCGTCGGCGGCACGCCGCAGTCGGTCGTGCGCGCCGCGTCGCTCGGCCTCCCGCTGACCATCGCGATCATCGGCGGCCAGCCCGAGCGCTTCGCCCCGCTGGTCGAGCTGTACCGCCAGGCCGCCGAGCAGGCGGGCCAGCCGGCCGACCTGCCGATCGCCATCAACACCCACGGCTTCGTCGCGCCGACCACCGCCGCCGCGATCTCCACGTTCTACGGGCCCTACGCGGCGTCGATGTCGCAGATCGGGCGCGAGCGCGGCTGGCCGCCGATGTCGCCCCAGCAGTTCGACGCCCTCCGCGCGCCCCGCGGCTCGCTGGTCATCGGCACCGCCGAGGAGGTCGCCGAGAAGATCCTCTTCCAGCACGAG
>DASYBY010000239.1:0-1922 GCA_036500525.1 Baekduia sp. | reverse complement strand
CGAGCCGCACCGCGAGCTCCCCGTCGAGGAACTGCTGCGCCGTGCGCGACCACTGCCGTCCCACGAGGAGATGGTCATCGACGACCTCAGCGAGGACGAGGGCGCCGCCTTCCTGGCCGCCATCAAGTCGTGAGCAGCACTTGGCCACGCGGGCCGATCGTCATCGACACCGACGTCTTCAGCGCCGACCTCGTCCCCGGCGCGCGCTTGGGGCGAGGCTCGGCTGTTCAAGCTCGAAGCACTGATCAATCGCGTCGAAGTCGTCCACACCGGACCAGACCTCGTGATGATCTGCGCCCAGTTACGGGCTCTACGACATCACCCCCGCCGGTGAGCTCTTCGAGGAGTTCCTCATAGCGCTCAACGGGCTACGCGACGAGATCCGGGGTTTGATCCCTCCGGGGCGACGGGCGACGCTCTGTTCCGCGACGGCGACGAGGACTATGACTTCGTCGTCGTCCTGGAAGGCGAGGTGGCCATCGTCCAGTGGCAGGGACGGGGGCGCGCGGGCGTCGCGCAACGTCACCAGGACCACGCTGGTGCCGATGGTCACACCCTGGTCCTAGGCCAGACGCGTCCTACTGCAAGGGACCGATGCCCTCCGTACCAGCCGCGGTCCTCGTCGTCTTCGGCGCGACGGGCGACCTCGCGCGGCGCAAGCTGCTGCCGGCCGTCTACAACCTCGCCCACGACGGCACGCTGCCCGCCCGCCTGCACCTCGTCGGCGTGGCGCGCGACGCGCTCGGGGACCCGGGCTTCCGGAACCTGGCCGCCGGCGCGATCCGCGCGTGCTCGCGCCGCTCGCCCGACCCCGCGCTGTTGCGCGCGCTGATCGACGACCTGCAGTACGTGGACGGCGACTTCGTCGAGCCGGCCACCTACGCCGCGCTGGGCCGCCGGTTGCGCGCGCTCGACGACCAGCACGGCACGGCGCTGGACCGCTGCTTCTACCTCTCCACCGCGCCGGCCTTCTTCTGCCCGATCGTCGAGGCGCTCGGCGCCCACGACCTCGACCACGCCGCGGGCGCCGACGTGCGGCTGGTGGTCGAGAAGCCGTTCGGCGCGAGCCTCGAAGACGCGCGCGAGCTCAATCGCCGGATCCTCGCGGTCTTCGACGAGCGCCAGGTCTTCCGCATCGACCACTACCTCGGCAAGGAGACCGTCCAGAACCTGCTGGCGCTGCGCTTCGCCAACCAGCTCTTCGAGCCGATCTGGAACCACAACTACGTCGAGGACGTCCAGATCACCGCGGCCGAAGACCTCGGGATCGGGACGCGCGCCGGCTACTACGACCGCGCCGGCGCGCTGCGCGACGTCGTCCAGAACCACCTGTTGCAACTGCTGTCGCTGGTGGCGATGGAGCCGCCGGTGCGGCTCACGGCCGATGAGGCGCGCAACGAGAAGGCGAAGGTGCTGGACGCCATCGCGCCGCCGGCGCCGTCGGCGGCGGTCCGCGCCCAATACGACGCCGGCGTGGTCGGCGGCGAGTCCGTGCGCGGCTACCGCGACGAGGAGGGCGTGGCGCCCGGCTCGGAGACCGAGACGTACGCGGCACTGCGGCTGGAAGTCGACAACTGGCGCTGGGCCGGCGTCCCGTTCTACCTGCGCACCGGCAAGCGCCTGGCCCGCCAGGCGACCGAGATCGCCGTGACGCTCCAGGCGGTGCCGCACCTCGCGTTCGCCGCCCAGGGCTCGATCGGCGTGCGACCCAATCAACTCGTGTTGGAGATCCAACCCGACGAGGGCGTGTCGCTGGCGCTCGCCGCCAAGGTCCCGGGCGCGACCCAGGCGATGCGGGTCCGCCCGGTGCTGATGCAGTACCTCTACGGCGCGGAGTTCCCGTCGCAGTCGCCGGAGGCCTACGAGCGCCTCGTGCTCGACGTCCTGCGCGGCGACCCGCTGCTGTTCACGCGCCACGACGA
>DASYBY010000238.1:0-3235 GCA_036500525.1 Baekduia sp. | reverse complement strand
CCACGCGGTGCGCGTGATGTTCATCGTCTGCTCGCCGACCTGGCCGACGCAGCCGCCGATGACCTGCCCGACGTCCTCGGGCTGGAGGCCGGCCCGTTCGATGACGGCCTTCTGCACCTTGCCCAGGAGATCCACGGGGTGAACCCCCGAGAGGACCCCTCCGCGGCGCCCGAAGGGGGACCGCCCTGCTCCGACAATCACGACGTCCGTCATCAAGCTCTCGCCATCCTCGTCTGCCCAGTGGTCACGGCCGGCGCACGTGCCGACCCCACTGCACCGTATGGCGACGGATGGGTGCCCGGCCAGCGCTCAGCGCGAAGACTTGTGGACCCCTCCAAGGAGGCGCTCCAGCGCCAGGCCCTCCTCCAGCGGCCGATCGAGGCTCGCGTGCACCAGGCGGCGCACGGCGCGCAGCACCGGCCGCGGCGTCCCGGCCACGCGCCGCGCGAGCGCCAGCGCGGCCACATCGACGTCCTCGCAGACCTTGTCGAGGATGCCTTCGGCCTGTCCCTGCGCCGCGTCGAGGCGATCGGCGAGCAGGCAGAGCCGCAGCGCGCGCGAGGCGCCGAGCGCCCGCACCGCCGACTGCGTCCCGCCGGCCGACGGCAGCATTCCCAGCAGCGGCTCGGGCAGCGAGAGCACCACGTCGGGCGTGCCGAGCCGCAGGTCGCAGAGCAGCGCCAGCTCCAGCCCCGCCCCCATCGCGACGCCGCTGAGCGCGACGATCGTCGGCTGCGGCAGCTCCCACAGCAGCGTCCACGGGTCGCGGTCCCAGCGGACGCGGCGGCGCTCCATGCTGCTGGGCAGCGCGCCGAACTCGCGCAGGTCGGCGCCCGCCGAGAAGTGCTTCCCGGCCGAGCGGAGGACGACGACGGCGACGTCCGGGTGGTCGCGCACGGCCGCCAGCGCCTCGATCAGCGCGTCGCGCATCGCGAGGTCGAAGATGTTCAGCGGCGTGGCGCCGGTCAGCGTGAGCGTGCCGATCCCCGCCTCGGGGACCGCCAGCTCCACCGTCCCGCCGCTCACGCTGCTCCGGCCAGCAGGTCGAGGACGCGGTCGGGGACGCCGGGCAGCGCGCCGAACCCGGAGACCAGCTCCGCCGCGCCCGCGACCAGCGGCGAGGCCGCGGCGGCCAGCGGGGCGACCACGTGGCCGCCGTGCCACGTACCGCGCTCGCGGCCGAGCAGCAGCGCCTGGGCGACCGCGAAGGCCAGCAGCCCGGCGAGCGGATCGGGGTACGGGAAGGGTGGCGCGAGCCAGCGACCGGGCGACGGCGCGCCGAGCCCGCAGGCCGCGTGGACGCCGGTGCCGTAGGCGACCCAGTCACGCTCGGGCGCGGTCGGGTCGAAGGCGGGCATCGACAGCACCGTGATGCCGGGGGCGACCGCGTCGAGCGCCTCCCACGCGATGTCGAGGTTGCCGAGCACCCGCGGCGAGAAGCTCTCGACCACCAGCGTCGCCGAGGCCGCCAGGGCGAAGAAGCGCCCCCGGTGGGCGGGCTCGCGCAGGTCCAGGCGCTGGACGGACTTGCCGGCGTTGAGCGTCGCGAAGAGCCCGGGCGTGCCGCGCAGCCCGTCGCGGCGGACGTCGGGCTCGACCTTGACGACGTGCGCCCCGGTGCTCGCCAGCAGCGAGGTCGCCAGCGGCCCGGCCCACATCGCGGTGAGGTCGAGGACGAGCGGTGCGCCCGACGGCGGCGGCGGACCGTCGGCGCGGCGACGCACGACCCGCACCCGTCCCCGCGCGCCCCGCTCCGGCGCGCGGTACGGCACGACCGGCAGCCGCCAGCACTGTGCCTCGGCGGCCAGCGCCTCGGGGTCGGCGAGCACGTCGGGATCGGCGACCGAGCAGAGGGTCGCGAAGGCGCGCGCGTTCTCCTCCACGCCGAGGTCGGCCGCGAGCGCGCCGTCCCCCGCGGGCACCGGCGCGCTGCTGCGCGGCGCACCCGGATCGAGCCGCGCCCACACCGCGGCGGGCGAGACGTCGAGATCGCATCCGCCGCGCTCGGCCAGCAGCGCGGCGCCCGCGCGGGCGAAGCGCCGGCCCAGCTCGGGGACGCCGGTCGGGAGCACGCCGACCTAGTTCCCCGTGAACTCGGGTGGGCGCTTCTCGGCGAAGGCGGCGAGCCCCTCGGCGCGGTCGGTCGTCGCCTGCAGCAGGTGGTTGAAGTCGCCCTCCAGCTCCAGTGCACCACGCAGCGGCAGCTCGCGCCCGCGGTAGACCGCCTCCTTGACCAGCTCCAGCGCGATCGGACCGAGGCCCAGGAGTTGCTCGACGGTCGCCTCCGCGGCGGCCGCCGCACCGCCCGGCTCGGAGGCGAGGATCTGCACGAGCCCAGCCGCCGTCGCGGCCTCCGCCCCGCGCTCTTCGCCGTAGAGCAGCGCGAGCGCGAACGGCACGCCCGCCGCGCGTGGCAGCCGCTGCGTCGCGCCCCAGCACGGCAGCCGGCCGGCGCGGATCTCGGGCATCGCGAACGTCGCGCCCCGGCCCGCGACCCGCAGGTCGCAGGCCAGCGCCAGCTCCAGGCCGAGCGACTGCACGCGCCCCTCCAGCACCGCCACCGTCGGGCACCGCACCGCGGCCAGCGCGGCGGCCGCGTCGACGCCGGAGTCCAGCGGGTCCCAGCCCTCGGGCGGCCCCGGGCAGAAGTCCGGACCGGCGCTGTCGAGCACCACGACGCGCGCGCCGCGATCCTCGCGCAGGGCGAGCGCCGCCCGCTCCAGCGCGGAGGCGTCGGCGAGCGTCAGCGGACGCCCGGGCAGCGTCAGGCGCCGGATCCCCCGCTTGGCGTCAGACGGCCCGGGCACGGCGTCAGTCAGCGGACGCCGTCTTCTTGGGCTCGAGCAGCCCCATCTCCTGGCCGCAGCAGGACAGCGTCCCCTCCGACGGCTTGGTCACCAGGGTCTCGGTCCCACACACTTCACACGCGTACCGCTTGCCGGTCTGCAACGTCATGTCGTTCTCCTCGTTCTTCTCGCGGGACGCGCCCTAGCGGGGCGTCATCACCTTGTCGCAGCAGTGCAGCTCCCCGTCGCCGGCCTTGGTCACGACGACCTCGGCCCCGCAGACCTCGCACTTCAGCCGGCTGGCTGCCTTGTTCATGTCATTGCCTTTCGTGGGGTGAGGCGGCGAAGACCTGCTCGCCGCGGATGGAGGTGCGCAACACGCGCGCACGCGCGAGGGCGCCGGCGTCGCGCGCCGGGTCCTCGGAGAGGACGACGGTGTCCCCGCGCCG
>DASYBY010000237.1:0-2095 GCA_036500525.1 Baekduia sp. | reverse complement strand
CGGCACGTTCGCGATCGAGCAGCTCGAAGAGGGCGGCTGGCGCGTGACCGGCGACGTCATCGACCGCCTCGTCGCCCGCCACGACCTCGAGAACGAGGAGGCGCTCGCGCACGTCGAGACGCGCCTGCACCGCCTCGGCGTCATCCGCGCGCTGGAAGCCAAGGGCTTCGAGCCGGGCGACGACGTCGAGATCGGCGGCGTCGTGTTCGAGCTGGATCCGGGGTAGGCGGGCGCGGCCCGCGCTGGAGGGGCGGCGCGGTGGCGCGAGCCTTCGACGACGCGTCCTCGCCGGCGATCAGGGCGCCGTCATTCTCCGGCGGGCGACCGGCGCGGAGGGTGGTGCGCTGGCGCGAGCCTCCGGCAGTGCATCCCACTCGGCGATCAGGCGCAGTCGATCGTGGTGAGGAAGTCGGCGAAGGCCCGGTGGGTGCGGGCGGTGTCGCCGGTGGCGTCGAGGTCCATGAGGAGGCCGCGGATGACAGCGAGCACGACGGTCGCCAGCTCGGGGCGGCCGAGGCTGCGCATGCCGTCCTCGAGCGGCGCGAGCCAGTCGGTCGTCGCGGCGCGCCGGAAGCCGGGCCAGAGTGGTCCTCCCGCGGTGTCGTGCAGCCGGCTGAACATGCGCAGGTAGGGCTCGCCCTCCGGTCCGGAGATCGCCGACCACGCGCGGGCCAGGGTCGCCGGGTAGGGCTCGTCGGCGCGCAGGCGCAGGAGGTCGGTCCACGCCTCGACCTGGCGCTGCCGGGCCTGTCCCAGGATCTCGCGAAGCAGGCCGTCACGGGTCTCGAAGTGGTAGATCAACATGCGGTTCGAGGTGCCCGCGGCGGCCGCCAGCGGCCCGAGCCGATCCGGGAGCCCATGCTCGAGCGCGTAGTCGGTGCACGCATCGAGCAGCCGTTGCCTGATCTCCGGTTGACGCTGCCTGCCCATCGGGGCATCTTTTCACGTAACAACAGGTACGTCTACGATGACTCTCAGCAGATCGACACACGACCGGGAGATCAGGATGAGGACCGTTTTCGTGCATGGGGCATGCGTCAAGGACGGCGCGTGGTGGTGGCACCGGACCGCTGAGCTCTTGGCCAAGCAGGGCGTCGCCAGCGAGGCGCCGGCCCTCCCCAGCTGCGGCGAGACGGGTGGGCGGACGGATGCGCAGGGACCCGGGCTGGCCGACGACGTCGCCGCGGTCCGGAAGATCCTGACCGCGAGCGACGAGCCGACCGTCGTGGTCGCCCACAGCTACGGCGGCATCGTCACCGCCGAGGCGGCGGCGGGCATCGAAGCAGTGCGCCATCTGCTGCTCGTGTCGAGCTACCTGCCCGAGATCGGGCAGAGCCTCTCCTCGTTCGGCGGTGAGGAGCCCGCGCCGTTCCTCGACATCGATCCCGAGGGCGGCACGTTCACCGTCCGATCCGACGCCCTGGCCGAGACGTTCCTGCAGGACTGCGATCCGGAGATCCAACGAGAGGCCATGAACAAGACGGCCCGGCAGAGCCTGGCGGTGCTCGGGCAGCCGGTGCAGGCTGCGGCCTGGCAGCACGTCCCCTCGACGTACCTCGTCTGCGCGCAGGACCGGGGCACCCCGGCCGACCGGCAGCGCGAGTTCGCCGGGCGGGCGGCGAGCACAGTGGAGCTCGACGCCGGCCACCACCCGTTCCTCTCGCAGCCCGCCGCTGTCGCCGACCTGATCGTCGGGCTCTGACGGCGGCGCCAGACCGCCGAGGACCGCCGCCTCCGGGCTCGCACCCGTAGGCTTGCGGGCCGCATGGCCCGCCACGTCATCAAGCTCGGCTCGGGGATCGTCGCTCGCGACGACGGGACACTGCGCGACGACGCGCTGGCCGCCGTGGCCGACGAGGTCGCCGCCCGCCGCCGCGCCGGCGACGACGTCGTCGTCGTCAGCAGCGGCGCGATCGCGCGGGGGCTGCAGACGATGGGCATCGCCGTGCGGCCCACGGCGATCGAGGACCTGCAGGCCGCCAGCGCGGTGGGGCAGGGGCGGCTGTTCCGGTTCTACGACGAGCTGCTCGCCGCCCGCGACGTCACCGCCGCGCAGGTGCTGCTGACCTTCTTCGACCTCAGCCACCGCACGCAC
>DASYBY010000236.1:0-2645 GCA_036500525.1 Baekduia sp. | reverse complement strand
CGATGATCTTCACGACCAAGGCGGAGTACGGCGTGCGGCTGCTCGTCGAGCTGGGTCGCCAGCACGTCGGGGCGGGCGCTCCCACCCCGGTGTCGCTCAAGGCGATCGCCGAGGCCGAGGACCTGCCGCTCGCGTACCTGGAGCGGATCGTCGCGCTGTTGAAGAAGGCCGGCCTCGTCGAGGCCACGCGCGGTGCGCACGGGGGCTACCGCCTCACGCGCGAGCCCGCCGAGATCAGCATGGACGAGGTCGTCCTGGCGCTCGAGGGCGCCGTGGCGCCCATGACCTGCTTCGTCGCCGAGGACGGTGCGGCCTCCCACGGGCGCGTCGTCTGCAACCACGAGGCCGACAGCGGCCACGGCTGCGCGACCAAGCTGCTCTGGACCCGCGTCCAGGGCGGCGTCGTCAAGGCGCTGGCTCAGACCACGCTGGCCGAGCTCGTCGCCTTCTCCAACCGTTCCCCGCAGCACCAGACCGCCACCGCCGTGCGCAACGCCGCAGCGGTGGCTTGATCAACCGAAACCGAAACCAGGGCACTTCTGACATGGCCGCCGAACTCGAGATCCGCAACCTTCACGTCCAGGCCGGGGACAAGGAGATCCTCAAGGGTCTCGACCTGACCGTCAACCAGGGTGAGATCCACGCCCTGATGGGCCCCAACGGCTCCGGCAAGTCCACGCTGGCCAACGCGATCATGGGCCACCCGGGGCTCGAGGTCACCGAGGGTCAGATCATCTTCCAGGGCAAGGACATCACCGAGGCCGATCCGGACGAGCGCGCCCGCGCCGGCCTGTTCATGGCCTTCCAGTACCCGGTGGCCATCCCCGGCGTCACGATCACGAAGTACCTGCGCATGGTGATGAACGCTCACCGTGAGGCGCGCGGCGAGGAGGAGATCTCGCTCAAGGACTTCCGCAAGACCGTCGAGGCCGCGATGGAGCTGACGAGCGTCCCCAAGGAGTTCGCCGCCCGCTACCTCAACGACGGCTTCTCCGGCGGCGAGAAGAAGCGCCTCGAGACGCTGCAGCTCGCGCTCCAGAAGCCGTCGATGGCGATCCTCGACGAGACCGACTCCGGCCTGGACATCGACGCGCTGAACGTCGTCGCCAACGGCGTCAACACCATCGCCAAGGGCTCCGGCATGGGCGTCCTGATCATCACCCACTACCAGCGGATCCTGCACCTCGTGCAGCCGACGCGGGTGTCGATCATGTTCAACGGGCGGATCATCAAGGAGGGCGGCCCCGAGCTCGTCGAGCAGCTTGAGCGCGAGGGCTACGCCAACATCAAGGAAGCAGCCGGAGTAGGCGCGTAGGCGATCATGGCCGCCACCGCCCACCTGGACGTCCGCGCGCAGTTCCCCACGCTCCAGCGTGAGGGCGTCGCCTACCTCGACAGCGCCGCGACGTCCCAGACGCCCGACGTGGTCCTGGCGGCGATGGACGACTACTACCGCCACCACCGCGCCTCGGTGCACCGCGGGACCTACCCGCTGGCCGCCGAGGCGACCGACCTGTTCGAGGGCGCGCGCACGCGCATCGCCCAGCGGCTGAGCTGGCCGGCGCGCGACACGGTGTTCACGCGCAACGCCAGCGAGGCGCTGAACGTCGTGGCGCACGGCTGGGGCCGGCGCCATGTGGGCAAGGGCGACCGGATCCTCGTCTCCCGGATGGAGCACCACTCCAACTTCGTGCCGTGGTGGATGCTGGCCCAGGAGGTCGGCGCCGAGCTGGTCGAGGTGCCGCTGACCGGCGAGGGGCTGCTCGACCTCGACGCGCTCGACGCGCTGCTGCCCGGCGCCAAGCTGCTGGCCGTCGCCCACGTCTCCAACGTGATCGGCACGATCAACCCGGTGGCCGAGATCGTCCGCCGCGCCCGCGCGGCCGGCGTCGTCACGGTCGTCGACGGGTCGCAGGCCGTGCCGCAGATCCCCGTGGACCTCGGTGCGATCGACGCCGACTTCTACGCGTGGACCGGCCACAAGGCCTACGGGCCGACGGGCGTCGGCGTGCTGCACGGCCGCCACGACGCGCTGCTCGACACCGAGCCGCTGATCGGCGGCGGCCACATGATCTCCACTGTCTCGTTCGAGGAGGTCCGCTGGGCCGCGCCGCCGGCGCGCTTCGAGGCGGGCACCTCGGCGATCGCGGAGGTCATCGGCCTCGGCGCCGCCATCGACTGGCTTTCGGAGATCGGGATGGACGCGGTCCGCGCCCACGAGCTCGACCTGACCGCCTACGCGCTGGCGCGCCTCGGCGAGGTCGACGGCGTGTCGCTGCACGGTCCGCTCGACCCCGAGCTGCGCGGCTCGCTGGTCTCCTTCGCCGTCAAGGGCGTCCACCCGCACGACGTGTCCGAGATCCTCGGGCGCCGCGGCGTGTGCGTCCGGGCCGGGCACCACTGCGCCCAGCCGTTGATGCAGTACTTGTGCGAGTCGGCGACCACGCGTGCGTCGTTCGCCGTCCATTCCACCCGCGAGGAGATCGACGCGCTCGTCGACGGCCTCGCCGAAGTGCAGAGGATCTTCGCCTGATGGACGACCTGTACCGCGAGGAGATCCTCCAGCACTACAAGCGCCCGCACAACTGGGGGCCGATGGAGTCGCCGGACCTCGAGGCCGAGGACCACAACCCGCTGTGCGGCGA
>DASYBY010000235.1:0-11784 GCA_036500525.1 Baekduia sp. | reverse complement strand
TCGGTCAACGCGGACGCCCCGATCATCTGCTGCACGGCGGAGGTCCTGGCGAACATCGCGCTGCGGGAGGGCTCGGGCGCGGATGTGGGACAGGTCGTCATGGACGAGTTCCACTACTACGCCGACGGCCAGCGCGGCTGGGCGTGGCAGGTGCCGCTGCTCTGCCTGCCGCAGGCGCAGTTCCTCCTCATGTCGGCGACCCTCGGCGACGTCACCGAGATCGCCACCGACCTGACGCGCCGGACGAGTCGCGAGACGGTGGTCATCGCCGACGCCGAGCGCCCGGTCCCGCTCACCTACTCGTGGTCGGTCGAGCCGCTGCACGAGTTGTTGGAGGAGTTGGTCAGTGTCGACCAGGCGCCGATCTACGTGGTGCACTTCACGCAGGCCTCGGCGATGGAGCGCGCGCAGTCGCTGCTCTCGGCCAAGCTCTGCACGCGCGAGGAGCGGGAGGCGATCGCCGAGGCCATCGGCGCGTTCCGCTTCACCGCCGGCTTCGGCCGCACGCTCTCCAAGCTGGTGCGCGGCGGCATCGGCGTCCACCACGCCGGCATGCTCCCGCGCTATCGGCGCCTGGTCGAGCAGCTCGCCCAGACCGGCTTGTTGAAGGTGATCTGCGGGACCGACACGCTCGGCGTCGGCATCAACGTCCCGATCCGCACCGTGGTCTTCACCGGTCTGGCCAAGTACGACGGCAGCAAGCACCGGCTGCTGAAGGCGCGCGAGTTCCATCAGATCGCGGGGCGCGCCGGCCGGGCCGGGTTCGACACCGCCGGCTACGTGGTGGTCCAGGCGCCCGAGCACGTGATCGACCGCACGCGCGCGCTGGCCAAGGCCGGCGACGACCCCAAGAAGCGCCGCAAGGTCCAGACCAAGAAGCCGCAGGACGGCGCGGTCAGCTGGGCCGAGGAGACGTTCGAGCGGCTCAAGGACGCGGTGCCCGAGGCGCTCGTATCGCGCATGCGCGTCGACCACTCGATGATCCTGAACGTCGTCAACCAGCCCGCGGACCCGGTCGCGACCATGCGCGCGCTCATGGAGGACAACCACGAGGACGAGCGCGGCCGCCGCCGGCTCTCGGAGCAGGCGCAGGCGCTCGGGACCGAGCTGCTGGACTCCGGCGTGCTCGAGTGGCTGCCCGAGCCCGACGCGCACGGGCGCACGCTGCGACTCGCCCACGCGCTGCAGGACGACTTCGCGCTCAACCAGCCGCTGGCCTCGTTCGCGCTCGTCGCGTTCGCGCTGATCGACCCCGAGTCCGAGCACCAGGCGCTCGACGTGCTGTCGGTCGTCGAGGCGATCCTGGACGACCCGTTCCCGGTGTTGATGGCCCAGGCCAACAAGGAGCGCGGCGAAGCCGTCGCCGAGATGAAGGCCCAGGGGATCGAGTACGAGGAGCGGATGGAGCTGCTCGAGCAGGTCACCTACCCCAAGCCGCTGGACGAGCCGCTGCGCGAGGCGCTGTCGGTGTTCCGCGAGACCCACCCGTGGGTGCGCGACTCCGACTTGTCCCCCAAGTCGGTCGTCCGCGACATGTACGAGTGGGGACGGACGTTCACCGAGTTCGTCGCGCACTACGGCCTGGCGCGCTCGGAGGGCCTCGTGCTGCGCTACCTCAGCAACGCCTACCGCGCGCTGCGCCAGACCGTGCCCGAGCAGGTCAAGACCGACGAGCTGGACGAGATCATCGACTGGCTCGGCGAGACCGTCCGCCAGACCGACTCGAGCCTCCTCGACGAGTGGGAAGCGCTGACCGATCCGGAGTCCGTCGCGCGCGCGTCGGCCGCGATGGCCGCGGGGGAGGCCCCGGCGCCGCCGCGGCCGATCACCGCCAACCAGCGCGCGTTCACCGTCATGGTGCGCAACGCGATGTTCCAGAAGGTGCAGCTGGCGTCGCGCGATCGCTACGACGGGCTCGCGCAGCTCGAGGCCGCGGCCGCCGCGCTCACCGACCCGCCCGGCAAGGTGCGGATGAACGGTGCCGCGTGGGAGGCCGCGCTCGGCACCTACTGGGACGAGTACGAGTCGATGGGCTCGGGGCCGGACGCGCGGTCGTCGCAGTTGTTGATGATCGACCGGACGCCCGGAGACGACGGCGCCCGCCGCTGGATCGTCCGCCAGATCATCGACGACCCCGAGAGCCACCGGGACTTCGCCATGGTGGCGACGGTGGATCTGGACGCGTCGGACGCGGTGGGCGAGCCGGTGATCCGGACCGAGTCGTTCGGGAACGCCGCCGAGCTTCGCTGAGGCCGTCGGCCGGCCCGCTCCCGCGCGGGCCGGCCGCGTTCGTCTCGGCGCGGCGTCAGTCGCGCCAGTGGCCGTGGCCGCCGTCGCGGAGGTCGATCCGCAGCACCGTGCCGTCGCCGACCGAGTTGGCCTTGTTGGTGACGTACAGCGCGCCGTCATCGCCCACCGTGATGCCGCCGGGGGCCGTCAGCGTGCCGGGCGGGAGGTCGAGCAGCGTCTTGGCGCCGTTGGGGTCGACGGCGTAGATCGCGCCGTCGGTGCTGGGTCCGAGCAGGCTGTCGTGGTCGATCTCCAGCACCCACAGGGTGCCGTGGCGGTCGAACGCCAAGTCCATGATGTTGGTGAACCCGCCGGCGAACACCGTCGCCTCGCCGGTGCGGGGGTCGACCCGGAACACGTTCGCCCCGCCGACGGGGAACGGGAAGCCGGTCAGCTGGCTCATGAAGTAGTCGCCGCGCGGCCCCTTCACGACGCCGGTCGGGACGGCCTGCATCGGGATGTCGTCGCCGCCCGCGGGATCCGGGACGATCTGGTTGGGGAACACGGTGAGGACGCTGACGGCGCCGCTCTCGTCGGCGTTCAACAACGTGTTGCCGCCCGCGTCGGCGATGACGAACCGGTGGTGCTTGACGAGGACGTCGACGGCGTTGCTGTCGACCTCCGGGTTGCCGACCTGCCCGTCGGCGTTGTTGTCGCGCTCGAAGCCCCAGACGTCGACGAGCCGCTGGATGGAGCCGTCGCGACCGATGCCGAGCACGCGGCCGAAGAGGTCGGCGACGGGGTTCTGGGCGGCGAGCGCGTCGCGGTCGGCGCCGTCGGGGCCGCCGTTGGTGACGATGACGCGGTTGAAGCGGTCGACGGTGATGCCGTGCGGGCCGAGGGCGTTGGCGCCGGTGCCCTCGTCGCCGATCGACGCGAGGCCCTCGACGAGCCGGCGCTGGCCGACGTGCCGGTCGATCGCGGTCACCGCGCCGGTGGCGCCGACGCAGGTCGTGCCGCCCTCGGCGCCGGGAACGCAGGGGCCGTCGCCGCCGCGCCCGGCCTCGGCGACGTAGAGGGTGTGCCCGCCGAAGGCGAGGTGCCGCGGGTTGTCGAGGCCGCCGGCGATCTGCTGGACCTGGGTCGCGCCCGCGGGAGCGGCCAGGGCGAGGATCGTCGCTCCGACGAGGATGAGAAGCCGTGGAGCTGACATGCGCTCCTCCTTCGAAGGGTGGCGGGACGCGTCTGCGGTCCGACCCGCACTGGGCGTGCCCGCGACCCGGTCGTTGGGTGATCGGACTGGGCGGAACGTACCCCAAGTGCGTGCCGGGTCGATGCGGAGTCGCGATCGTGCGGTGGTCTCGGCCGATGAGTTCGCGGCGGTCGCGCGGTCCTGGGTTCATGGAGACTCCAGAGCCGAGGATCGATCGACGCTTCAGCGACCCGGAGGCCGGTGCGACGGGGTGGGCTGATGCCGCGCGGGTGCTGGCGGAGGCCGAGTTGTACTGGTTGACGACGGTGCGGGCCGACGGCCGGCCGCACGTGACGCCGTTGATCGGGGTGGTGCAGGACGGTGTGTTCCACTTCTGCACGGGGCTGCGCGAGCAGAAGGCGCGGAACCTGTCAGCGCGGGGCGACGTGGTGGTGACGACCGGGAACAACACGTGGGCGCGCGGGCTGGATGTGGTGGTGGAGGGGGCGGCGGTGCGCGTGGTCGATCGTGCGGGGCTGGAGGTGCTGGCCGACGCCTACGTGGCGAAGTACGGCGAGGTGTGGCGCTTCGCTGTGCAGGACGACGGGTTCGGCTTGCGGGAGGACTTGGTGGCGGTGTTCCGGGTCGAGCCGACCAAGGTGATGGCCTTCGCCAAGGAGCCGCACGGGCAGACGACGTACCGGTTCGGGTAGCCGCTCACTCCTCGTCGGCCGCCACGGGCGGCCAGTAGGCCTTCGCCTTGCGCTCGGTCTTGGTGATCTGGGCCGCGGCGGTCCGGAGGAGGTCGGCGCCGGCGGGCAGTAGGGCCTCGGGGTCTTCGAGGATCGCGCTGATCTGCTGGAGCTCCTCGTCGAGCATCGCCGGCACGGCGGGCATGATGGTGTCGAAGGAGCCGGTGGGGGCGTCGCCGCTGGCGTGGGCGTATGCCGGGCGTGGTGGGACGAAGGTGTCGTCGTCCTCGGAGGCGGGCGGGGTCGCGGGCGCGAGCGTGTGGACGTCCTCGATCGCGTCGTCGCGGCGGTCGAGCGCGAAGGTGAGCGCGGTGGCGAGCGGGTCGCCGGCGGCGTGCGCCGGGGCGGGCCGCGGGTCGGCGGCGGCGCTCGGGGCGGGCGACGCCACGACGAGGCCGGCGACGATCGCCATCGGCAACAGGGTCTTGCGCGACAACATGGTCGGGGTGACGCTGCGCGCCGGCTCGTCCGCGGGCGGGGCCGGGAGGTGCCCAGGGGGCGGTGCTTTCACCCCAGCCCGCTGCTCCGCGGGTCGATCGCGGCGCCGCGGAGGCGGAGCTCGAAGTGCAGGTGAGGGCCGGTGGCGCGGCCGGTCGCGCCGACGCGGCCGAGGAGGGCGCCCGCCGCGACGCACTGGTGGGGACGGACGGCGATCGAGGAGAGGTGCGCGTACCAGGAGGTCAACCCGAGCCGGTGGGCGAGGACGACGAGGTTGCCGTAGCCGCCCGGGTCCCAGCCGGCGGAGACCGCGCAGCCCGCGCCGGCGGCGGTCACGGGCGCGCCCGCGGAGGCCCGGTAGTCGAGGCCGGTGTGGAACCAGGTGCCGCGCGGGCCGAACCCGTCGCCGACGGGCGCGGCGACCGGTGCGCGGAGGAGCAGCGGCGAGCGTGGAGGCGGGCGGTGCAGCGCGGTCAGCGTGGCCGGTCCGGCGGCGCCGTCGGCGGGCAGGCCGGCCCAGGCCTGGAAGCGGCGCAGCGCGGCGGTGCTGCGCGGGCCGAGCGCGCCGTCGACGGGCCCCGACGGGAACCCCGCGCGATCGAGCAGGAACTGGAGCGCTGCGACGTCCCAGCCGCGTTGGGCGCCGCCGAGCACGCGTGTGCCGATCGGCGGGCGGCCGCGCCAGCCGAGAGCGTCGCGGGTCGCGGGGCCCGCGACGCCGTCGACGGCCAGGCCCGCGACGCGCTGCAGGCGCACGACGGCCGTCCGCGTGCCCGGGCCGGGCAGGCCGTCGATCGACCCGGTGTACAACCCACGCGCGTGGAGCGCGACCTGCAGCGCCGCCGTGCTCGGGCTCGCCGCGACCGCCTGCGCCGGGAGGGCGAGGACGGTGCACGCCAGCACCGCAACGACGAGGTCACGCAAGCGGACCATGCTCCGGGCTTCGCCGCGGCGCCGTGCGAGGCCTGCTGGTCCTGACGCGTTGGCGGTCGGTCGGTCAGCCCGCCGCTTCGAGGCGCCGACGCAGCGCTGTCAGGAACTGGGCGGCGTAGACGCCGTCGATCGCGCGGTGGTCCCAGCCGAGGACGAGGTTGACCATGGGGCGGATCGCGATGGATTCGTTGTTGTCGTCGTCGGTGATGACGACGGGGCGGCGGATGATGGCTTCGAGGTCGAGGATCGCGACTTGGGGTGCGTTGATGATGGGGGTGGCGATGGTCGCGCCGAAGGCGCCGGGGTTGGTGATGGTGAAGGTCGCGCCCTGGACGTCGTCGGGGACGAGTTGGCCGGCGCGGGCGCGGCGGGCGAGGTCCTTGATGCGTGTCCCGAGGCCTTGCGGTGAGAGGTCCTGCGCGTCGTGGATGACGGGGACGATCAGGCCGTCGTCGCCCAGCGACACCGCGATCCCGAGGTGGACGCGCTCGTAGGTGGTGATCGTGGTGCCGTCGAGGGTCGCGTTGAGCTGGCCGAACCCGCGGAGGGTCTCGACGACCGCCGCGCTGACGAGCGGGAGCGCGGTGAGGCCGAGGTCGCGCCGCCGGTTCTCGACGCGGGACATGTCGCACTCGACGACCGTGTGGCAGGTCGCGGTCGTCAGCTGCGAGGCGAGCATCGCCCGGCCGATCGCCTGGCGGATGCGCGAGAGCGGCTGCGGGACGCCGCCGAGGTCGTCGCGGGGCGGGGAAGGGGCGGGCGCGGGCGGTGCGTCGTCCGGTCGGTAGGGCGACTCGCTGTGCAGCGGACGCTCTTCGGGCTCCGGCGCGCGGTCGAGGAAGGCGAGCACGTCCTTCTTCGTCACGCGCCCGCCGCGGCCGGTGCCGGGGATCTGCGCCAGGTCGAGGTCGTGGACCGCGGCCATGCGAGCGACGACGGGGGAGACGCGCGGTCCCGCCGCGCCGTTGCCGTTGGCCGCCGCGGCGCCGTTGCTCGCCGGCGCCGCCGCCTCCGCCCTGGCAGGCGCGACCGGCCCGGCCGGCGTGGCAGGCGTCGCCACCCCGCCCTCCACCTCAATCCGCGCGACCACCGTCCCGACGTCCACCGTCTCGCCCACGTCCACCAGGATCTCCGCGAGCACCCCCGCCGCCGGCGATGGGCATTCGGTGTCGACCTTGTCGGTGGTCACCTCGCACAGCGTCTCGTCGAGGTCGACGTGGTCGCCGACCTGCTTGCTCCACCCGATGATGGTGCCTTCGACGACCGAGGTCCCCATGTGGGGCATGGGTACGTCGACGGTCACGGTGTCAGTAGTCGAGGAGCTCACGGGCGGCCTCCGCGATCGTGCTCGCCGACGGCAGCGCCGCCTGTTCGAGCGGTGGGCTGAACGGGATGGGGATGTCGGGCGTCGCGATGCGCCGCACCGGGCCATCGAGATCCTCGAAGGCGCGGTCGGCGACGAGCGCGGCGACCTGTGCGCCGGCCGCGCACGTCGCGTTCGCTTCATCAACGACAAGAACCTTCGACGTCTTGCGCACCGACGCGAGGATCGCCTCCTCGTCGAGCGGCACGAGGCTGCGCAGGTCGAGCACCTCGACGGAGGCACCGTCGCCGTCGGCGCCCAGCGCCTCCGCCGCCTCCAGCGCCGCGTGCACCATCGCCCCGTAGGCGACGATCGTCAGATCGTCACCGGCGCGCGCGATGCGGGCGGTCATCGGCGTCGGCGAAGCCACTTCCGGCAGCTCCTCCTTCACCCGCCGGTACAGGTGCTTGTGCTCCAGGAAGACCACCGGGTTGGGGTCGCGAATCGCGCTCAGCAGCAGGCCGCGCGCATCGGCCGGCGTGCTCGGCGCGACGACCTTCAGCCCGGGCGCGTGCATGAACCACGCCTCGGGGTTCTGCGAGTGGAACGGCCCGCCCGAGAACCCGCCGCCGACCGGCAGCCGCACGACCAGCGGGACCGCGAGCCCCAGCCGGTAGTGCATCTTGCCCGCGACGTTGACCAGCTGGTCGAACCCGCACGCGACGAAGTCGGCGAACTGCATCTCGCAGACCGGCCGCAGCCCGGCGATCGCCGCGCCCACCGCGGTGCCGACGATCGCTGCCTCCGCGATCGGCGTGTCCCGCACGCGCGCGGGGCCGAACTCGTCGACCAGGCCGTCGGTCACCTTGAACGCCCCGCCGAACGCGCCGACGTCCTCGCCCATGACGAAGACGCGCTCGTCACGGCGCATCTCCTCGCGCAGGCCGGCGCCGATGGCCTGGAGGTAGGTAGTCGGCGCCATCAGCGCGCCCCCTCGTCGTACGCCGACCACGGCGCCGCGCCGCCCACCCCGAGCGGCTCGGCCTCGCCCTCGCAGAACACGCCATCCATCAGCGTCGCGGCGTCGGCCATCGGCGTCGTCAGGGCCTCGGCCACCGCCGCATCGACCGCCGCGCGCACGTCGCGCTCCACCGCCTCGACGTCGACCCCGTGCTCCGCGGCCACGACCCGGTAGCGCTCCAGCGGGTCCCGCGCCCGCCACGCATCGAGCAGCTCCGGATCCACGTACCGCGCGTCGTCGTGCGCGCCGTGGCCGTGCATCCGCATCGTCGTGGCGCACACGAGCACCGGACCCTCACCGGCCAGGCAGCGCTCCCGCGCGCCGGCGACCGCCGCGTGGACCGCCTCGACATCGTTGCCGTCGACCCGCTCCACGGCGATCCCGTAGGCCTCGGCGCGGTCCGCCGGATGCGTGGCGAACTGCCGGCTCTGGGGCGTCGAGTAGGCAAGGTGGTTGTCTTCGAGCACGAACACCACCGGCAGCCGGTCGATCGCCGCCCAGTTCAGCGCCTCGTGCCAGTCGCCGCGTGAGGTCGCGCCGTCGCCGAAGAACGTGAGCGCGCAGCGCGCCTCGCCGCGCATCGCGAAGGCCATCGCCAACCCGACCGCGACGACCACCATGTCGGGCAACATGGACACCATCCCGACGACGCCGAGGTGCCGGTCGCCGAAGTGCACGTTGCCCTCGCGCCCCCGGCTGAGCGCGTTCTCGCGACCCATGTAATGGCGGAACAGCTCGGTCAGGTCGGTCCCGCGCACGAGATGCGCCCCGAGGTCGCGGATCAGCGGCGAGCAGATCGGATCCTGCGCCGACAGAGCGAACGCGGCGCCGACGGAGATCGCCTCCTGGCCGCGTCCGTCGTAGAACGACCCGGGGATCTTGCCCTTCTTGTACAGCTTGATCCCCTCGTCCTCGACCGTGCGCATGAGCAGCAGGTGCTCCCACAACCGGCGGCGGTCCTCGCTCGTGAGGAGCACCTCCCGAGCGTCGGGGACGGCGAGCAGCGCGGCGGCGGATGCGTCCATCCCGCGAGCCTAGGCGCGGGGCAGACCCCCGGCATCCGCGCTCCGTCGCGCGCTCACGCCGTCGCCCTCGACACCTGTCGAGCCACCCGCCAGGCGCCACAGCCGCAGCCCGAGATGCAGCTCGAGCCGGTCGGCGCCCGAGCGGATGTCGATGCCCGCCAGCTCCTCGATCCGGTGCAGGCGGTTGTAGAGGCTGGAGCGGTGGACGAACAGCTCGGCGGCCGCGGCGGGCGCGTCGCCCGCGTGCTCGAGGTAGGCCTCCAATGTGCGCGCGAGGACATCGGCGTCGGGCGCGCGGAGCAGGCGGCGCAGGGCCGGCGGCACGAGCGCGCCCGGGTCGCGGTCGCCGAGCAGCTCGGCGACGAGCGCCGACGTCCCGAGCCGCTCCCACGGCACGAGCGGGCCGAGGTCGGGCCGGGAGCGTGCGGCGCGCGCGGCCAGCCGCGCCTGGCGATGGGCCTCGGGCAGCGCGCCGGGCGACGCGACCACCGCCCCGATCCCGATGGCCGGCGCGACGTCGTCGATGTCGGCCAGCTCCTCGCACGCCGCCCCGATCAGCGTCTCGGCGTGGCGGGCGATCTCGTCGTCGCTCCCGGCCGAGACGATCACCGTCGCCCCGCCCGCGTGCTGCTCGGCGAGCTGATGCCGGGGCGCGACCGCGCGCCGTCCCCGGTCCAGCGCCTCGGTCACCCGCACCTCGACGGCGGTCCCCAGCGGCCGATCGGCCGGCGCGACGAGCAGCAGCTCGAGCACGGCGTAGCGCGCGTCCGGGGCGAGCTCGGCCTCGGCGCTGTCGCCGGCCAGCACGCGGCGCACGCTCGCCACCTCACGCCCGCGCTCCTCGCGCTCTTGCTGGTGCAACCCGTACAACTCGTGCGCCAGCTCCTCCGCGCAGCGCGCCGCCAGCGCGAGCTGCTCGGCGCCGAGCCCGTCGGACTCGATCAGCCAGAGGAACCCGAGCAGGCGGTCGTGGAAGCGCACCGGGACGCAGACGCGCGCGACCATGTCGAAGGCCGGGTTCGGCGGGACGTGGACGGGCTCGGCCGCGCGCAGCACGCCCAGCTCCTCCAGCCAGCGGGTGACCGCCGGCGGCGCCTGGCGCCCGAGGATCGAGGTGCGCCGGACCGGGTCGATCTCGTCGGCGTGCGAGCTGTAGGCGATCGCGCGGAACCGGCGGTCATCAAGACCTACAGGTCGACCGAGGCGCCCGGCGAGCACGTCCACGAGGCTCTGGATCTCGTTCACGGCAGCGGCTCGTTCCACTCGACCTGCTCGTGCGCCGCGCCGCCCGGGAGGATCATCGGGAAGCATCCCTCACCGGGGTCGGTGCGCACGTCGAGCACCGCCGGCCGGCGCGCGGCCAGCGCCTCGTCCAGCGCACCGTCGAGCTGCGTCGCGTCGTCCACCGTGAACCCGAGCGCGCCGAAGCCGCGGGCCAGCGCCGCGAAGTCCGGCATCGCCGCGCGGAGGTCGACGTGCGACAGGCGCTCCGCGTAGAACATGGTCTGCCACTGGTGGACCATCCCCAGCTGGCCGTTGTTGAGGATGATGACGACGACGGGCAGCTCCTCGGCCACGGCGGTCGCCAGCTCCTGCAGCGTCATCTGGAAGGAGCCGTCGCCGTCGACGCAGACGACGGTCGCCCCCGGCCGGGCGGCACGTGCGCCGATGGCGGCGGGCAGCCCGAAGCCCATGGTGCCGTGGCCGCCGGAGGTGACGAACGAGCGCGGGTGGTCGGTCGGGAGGTACTGCATCGCCCACATCTGGTGCTGGCCGACGCCGGTGGTCCAGACCACGTCGCGGTCGCCCACCGCGGCGGCGACGCGCTGCAGCACCTGCTGGGGCTTGAGCGCACCGTCGTCGGTCGCCGGGGCGTGGCCGAGCGGGAACCGCGCCTGCCACGCGGCCAGCTGCTCCCGCCACGCCGTGGGCGGCGGGGTCGCGGGCGCGGCGGCGAGGGTGGCGAGGACCGGCCCGAGGTCGCCGTGGATGGCGACGTCCGCGTGGCGGATCTTGCCGTGCTCGCGCCGGTCGATGTCGATGTGCACCACCTTGGCCCCGGGGGCGAACGCGTCGAGGCGGCCGGTGACCCGATCGTCGAAGCGCGCGCCCGCCGCGATGATCAGGTCGGCGTGATGCAGCGCCCAGTTGGCGGTCTTGGTGCCGTGCATCCCCGGCCAGCCGACCCACAGCGGATGGGACTCGGGGAACGCGCCCTTGCCCATCAGCGTCGTGACGACGGGGAGCCCGTGGCGCTCGGCGCACGCCAGCAGCTGCGCCGCCGCGCCCTGCGCGCCCCCGCCGGCGTACAACACGGGCCGCGACGCCGCGGCGATGGCGGCGACCGCGGCGTCCAGCGCGCCGCCGTCCGGCACGAGCGCGGGCACGGCCAGCACCTCTTCGTCATCCATGCGGTCGCCCCCCGCGAACGCCGCCTCCTGCACATCCCGCGGGATGTCCACCAACACGGGCCCCGGCCGCCCCGCCGCCGCCAGCGCGTACGCCGCGCGCAGCACCCCCGGCAGCTCCGCGACATCCCGCACGAGCCAGCACCGCTTCACCAGCGGCCGCACGACCGCCGTGATGTCGCACTCTTGGAACGCGTTGGTCCCGATCAGGCTGGTGCGCACCTGGCCGGTGATGCAGACCAGCGGCGTCGAGTCCATCTGCGCGTCGGCGATCGGCGTGACGAGGTTGGTCGCCCCCGGCCCCGAGGTGGCGAGCACGACGCCCGGCCGCCCCGACGCGCGCGCGTAGCCCTGCGCCATGTGGCCGGCGCCCTGCTCGTGGCGGACGAGCACGTGGCGGATCGTCGTCCCGCGCGCGATCGCGTCGTAGATCGGCAGGATCGCGCCGCCGGGCATGCCGAAGCACAGCTCGACGCCGAGCGC
>DASYBY010000234.1:0-2376 GCA_036500525.1 Baekduia sp. | reverse complement strand
TCCTTCGGGTTGAAGTTCATGACCTTCGCGTACAGGACGTACGCGGTAGGAGCCATGCCCATGGGCAGCCCGGGGTGCCCGCTGTTGGCCTTCTGGACGCCGTCCATCGACAGCGTGCGGATGGTGTCGACGCTCAGCTGGTCGACGGAGGTGGAGGGGGTGGCGGCTTCCATGCAGAACAACCTACCCGCCCGCGGGTGCGGTTCCACGGTGCGTCACAGCGCCGTCACCTAGGCTGGCGCGCGTGTCCGTCGACCTCGCGTCCCTGCCCGACTTCCCCTACGCGGCGCACCGCGCCGAGATCGACGGGATCGGGATCGCCTACGTCGACGAGGGCGAGGGGCCGCCGGTGTGGTTCATGCACGGCGAGCCGACGTGGTCCTACCTGTGGCGCGACGTGCTCGCCGAGGTCGTGAGCGCCGGGCACCGGTGCATCGCGCCGGACCTCGCGGGCTTCGGCCGCTCCGACAAGCCCGAGGAGCTCGGCTGGTACTCCTACGACCGCCACGTGGCGCTCATGGCCGGGCTGCTGGAGCGCCTGGACCTGCGCGACCTGACGATGGTCGTCCACGACTGGGGCGGGCCGATCGGCCTGCGGCTCGCCGTCGAGCACCCCGACCGGATCGCGCGGCTGGTCATCCTCGACACCGGGCTGTTCACCGGCGAGCAGCGCATGTCGCCGGCGTGGGAGGCGTTCCGCGACTTCGTGGAGCGGACCGAGGATCTCCCGATCTCGATGCTGGTCGACGGCGGCACCGCCCGCGCGCTGACCGAACACCAGAAAGCGGTCTACGACGCGCCGTTCGCCACGCCCGCCGCCAAGGCGGGCGCGCGGGCGTTCCCGCTGCTGATCCCGACGACGCCGGACGCGCCGGGCGCCGCCGAGGGCCGCGTGGTCCTGGAGGCGCTGCGGACCGACCCGCGCCCGCGGCTGATCCTGTGGGCCGAGGCCGACCCGGTCATCCCCTTGGCGACCGGCCGGCGCTTCGCCGCCGCCATCGGCGCGCCCGAGCCGGAGGTCATCGCCGGCGCCGGGCACTTCCTGCAGGAGGACGCGGGCGCCGCGATCGGCACCCGCATCGCGCGGTGGCTGGACGGTCTCCCTACGGCGTGAGCTGCTTGGCCGGCTCGTCGCCGGCCTCGAGCGTGGGGTCCGAGCGGTTGGCGCGTAGCTCGTAGGCGGCGCGCTGGCCGGCGTCGACGTGCGCGAGCACCTGGTCGGCCTTCAGCGCGTGGCTGAGCGCCTCGCGGCCTCCGCGCGGGAGCAGGTTCATCACCTTGGTGATCGAGGCGACCGAGCGCGGGACGAAGACGTCGAAGCGCGCCTCCTTCAGCGCGCTGACGATCTCGTCGGCGACGTCGGAGGGCTGGACCTGCTTGACGCCGCGCGTCTGCTGCAGGCCGGCGGCCAGCTCGGTGTTGACCACGACGGGCATGACGCAGGAGACCTCGATGCCCGTGTCGCGCAGCTCGGCGCGCAGCGCCTCGGACAGGCCGACGACGTAGTGCTTGGTCCCGCAGTAGGTGCCGCCGCCGGGGAAGCCGCCCTTGCCGGCGGTCGAGGCGATGTTCACGACGTGGCCGCGGCCGCGCTCCAGCATGCGCGGGACGATCTCCTTGACGCCGTACATCACGCCGTTGACGTTGATGTCGATCATGCGCTGGGTGGTGGCGTCGTCCTCCTCCCAGATGCGGTGGCCGACCTGCATGATCCCCGCGTTGTTGACGAGGACGTCGATCGGGCCGAGCTGCTCCTCGGCAGCGTCGAGGAAGGCCTTGACCGACGCCCGCTCGGTGACGTTGACCGGCAGCGCGATCGTCCCGTGGCCGAGCTCGGCGGCGGTCTGCTGGGCGGTGGCGAAGTCGAGGTCGCCGATGGCCACCTTCATCCCCTCGCGCAGGAACGCTTCGGCGGTGGCGCGGCCGATGCCGCGGGCGGCGCCGGTGATCGCGGCGACCTGACCGGTGAGGATGCGGTGCTGCTTGGCCATGCGAAGACCTCTCGGGACAAAGATGACGGGGGCGTCACGGTATCACCCGCGGGGTTGACCGTGGCAGGTAGGCTGACACGGTGTCAACCCCAGTCGCGGTCGTCCTCTCCGAGCTTCAGCTGGCCACGCTGCGCCGGCTGGTCGACACCTTCGCGCCGGAGGTCGCGACCGACGACGACCCGACGGGGTTCTGGGCGCGCAAGGGCTCCGACCTCGGCGTCGATGGCGCGATCGCCGCGCAGCTCTCCTCGGGCGCCGTGCCCGACGAGCAGGTCGAGGGGCTGCGGCAACTGCTGGAGGCGCTGCACGCGCAGGGCTTCGACCAGGCGCCGCAGGAGGTGCGCGAGCAGATCGTGCACGGGTTCATGGACGCCGACCCGGCCGC
>DASYBY010000233.1:0-20324 GCA_036500525.1 Baekduia sp. | reverse complement strand
CGTTACGAACCGAACATTTAAGTGGCGGGCGCCGGCAGGCCGAGCTACGGTCAGCCTCAAGCGATCGACTGGAGCACCCGTGCAGACAACCCGGCTTCCAGCAGGCCGATCCACTTCCGCCGTCACCGCCGTCCTCCGCGCCCTGCAGGCCTCCGAGGAGCCCCGCCGCCTCGACGCCCTCGTGCGCGACACCGGCGGCCGCGACGCCCCCGACGTCTCCCGCGCCGTCGCCGTCCTCCTCGCCCAAGGCCTCGCGACCCGCACACCACGCGGCTACACCGCGACGAAGCTCGGCCGCCGCGCCGCACCATCTCCCTCCCCCGGCGAAGGCCCCCGCTTCCCGCGCAGCGTCGCGCCGGCGCGGCAGCACGGCGCGTAGCGCGTCGGCCCCGCGCCCGTATGCTCGGCCCATGCCGGTCATGGAGGGCGCCCACGCGGATCTGCTGCGAGAAGCGATCGCCGCTGAGGCGGTCGGGCATCGCGCGCTGCTCGACGGCGATGCCGAAGGCGCGACGCGGGCGCTGCGCTCGGCGGCCGGCCTCTACCGCGCCTCGTGGGAGGCCGCGCCGCCCGCGAGCTACGGCCGCCTGATCGGGCTCCTCAAGGCCTCCATCTTGGCCGGCGACGCCCGCGCCGAGGCCGCCTACGCCGCCGCGCAGATCCCCGACGAGGCCGACTCGCCGCCCGCCGCCTACGCCCGCGCCATCGCGGCGCTGGTGCGCGACGACGCCACCACGGCCGCCGCGGCGACCGAGGCCATGCGCGCCGGCTCGCCCCCGTTCGTGCGCGCGGCCGACGCCATCACGGCGCTCGCCGACCGCGACCCGCAGGCCTACGCCGCCGCGATCGCTGCGATCGTCGACGACTTCGCCGGCCGCGAGGCCCACCTCACCGGCGTGCCGATCGCCGACACCGCCCTGATGCTCGAGCGCCTCGCCGAGCCGCGCGGCCTGGCCTGCCGGCCGGCGTCGCCGCTGCTCCCGGCCCGCTAGCCCACCGGCGCGAACCGCGGCCGCGCCTCGCCGTCGATCACCACCATCTCGGTGAACATCGCCTTCGGCCGCGCCCACATCCCGCGCTCGCCATACAGCGCCCGATAGATCACGAGCACCTCCTCGGTCTCGCTGTGGTGCGCCTCGAAGAGCACCTCATAGTCCTTGCCCTTGTAATGGCGGTACCGGCCGGGCGCGATGGGATCCATGCGGGCATTCTCCACGGCACACGGCAGCGGCGGCCGGGCGACCTGCCTGCGCCCGGCCGCCCGATCAGGCGTGCACCGCCGCCGTCGCAGCGAAGAGCTCGCGCGACGGAATTCCGATCACCTCGCCGGCGAAGCGCTTCGTCGTCCCGTAGACCACCCAGGTCGTGTCGACCTCGCCGATCTCCAGGTCGAGCTTCAGCACGTCCGGGTGCTTCGCGAGGTGCTCAAGGTGGGTGAGGCCCGCGTCGAAGTCGCCGCGCAGCAGGCCCTCGGCGACCAGCGGCTTGGAGATCTGCGGGATGATCTCCTCCCACTGCGACAGGTCGACGTAGCCCTCGGTCGCCTCCACGATCCCGAGCGAGCGCGGGTGCTCGACGTCGCGCCGGCTGAGCACGGCCAGCGCCTTGGTCGGGTAGATGAAGGTGTCGACCACGAAGACCTCGCTGAAGTGCTTCTCGGTCACCTTGTGGACGCCCGGGTGCGCGCTGCACTGCACGAGGAACGCGTCGTCGCGACCGCGGATCCGCTCAAGACCCTCGAAGAAGTCGGTGATCAGATCCATCTCGGGATCCTCGACGCCCTGGAAGCGCGCGTAGGCCTTCACCGCGCGCTCGTGACAGGTGCCTTCGGGGCCGAGCGTGACGAAGGTGGTCATCGGTCCGACGGTAGCCGTGGCCGCGCTCACCGGCAACGGGCGGCCCCTGCCGCCCGGCCCAGTGAGCGCGCCACGACGGCGCTCGCTAGCTGACGAGCACCCAGAACTTCACGCGCGCGGTCCCCTGCGCCTTGCCGTCGGTGCCCAGCGCGGTCAGCGTGAGCAGGTAGGTCCCGGCGCGCAGCTTCTGGCCCTTGGCGATCAGCGCCGACGGCCGCACGCTGGCGGCGGCACCGACGGCGCCGTGCGCCGTGCCCTTGGCGATCACGAGCGAGCCGCTGCCCGGCTTGGTCGTCAGTTGCTTGCTGCTGACCGGTGCGTAGGTCCCCGCCTTGAGGTGGCCGTCCTTCTGCTTGGTGCCGCGTGCCGGCGGGCAGCTGCGCACGGCGTGCGACGCCTTGCTGCGCTGCAGGCTCACGCGCACCTTCGCGGCGATGTCCAGCTTGTAGCGGATGGTCACCGCGCGCGTGGTCGCGGCCGCGCCCTTGACGCAGCGCGGCGCCACGCTCAGGCTCGTGATGTGGGCGATGCGCGCCGTGGGCGTCGAGGCGCCGCCGACCGGAGCGCCGGGCGTGCCGCCGGGCTGTCCCACGTCGGCCGACGGCGGAGCGGGCGGTGCCGGGATCGTCACGCCGAACGTGCTCGCCGTGCTGTCGCCGCCGTCCTTGTCGGTGGCGACCACGCTGATCGTGTGGTCCCCGGAGGCCGTGTAGGTGTGCGTCGCCGTCGTGTGGCTCGGGCCGGTGACCGTGTCGGTCTGGCCGTCGCCCCAGGTGATGGTGTAGGTGAACGTGCCGGCCGTGTCCTGGCTGGACACGTCGGTGGCGTCGAGCGTGAACGTCAGCGCGGTGTTCAGCGGCGTCGCGTCCGGACCGGCGATCGCGACCGTGGGCGCCGCGTTGGTGGCGACGACGTCGGTCGTCGAGTCCGTGATCCCGCCGTCCTTGTCGATGATCGCGGCGCGCACCGTGGTCGTGCCGTCGTCGTCGGTCGGCAGCGTCGCATCCGGCGAGGACGGGCTGCCGGCGTACGTGCCGTCGCCGACGTCGTAGGTGCCGTCGTCGTCGAGATCGAAGGCGTAGTGGAACCCGGCGGTGGTGTCGGCATCCGACGGATCGCCGGGAGCGGTGAACGACACGGTGGCGTCGGAGCCCTCGACGACCGGGCCGTCGTTGCCGAGCGTCGCGGTCGGCGCCACGTTGTGGACCACGACGTCGGTCGTGTGCCGCACGACGCCGCCGTCCTTGTCGATGGCCACGGCGGTCACGGTGTAGGTGCCGTCGTCGTGGGTCGTGAACGTCTTCGAGGCGGCGGTGACGCTGCCGGCGTACGTGCCGTCGCCGACGTCGTAGGTGCCGTCGTTGTCCAGGTCGTAGGCGTAGTGGAAGCCCGCGGCGGTGTCGGCGCTCGACGGATCCGTCGCGCCCGTGAACGACACGGTCGCGTCAGCGCCCTCGTCGACCGGGCCGTCGTTGCCGAGCGTCGCGCTCGGCGCGACGTTGTGGACCACGACGTCCGTGGTGTGCCTCACGAGGCCGCCGTCGCGGTCGATGATCGCCGCGGCGACCCTGTAGGTGCCGTCGTCGTGCGTGGGGAACGTCGCCGACGCGTCGGTGCCGCTGCCGGCGTAGGTGCCGTCGCCGACGTCGTAGTGGCCGTCGTCGTCGAGGTCGTAGGCGTAGTGGAAGCCCGCGGCGGTGTCGGCCGGCGACGGGTCGGTGGCGCCGGTGAACGAGACATGCGCGTCGGAGCCCTCGTCGACCGGGCCGTCGTTGCCGAAGGTCGCGGTCGGCGGCGCGTTGGTCACCACGACGTTGGTCGTGGCCTGCCGCACGCCGCCGTCCTTGTCGATGATCGCGGCGTGCACGGTGTACGTGCCGTCGTCGCCGGTGTGCAGCGTCGCCGAGGCTGAGGTCGAGCTGCCGGCGTAGGTGCCGTTGCCCACGTCGTAGGTGCCGTCGTTGTTCAGGTCGAAGGAGTACCGGAAGCCGGCGGTCTGATCGGCCGACGACGGATCCGTCGCGCCCGTGAAGGAGATCGTCGCGTCGGCGCCCTCGGCGACCGGCCCGTCGTTGCCGAGCGTCGCGGACGGCAGCACGTTGGTGATCGTCAGCGTCGTCGCCGCCGAGGTGACCGCCCCATGGGTCGGATCCTTGACCTGCACGCGCACGCTGGCCGAGTCCGGCCCGTCACCGAGGCCGATGGTCGCCAGCTGCGCGGCCGTGAGCGTGGGCGACACGCCGGTCGCGTCGTCGTAGGCGCCGTCGCCGTCGACGTCCCAGGCGTAGGTCAGCGCGTCGTTGTCGGGATCATGCGACCCGCCGGCGTTGAGCGTCACGCTCGCGCCCTCGTTGGCGCTGTACGGCCCGCCGGCGCTCGCCGTCGGCGCCGCGTTGGTCCGCAGCGTCGTGAAGGTGTCGCTCTCGCTGTAGCTCGTGCCGCGCGAGTTCGTCGCGTAGGCGCGCACGGTGTAGAGCGTGTTGTCGGCCAGGCCGGGGGCCGGCACCGTGAACGTGCCCGTGCCGCCGGTCGCGGCTGCGACCGCGGTCGCGTCGCCATCGAGCGCCGGGACGCACGCGCCGAGGCAGTAGACGACGCCGCGCTGGGTCACGGTGCCGCCGCCGTCGCTGATGACGGTGCCGCCGAGCGTCGCCGACGACGTCGTGACGTTGGCGATCGTCGGACCGCTGACGGTCGCGCCGACCGCCGGCTCCGTGGCGCGCAGCGCCATGATGGCGGTGCTGAACGGGTTGAGGTCACCGTGGTTCGCGGTCCACAGCCAGCCGATCCCCGCCGTGGTCGCCGAGTTGGCGCCGGTGTTCCCGCTGCGCGTGGCGCCGCCGCCGAGGACGCCGGCGGTGGCGTTCCAGGCGACGTCGGGGGTCACGAGGTCGGTGGACTGCCCGACGTGGAGGCCGCTGTTGTTGCCGAGGTTGCCGACCGCGATCACGCCCATCATGCCGTCGTTGACGGTGGTGTTGTTGAAGACGTCGCTGGCGGCGTTGGACCCGTTGTTCTGGTGCTGGCCGGTCGAGAGCAGGATCGGGTCGATCGGATCGACGCCGGTGAACGAGGTGGCGCCCACGACGGCCGCCGCGGAGCCCGAGAACGTCACCGTGACGGCGGCCGTGCCGACCGCGGGCGTGCTCAGCGTCCACAGCTCGGCGCGCGTGCCGTCGCCCCCGGACGCGGCGCGGGAGCGCAGCGCGGTCCCGCCGTAGGACACGCCCGTGATCATGACGGCGTCGGTCGTCGAGACCCCGACGGCGAGCAGCCGGTCGGTCCCGTTGGCGACCGTGACCGACGGGATCGTCACGGTCGTCCCGGTCCCCGTGGTGGACGCCGAGCCTCGCGCGACCACGTCGGCCTGCGCGCTCGCGCAGATGATCATCGACAGCGCGACGGCTGCCGCGAGGACCCTGGACAACTGTTGCATGCCTAGGAAAATATGTCCGCAGGGTGACTATGTCAACGAACCGTTTGGGGTGGATAGGCTCGCTCGACGTTGTCTGCGCCGTCTGCCGAGAAGGTCACCGACCGCTTCTTCCGGCGGTTCACGGCCCATCACGCCGAGCTGCAGGACGCGATCGACGGGCTGCCCGGAGACCGCGAGCGACGCCGATATGCGTCGCTGCTCCTGGACCGCCTGATGGTCGTGATGTTCCTGCAACGGGAGGGGTTCGTGGGCGCCGACCGCGACGCCCTCCGCGGCTGTCTGGAGGCCACCCGGGCGCGCCACGGGCCCGGCGCGTTCTACCGCGAGGGGCTGCTGCCGCTATTCCGCCAGGGCTTCGGCGGCGGCCTGTTCGAGGAGCACCCGCTGGAGTCCGCGCACGCGATCGCGGTGCCCGACCAGCCGCTCGCGCGCATCCTCGACTTCTTCGACACCTTCGCCTGGCACCTTGACGACCGGCCCCACGGCGAGCCCGGCGCCATCACGCCCGACGTCATCGGCCACATCTTCGAGCGGTACATCAACCTGACCTCCAGCGGCCAGAAGCAGGGCGGCGCGTACTACACCAAGCAGGACGTCACGGGCTACATGGCCGGCGTCACGCTCGTGCCGCGGCTGCTGGAGCGGATCGCGGCGCGCTGCGGGATCGATCCGCTCGCGCTCCTGCGCGAGGACCCGGCGCGGTACGTGCCCGCGGCGCTCGCGGATCCCGCGCCGGCGCCCGGCGAGTCGCCGATCGAGGCGCGCGACCGTCACGCGCACGCCGAGCGGCTGCTGCGCGCGGTCGCGGCGGGCGCGGTCGATCGCGTCGACGGGCTCATCTCGATGAACTTGGACGGCCGCCGGCTGCTGGCCGACACCCTCGACCGCCTCGACGGCCCGGCCGCGGTCGCCGCCGCATGGGAGGAGGTGACCGCGACGCGCGTCATCGACCCCACGTGCGGCTCGGGCGCCTTCCTCTTCGCCGCGCTCGACGTGCTCGACGCGGTCTACGGGGCGCTCCTCGCGCGCGCCCGCGCGCACGGGGACGATCCGGCCGTGGCCTCGATCGTCGCCGCCGCTTTGCACGGTCCGAACGACGGCTACTTCACCCGCCGCCACGCCGCCGTGTCCAACCTGTTCGGGCTCGACCTGATGGACGAGGCGATCGAGACCGCGAAGGTGCGCCTGGCGCTCGCGCTGGCCTCGCGGCTCGCCCCCGGGGCCGCCATCCCGCCGCTGCCCGGCCTCGACGCGAACCTCCGCACCGGCAACCTCCTGACCGCGGACCACGGGCTGCCCGCGGGCGCGTTCGACGTCGTCCTCGGCAACCCGCCGTTCATCGGCCGCCACCAGGTCGACTACGCGATCTACGGCCTGGAGACCGCGGGGCTGCCCGACGTCTACGCGCCCTGCGTCGAGCGCGCGCTCACGCTGCTGGCGCCGGAGGGCCGCTTCGCGATGGTCCTGCCGATCGCCTTCCAGTTCAGCGCCCGCCACGCCGCCGCGCGCCGCGTCGTCCTCGCCCAGGGCAGCGTCTGGGTCGCGACGTTCTCGCGCAACCCGTCGGCCCTGTTCACCTCCAGCGTCGGCGTGCGCCCGATCATCGTGGCGACCAGCCCCACGCCCGGCCCGCTCTTCACGACCGCGACGCATCGCTGGCCGGGCGCGGCCCGCGACGGGCTGTTCGCCACGCTGCGCTTCTCCGCCCTGCCCGCGCGGGCGCGCGAGGCGCTGTGGCTGCCGCGGACCGGCGACGACGAGGTCGCCGAGTTGTTGATGGCGTTGACGGAGACCGGTGCGGTGTTAGGCGCGAGCATCGTGCCCGAGAGCCCGCACGCCGTCGGCTCCAAGGCCTTCGCCCTCTACTACCTCCCCGTCTACACCACGGTCCCGCCGGTCTACGACGCCGCCCGCGCCCGCGTCCCCCCGCCCGCCGACAAGGTCCTGCACTTCGCCACGCGCGAGGACCAGCTCCTCGCGTTCGGCCTGCTCGCCGGGGAGCTCGGGTTGTTGTGGTGGATGAGCACCGGCGACGACTTCAACCTCGCCCCCGGCACGCTGCGCTCGCTGCCCGTCGGGCTCGCGCAGCTGGCGCCGCGGCGCGCCGAGCTGGTCGCGCTCGCCGCCGAGCTGGAGCGCGCGCTGCACACCGACGAGCACCTGCTCTTCACCCCGTACGCGCGGCTGATGACCGGCAGCTGGGACCTGCGCCGCGTGCGCGAGCACACGCGTGCCTTCGACGCGGCGGTCCTGGAGACCCTCGGCCTCGACCCGTTCCGGGAGGCCGTCCTGCGCGCGTCGGCGCGCTTCGCCAAGTCCACGGGCGAGCGCAACGGGACCGAGCGCGGCGTCGGGTGGCTGGAGCGGCCCGCGTCCCCGCGGCGCCGGCCGCCGGTCCCTCGCGCCTGACCGCCGCCGCGCGGCGCTGGAGAACCACCCAGCGCCGCGGCGGCCGTCCTCCCCGCGCGCCGCCCCGGATCGGGAAGGCTGCGCGGATGCGCGCGATCGCCAAGGAGCGCCCCGAGCCCGGCGTGTCCATCATCACCCGTCCCGAGCCGGTCCCGGGACCGGGCGAGGTGCTCGTCGCCGTCGACGGCACCGGAATCTGCGGCAGCGACCTGCACGCCTACGAGTGGGTGCCGGAGTACGCGTGGCTGGCGCCGCACCTGCCGACGGTGCTCGGGCACGAGATCGGCGGGCGCGTGGTGGACGCCAACGGGCTCGACGTCGCCCTCGGCGTGCCGGTCGCCGTCCGCCCCGCGGTGACCTGCGGGCGCTGCGTGGCGTGCCAGCGCGGCGTGTCGCAGCGCTGCCCATACCGCGTGCGGATCGGGCTGGAGCGCGACGGCGGGCTCGCCCCGTTCGTGGTCGCGCCGGTCGAGAACGTGTACGCCCTGCCGGCCGACGCGGGCGCGCTCGCCCCGCTGGTCGAGCCGCTGACCGTGGCGATCCACGCCGCCCGGCGGCTGACGCTGCGCCCGGGCGCGCCGGTGGCCATCGTCGGCGCGGGCGCGATCGGGCTGTTGTTGGTGGAGGTCCTGCGCGCCCACGGCGCGGGCGAGGTGGTCGTCGTCGGGCTGACGTCCGACGAGGAGGGCGGCGGCCTGGCGGTCGCGCGCTCGCTCGGCGCGGTGGCCGTCGTGGCGGGCAGCCATGAGGCGCGTGCGCTGGCGGGCACGCGCGAGGGCGTGATCGTCGCCGCCGGCGCCCCGGCCGCGGTGCTCGACGCGATCGCGCTGGCCGACCGCGGCGCCGACGTCGTCGTCCTCGGCCTGGGCATCGGGACCACGCCGATCGACGTCGACCAGGCGGTCCGGCGCGAGATCAGCGTCGTCGGCGCGTTCGGCGCCGTGCCGCCCGACTGGCTCGACGCGATCGGCCTCATCGCCGCCGGGCGCGTGACCGCCGCGGGGATCATCTCCCACGACGTCGACCTCGAGGACGGCGAGGAGGCCTTCGCGCTGCTGGCCGGCGCTCACGCGCGGAAGGTCGTCATCCGGCCGTAGTCGATCTCTCCGAGGGTCGGGCGGCGGGTGGGTCGCGGGGGCGCGGCGCGCGGACGAGACTCGCGCGCATGCCTCACGACGACTCGCAGACGCCCACCGTCGCCCAGATCCTAGCCGCGGCGCTCGCCCGCCACGGCATCGACACCGTCTTCGGCCAGAGCCTACCCTCGGCGCTGCTGCTCGCCACGCCGGCGCACGGGATCCGCCAGGTCGAGTACCGCACGGAGAACGCCGGCGGCGCGATGGCCGACGGCTACGCGCGCGCCACGCGGCGCATCGGCGTGGTCTGCGCGCAGAACGGCCCGGCGGCCACGCTGCTGGTCCCGCCGCTGGCGGAGGCCTCGCGGGTGTCGGTGCCGGTGCTCGCGCTCGTCCAGGACGTGCCGATCGCCAACCGCGGGCGCAACGCGTTCCAGGAGTTCGACCACTTCGCGCTGTTCTCGTCGTGCACGAAGGCGGTGCTGCGGGTCGACGAGCCCGAGCGGGCCGAGGAGCTGCTGGACCTCGCGCTGACGACCGCGCTGACCGGTCGCCCGGGACCCGTCGTGCTCCTGCTGCCGGTCGACGTCCTCAACTTGGCGGGCCGCCGGTCCGGGCGGAGCGCGTCCCACGGGCGCTTCCCGCTCGACCCGGTGCGCCCGGCGGCCGACCGCGTGCATGCCGCGGCGGCGCTGCTGGCCGGGGCGCAGCGCCCGCTGATCCTCGCCGGCGGCGGCGTCCACCTGTCGGGCGCGACGGCGGCGCTGGCCCGGCTGCAGGAGGAGGCCGGGCTGCCCGTCGGCACGACGAACATGGGCAAGGGCGCGGTCGACGAGGGGCATGAGCTGTCGATCGGGATGGTCGGCAACTACATGGGCGAGCGGGGCGTCGCGCAGCACCTCCGATCGATGGTCGCCGACGCCGACGTCCTGCTGCTCGTCGGCACGCGGACCAACGAGAACGGGACCGACAGCTGGAAGGTCGTCGGCCCCGACACGCAGGTCATCCACCTCGACGCCGACGGCATCGAGGTCGGGCGCAACTACGAGGCACTGCGGCTCGTGGGCGACGCGCGGCTCGGGCTGGAGGACTTGGCGGAGGAGCTGGTGGGCGCCGACCTGGCGGTGCGGCGCGCGGCGCGGGCGGGCGTGGCCGCGGCGATCGCCGAGGCGCGGGCGGCGCATGTGGAGCAGGCGCGTGACGTCACCGAGTCCGACGGCCGGCCGCTGCGGCCCGAGCGCATCATGGTGGAGCTCGATCGCGTGCTGACCGAGGACACCATCGTGGTCGGCGACGCGAGCTACGCGACGATCTGGATCGGCAACTACCTCCGCGCCCGCCGCGCGGGCCAGCGCTTCCTCACGCCGCGCGGCCTGGCGGGCCTGGGCTGGGGGCTGCCGCTCGCGCTGGGCGCCAAGGCGGCGTCGCCGTCGTCACCCGTGGTGTGCGTCGCGGGCGACGGCGGCTTCGGCCACGTGTGGGCCGAGCTGGAGACCGCGGTGCGCGAGAACCTGCCGCTGACGATCATCATCCTCAACAACAAGGTCCTCGCCTTCCAGAAGCACGCCGAGATCTTCAAGTACCGCGCGCACACGACCGCGGTGAACTTCGCACCGGTCGACCACGCGGCGATCGCCCGGGCCTGCGGCGCCGACGGCGTGCGGGTCGAGACCGCCGAGGAGCTGGCGGCGGCTCTGGCGGGCACCGCGACGCGGACGACCGTGACGCTGATCGACGTCGTCAGCGACGGTGACGCCTACCCGCCGATCACCGCGTGGGACGGGGCGGCGATCGTGCCGGAGCTGGCCGTGTGGTGAGCGCTGCGCTCGCCAGCGGCGCCGGTCTCTGCTACTCCTGACAGGACCGTGTCGATCGAGCAGACCACGCCCACGCAGATCCGCGCCGACGAGTTCCCGGAGCTCGGCGACGAGCTGATGTTCCCGCGGATGTCGGACAAGAAGTTGGAGCGGATGGCGGAGCTGGGCGGGACGCGGCGCTCGTTCGCCGTTGGCGACGTGCTGTACGCCCAGGGGCAGCGCGACGCCCCGTTCCTCGTCATCGAGCGCGGCCGCGTCCGGATGCTCGACCGCAAGCCGGGCAAGGACGTGTGGATCGCCGACGCCGACGCCGGGACCTTCCTCGGGGACATCGCGACGTTCACCGGTGAGCCCGCCATCGCGGAGTGCGTCGCCACCGAGCCGACCGACGTGATCGCCTTCGAGCGGCCGGCGCTGCGCGCGATGCTCGCGTCGTGGCCCGAGCTCGCCGAGCTGATCCTGCGCACGATGATGGCCCGCCGACAGTGGCACGAGGCCAACGGGTACGGCGTGCTGCGGCTCATCGCGCCGCGCGGGTCGCGCCGGGCGTTCGAGGTGCGCGACCTGCTGGAGCGCAACCTGATCCCGGTGCGGTGGTACGACGTCGACACCGACGACGAGAGCGCCGCGATGCTGTCGTGGCTCCGGATTCCCCGCGAGGAGACGCCGGTGCTGGTGCGCAACACCTCCGTGTTGCGCAATCCGTCGGCCGCGCAGGTCGCGCGCGAGCTGGGGCTGCGCGCCGAGATCGACGGCGAGCGGTTCGACCTGGTGGTGTTGGGCGGCGGGCCGGCGGGGCTGGCGGCCGCCGTGTACGGCGGGTCGGAGGGGCTGCGGACGCTGGTGGTGGACGCCTGGGCGCCCGGCGGCCAGGCGGGCACGAGCACGCGGATCGAGAACTACCTGGGCTTCCCCACCGGCATCTCCGGCACCGAGCTGGCGCGCAAGGCGACGCTGCAGGCGCGGCGGTTCGACGCGGTGCTGTCGAGCTTCCATCCGGCCGTCGAGCTGGCGCGCGGGACCGAGGGGCTCGTGCGCATCGACCTTGATGATGGACAGCACGCGCTCGCCCGGACGGTCGTCGTGGCGACGGGCGCACGCTGGCGCACGCTGGACGCGGAGAACGTGGAGCGGTTCACGGGCGCCGGCGTCTACCACGCGGCGATGCCGACCGACGCCGAGCGCTGCCGCGGCGAGGACGTGATCGTGGTCGGTGGCGGCAACTCGGCCGGCCAGGCCGCCGTGTATCTCTCGCGCGCCGCCCGCAGCGTCCGCGTCGTCATCCGCGGGGCGGGCCTCGCCTCGACGATGTCGCGCTACCTCGTCGAGCGGTTGGAGGCACGGCCGAACATCGAGATCATCACCGGCACCGAGCTCAGCGCCGTCCACGGCGATGGCCGCCTCGAGCACGCCTCCCTCCGCAACCGCGCCGACGGGACGGTTGAGCGCGTCGCGGTGTCCGCCGTCTTCGTGATGATCGGGGCGGATCCGTGCACCGAAGCGGTGCACGCGATGCTCGACCTGGACGAGGCCGGCTACATCACCTGCGGCCTGGGGGCGGAGGAGTGCGAAGGCCCGAACCGCTGGGGGCTGACCGACCGGGCGCCGCACCTGCTGGAGACCGTATGGCCAGGGATCTTCGCGGCGGGTGACGTGCGGGCGGGGTCGACGAAGCGGGTGGCGAGTGCGGTGGGGGATGGTGCGCTGGCGGTGCGCTTCGCGCACGAGGTGATGGAGGGGTGAGGGTGTAGCGGCGCGAGGGCACGAATAAGGCGTCCGAGCTTGCGCGTCGCCGTTGGAGGCGCTGGGTGTGGCCGAGTGGCCGGACGATTCGTCGACCAGCCCACCGTAGTCCGTCGCGCGGCGCGCAAGGACTGAACACGAAGCGCCTTCCGGAAACCCACGCACTTCAATATGGAGGCTTCAGCCCGTGCTCCGTCGAACCCCGCGGGGTGTCCGACCCGCGTCTGAACAATTTCCCGTCCCAGTACCTGTCTCGGGCCAGCGCCGTCTTAGAGACCCTGCGTTCCCACTTTGTGACGATGCCTCGCGGCGGGTCCTTCTGTGACCGCGATGCCTTCGAAGCGGGGTATCAGACCCTCTCCGCCGCCACCGCGGGCGGAACCGTGCTCACGGACGCCGCTCTGGTCGCCGCGGTAACCCACGACCCGCGCGCCTGGGTTGTTCTGCGCTGCATTCTCGGCGTCTCCCCGGGAGAGGCCGGATACCTGGCCGTTGAGGAAGCTCTCGCTGAAGGAGAGACGCTCACGGTTGAACAAACGCCGATGCGCGACCTGGACGCAAGAGCAAAGCGTGGCGAGCAGCTGCTGTTTCCACCTGATAAGCCGGCTAGGCGCAAAGGTCAGCGTGAGGCTGACGCGCTCCTCAGAAGCATTCTGCCGCTGCTCGGCCAGGTGCTTGTTGCGCAACGGGCTACGCCGCCGCCGGACCGCATCTCACGCCTCGACAAGGTCGATACGGCGCAAGGACAAACATCGCTGGTAGCCGCGTTCAGCGAGGGCGTCTCGTACTCCGAGCTGCTCTATGAACGGATGCTGGGCCGTCCGTATGCCTCTCATCGAGACAGCGTGTCCAGGATCGTTGGCAACCTCATTGAGAATGGGCTTCGCCAGCTGCTTGAGGATTACGGCATCGAGGGCTCGATGTCGAAGTCCCGCGAGAAGGTCGAAGGCTTTGAGCAGGCTCCGGACTGCCGTATTCCCACGGTCAATCCGAAGGTCATCATCGAAGCCAAGCTCACCGAAGACGACGGCACCGCCCGAGACAAGGTCACGCGCGTCGTTGCGCTCCGCGGCTACGAGGACGCAAAGCCTGCTGGTGCACGGGCTCAGATCATCGCGATTGTGGATGGGCGCGGTTTTGGACACCGGATGCCGGACCTTCGCCGTCTCATGCAAGCCACGGACGGCCACGTGTACACGCTTAAGGAGCTTCCGCTACTCGTTGCCGACGGCGGCCCGTTGGCGCCGTTCGTGACAAAGCAGCCGCCCAGTACGACTGCGAACGACGCCGGCCAGGCTCAAGAGGACTAGCCGCCGACAGCGGCACCCCTGGTGCCCTGGAGCGGTTGCGGAGCGCCAGAGAGCGGCATCCGTTCCGTCGGGATTGCTGCGAGCCGCAGCAGCGCTTCACGGGCGAGCTTCATCCGCCCGAAGACATCGAGTTCACGGTCCCATTGTGGCGCGAGCGAGCGCATCGCTTCTTCCGCGATAAGGCCGTGGCGGATGCAGCGCCGATCCCCGTTCGTGACCGTGAGCCCTGCGTTCTCGAGATTGGCGATGTGCTGGGCTAGGCGCTCTTCTACGGGCGTGAGAGCGTCGCCTACTTCGTCCACGGGGGCTTTACGGAAGACGAACACCGTGTCCACACGACTTGAGTCTGAGGACGCGATGTGGATGCTCCCTCGCATTTCTGAGGGGCAAGCAACCGTCGCTACGGGAACCAACTGAGCGTCAAGCGCCGCGACGATGAGGGCAGAGTAGGAGGAGAGGTCGTTGTGGTGATACGTAAAGATGAATGGCCTGCCGGGCTTGAGTGCATGCGCGGCGGCTTTGTACACACCGCTCATGCGCTCAGCAAATTGCTCGATGCCGATGCCACCGGTCACGTTGCCGGTGACTTCATCATCGCTTTTCGAGGAGGACTGTTCAAAGAAGGGCACGTCGGCCATGAGGCGCCGTAGCCATACGTAGAGAAAATCCATTAACTCGGAGTATTGAACGTTCGCGAAGTACGGCGGGTCGGTCAGCACGAGATCGACAGAGTTCTCTGGCAGCTCCTGCGTACTGATGGACGCGCAGCGGAGCAGCGCCGCCCTGGGTTCGCTCAATTGATCTGCGTCGTCGACGAAGTTCGCAGCGATGTACTCCCCGGGCACGGCGACCTTGACCTTCTTGCCGCCACGTTTGGTGGTCTCAAACGGGTGGACGCAGTAGCGCTTTGCGGTCGCGTATTTGGCGAGGAAGTGGCGGTAGCCACCCGAGCCGACGCCCGGCAAGCCGATGAGCGCTGCTTCGCATTGGATGCGGTTGACGGGGAAGCCATGGACGCTGAACACGTCCAGGACTTTGAGGGCTGCGGTGTCGTAGCGGCAGACCATGTTCTGGTAGCGAATGAAGTCCGAATACACGGTCGCCAGCGCCGGCTGGAACTTCGGCGGTGCGTTGCGAATGCGTTCAGCGAGAAGGTGCAAGCCGAGGAGTTGACGTTCGTTGTGGAGGTCTCGGAAGCGGCTGTAGCCCCAGCGCAGCAGCCGGTTGGTTTCGTCGCCAGCCGGGATGGCGTCCTCAGGCCAGAACGGAGAGTCCGGCATAGCGGCAAAGCGGGCTTTGGCCTTGGTGAAGCGGGCGTGATCGTCGACGTCTGCGCCCTTGAAGAAGCGTCCGCGCCGGCCATCGCGGTTCTTGCAATGCCCGCAGTGGTACTCCAGCGCGAAGAGCGTGTGACGAGGCGGCAGGCCGTCAGTGGGTTTGCCAACCGTGAACCTCTCCCCGCAGTCTTTGCAGGCGCTCTTGGCAGGCACCTTCGTGCCCTTGTAGGCGGCGTCGCACGACGGGCAGTGGCTGGGGCTCTCGTTCGGCAGAAACTGGCTGACGTGCATGCACGCGCCGCAGACAAGCACGTCGTGCGTGTGGCGCCCCATCTTGCGACCAGCCACCAGCGTTCCGGGGAAGAGATGCGTCTCATGCCCGTTTGAGCAGACGTGGGTCTTGACCCAAAGAAACGACTTGACCGCCGCATCCGAACCGCATTCCTCACAGCCCGTCGCGTAGAACTCGGCAAGGTCGGCTTCAACGTCTGAGGCAACCTGTTCTCCAACGCGTGTGAACTCTTCGATGTCCAGGGCTTCGAGTTCACGCTCAACTAGCCAACGGCTCATCGGGTTGGTGTCGTAGCCCACAACCGAGAGCCCCATACGGTTGGCCTCAAACATCGTCGTGCCACCGCCCATGAACGGGTCAAGGACCACGCCGTCTAGGTCGTGCCCATCGAAGTAGTGCTCCGCGAGGGGGCGCTCGTCGAGTTCCGACAGCGCAAGCCCTCGAAAGAGGCTGCCCGGCCGGCGGGCAAACCACTTGTGGACGGCGATAATCGGCCGGTAGCTCTGTTGGACTTGCTTCTCGGCCGCTGCCAAACCGGCGATCAAGGTCTCATCGAACGTGTGTTCCATACTTACCTGCTGAAGATAGAGGGCCGCCCGGACCGGAGAACGCCGCCGCTCGAGACTGGCGCAGAGACTCCACACAGATGATGCAATGGCCACCCGAAGTTCCGGAACCGGCGCCCGCGGGTCCCGCGACGACTCGTAGAGGTCACCTGCGACGCCGCGGCAACGGCTTCCACCTTCGAACGCACGATTCGCTGAGCTTCGAGGCAGGACCGACCTGCTGTCCATCCCGCCCGTGCCCATGCTCGTCTTCCGGCTCAAGTACCCGGCGTGCCGTTCGAGGTGATCATCACCTGATCGTGTCTTCTTCGCTGCGCGCTATCCGCACGACTCGCATGGCTACGTCATTGGCGTCGGGCGCTCGCACCTCTGCGTCGTCGTCCCGCGATCGCACTCGCCACCGACGGATACCCGCTGTTCCGGTCGGGCACCTGACCGCGCGCTCACCCGCACGTCGCGCGAGCCGGCAGCCACCCCGTCGCCCCGAACTGCGTCCGCACTTCGCGCCACGTCCCTCGACGGCCGAGCGCCGTCACCGGCTCGCGGAGGCCGACTGACCCGCGGCCTCGCCGCCCAGCACACCCCGCGCACCTGACCAGATGCCGATGCGTCCGCGGCCCCGCCCGCCGCCCCGTCCGCGACGCCCGCAGCAGATCCCGGCGCGCTGGGCCGCCGGCGTGTCGAGCGCGACGACGTCGGCGTGCACGCGGCGCAGCTCGCCCAGAAGGTCCATCGGCCGGTCGTCGCGCCGCAGCGCACGATGCGGCGCGGATCAGCGTCTCCTGGACGACGTCCTCCGCGTAGTCGCGCCGCTGACCCAGCACCCGCCGGGCGAAGACCACCAACTTGGCGTCGAAGGCCGACTCGTCGCCGGCGCGCAGGCGCCGGACGAGCTCGCGGTCGTCGGGTTCACGCGACGCGGGACGCGACGAGCCGCAAGCCGTATCAGAACGCCCACGGGGCGCGACCAAACCGGCCGCGCCCCGTGACACCGGGGAGGTGAGGGGTCAGAGGGGTTCAGTGCTCGCCGCGTGTGTGGCGCGGTAGCCACGCGACGGTGAGCGCCGCGACGGCGAGGAGGCCGACGCAGACGAGCAGGGCGTGATCGGTCGCGCCGACGAAGGCGCCCGGGCCGTGGGCGGCGCCGACGGCGTCGAAGAGCACCGTGCCGACGATCGCGATCCCGATCGACATCCCGAGCTGCTGGATCGACTCGAGCAGGCCCGAGGCGGAGCCGAGCTGGTGGGGCTCGAGGCCGGCCAGGACGACGTCGAACATCGGCATGAAGATCATGCCCATGCCGAAGCCGGCGACCACCAGCGGCCCCGCGAGCGCCCACGCGCTGAGGTCGGCGCCCTGCGCGCGGAGCACGAGGTCGACCACGACCAGGCCGCCGGCCATCGTCCCGAGTCCGATCCACACGACGATCCGGCCGAGCCGCCCGACCACCACCGACGAGGTGATCGAGCCGCCGATCGCCGCGAGCGGGATCGCGCACGTCGCGACGCCGCAGGCCAGCGGCGAGAAGCCCAGGCCGGTCTGGAACATCACGTTGAGCGCCAGCACCATGCCGCCCATCGCACCGATGAACGTCGCGACCAGCGCGAGTCCCGCGACGTACGGACGGCGGCGCAGAAGCGACGGCTCGACGAGCACCGTCGCGCCGCCGCGATGACGCCGCACCTGCAGCCCGGCGAACGCCGCGAGCAGCGCCAGCCCGCCGAACGGCAGCGCGACGCACCATGCGGGCCAGCCGAGCTCGCGACCCTCGACGAGCGGGTAGACGATGGCCAACCCGCCGCCCATCGCGAGCACGATGCTCGCCAGGTCGATGCGCCCGCCCGGCGCGACCGGCGCCGTCCGCGGCAGCACCGAGCGGCCGACGGCCAGCGCGACCAGCCCGACCGGCACGTTGATTAGGAAGATCGCCCGCCAGCCCGAGCCGAAGAGATCCGCATCAACCAGCGCGCCGCCGAGCAGCGGCCCCGCGACCGCGGCGAGGCCCATGACCGGCCCGACGATCGTGAACGCGCGCTGCTGGCCCTCGTCGCCGAAGAGTTCGCGGATCAGGCCGAAGCACTGCGGCACCATCACCGCGGCGGTCAGGCCCTGGAGCGCGCGGGCGCCGATCAGCGTCTCCGGCGACGGCGCCGCGGCGCACAGCGCGGACGCCAGCGTGAACGCGGCCATGCCGCCGAGCAGGACCCGCCGCCGGCCGAGCAGGTCGCCGAGCCGGCCACCGAGGAGCAGCCCGGTCGCCATCGCCAGCGTGTAGGCAGCGGTCGTCCACTCGATCGTCGCGTACGAGCCGCCGAGGTCGAGGCGGATCGCGGGCGCGGCGGTCTGGGCGATCGTCGCGTCGAGGAGGTCCATGACCGAGGCGGCGAGGACGACGGCGAAGCCGATCCAGGCGGCGCGCGCGGACGCCTCGGCGCGCGGGACGGCGACAGCGGGCGGAGCGGTCGTAGGTGGGTCGAGCGTCGTGGAGGTCATGGCCGAAACGCTGTCGAGCGATGCGGTCACCTTCTGGCCGCATGGAACCCTATGCGGTCACCTTGAGTCCGCATGGCGTGGCACCCTGCGCAGCACGATGGTCCAGACCTCCGCCCGCCTCCTCGCGCTCCTCTCGCTGCTGCAGCTGCGGCGCGAGTGGAGCGGTCCCGAGCTCGCCGGCCGGCTCGACGTCGGCCCGCGGACCATCCGCCGCGACATCGAGAAGCTGCGCTCGCTCGGCTACCCGATCGAGGCCGCGCCCGGCATCGTCGGCGGCTACCGCCTCGGAGCCGGCGCCGAGCTGCCGCCGCTCCTGCTCGACGATGCCGAGGCGGTCGCCGTCGCGGTCGGCCTGCGCTCGACCGCCGCCGGGTCGATCGCCGGGATGGAGGAGACCGCGATCCGCACGCTCGCCAAGCTCGAGCAGGTGCTCCCCGAGCGGCTGCGGCGCCGCGTCCGCGCGCTGGGCGACGCGACGAGCGCGTTCGCCGTCGACGGCCCGCTCATCGACGCCGACGTGCTGGCCGCGATCGCCGGCGCCGTCCGCGACGGCGAGCGCCTGCGCTTCGCCTACCGCGCCAAGGACGACGCGAGCACGCGCCGGCAGGTCGAGCCGGCGGCGATCGTTCACACGGGCTACCGCTGGTACCTGGTCGCCTGGGACCTCGACCGCGACGACTGGCGCACGTTTCGCGTCGACCGCATCGCCGGCCGCGTCGGCACCGCGGGCCGGGGCACGCGCCGCGAGGTCCCGGGCGGGGACCCGGCCGCCTACGTGCGCGGGGCGCTCCGCGCGACCGACGCCGAGGCCGTCCAGGGGCGCGTGCGGCTGACGGCGCCGGCGCGCCTGATGCAGCGGCGGGTCCCGCGCCGGTACGCGACCGTGGAGCCCGACGGTGAGGATCACTGCGTCGTGACGACCACCGGCGGCTGGTCGCCGCAGTTCATCGTGTGGATGGCGACGCTCGACGTCGACGTCGAGGTCCTCGGCCCGCCGGAGCTCGCGACGGCGGCGCAGGCGATCGCGGCGCGGCTGACGACGGTCGCTTAGGGGACCGCGCGCCCGCGGCGTCCCGGCGCCGCGTCTACCCCACCTCCGGCACGAGCCGACCCGTCAGCCGCAGCGCCGTCGGCGCGCCGACGAGCGGCCGGGCGATCCCGAGCAGCCGCTGGTCGACCGCGGCCACGACCTCGATCTCCAGCTCCCCGTCGACCGGCCGCAGGGTCGCCTCGGCCTCGATCGGCGTCGCCCGCCCACCGACGTGCAGCTGCCCGTCGATCACCAGCCGATCGCCCGTGAGCACCGCGCCGTCGGAGACGAACCGGATCGACGGATGGCGCTCGGCGTCGAAGAAGTCGGCCGAGCGCAGGTGCTTGTCGCGCCGCCGGATGTTGGTGGTGATGCTCCCGGCGGCGACCGTCAGCTCGACCGCCGGCCACCCGGCGAGGTCGAGCCGGCCCTCGTAGCGCTCGAAGCGCCCCGTGACCTTCGAGAGGCCCCACAGCATCGTGGCGGTGAACGCGACGGTCGAGCGGGACGGGTCGATGCGCCAGCGGGTCGTCGCGACGTCGGGCTGGGCGATCGTGTCGGCTGCGTTCATGGTCATGAACATCTGACCGCGCAGCCGACCGGTCTGTGACATTCAGAGATGCGCGAGCTTGTCCGGATTGCGGACGATGCGCACGGTCTGGATCAGCCCGTCGACGACGTCCACGGTGAGGACGTCCCGGACGGCGGGGCGCGCGGCGTCCCCGGCCTCGCCCTCGCCCCCGGCCGGCGCCGTGAACGGGACCGCAGCCAGCCCCGCCTCACGCCGGGACTCCGCCACGAGCGCGCGCAGCTCCTCCGGGCTCACGTCGCCCGCCCGCAGGCGCGCCATCCCCTCCTCGACCGCGAGCCGCTCGGCGTCCCCGAACTCCGGCTCGCCCGGCCCGCGCAGGAGCCGCCCGGGCTGGCCGTTGACGGTCACGCGCTGCTCCTCGAAGTCCCCGAAGCGGCGGCGCAGCTGCGGGATGGTGGCCATGAACCGCGCGATCACCGCGGCGCCG
>DASYBY010000232.1:0-18188 GCA_036500525.1 Baekduia sp. | reverse complement strand
GGCGTGGGAGGGGCTGACCGGCTCGCCGCTGCACACCGTCTACGGGCTGACCGAGACGACCTCGCCCTCCCACATGACGCCGCTCGGTGAGCGACCGCCCGTCGACCCCGGCACGGGCGCCCTGGCGGTGGGCCTGCCGGTCACCGCGACCGACAGCCGCATCGTCGGCGAGGATGGCGCGACGCTCGCTCCCGGCGCGACGGGCGAGATCGCCATCCGCGGTCCGCAGGTCGTGCCCGGCTACTGGGGGCGGCCGGAGGAGTCGGCCGCGGCGCTGCCCAACGGCGAGCTGCGCACCGGCGACGTCGGGCTGGTCGATGCCGACGGCTGGTTCTACGTGGTCGACCGGATCAAGGACCTCATCAACGCCTCGGGCTTCAAGGTCTGGCCGCGCGACGTCGAGGACGCGCTCTACGAGCATCCCGCCGTGCGCGAGGTCGCGGTGGTCGGCGTGCCCGACGAGTACCGCGGTGAGACTGTCAAGGCCTACGTGTCGCTCAAGGCGGGCGCGACCGCCGGCGAGGCCGAGTTGATCGCCTTCGCCCGGGAGCGCCTGGCGGCCTACAAGGCGCCGCGCGCGATCGCCTTCGTCGACGAGCTGCCGAAGACCGCGAGCGGCAAGATCTTGCGCCGGGAGCTGCGCGCGCGATGACGCGGACCGCCGTGGTCACCGGCGCCGGGCAGGGGATCGGCGCGGCCATCGCCCTCGCCTTCGCGCGTGAGGGCGACCGCGTCGTGCTCGTCGCCCGCACGAGGGCGAGCCTCGAGGCGGTCGCCGACGCCGTGCGCGACGCGGGCGGCGAGCCGGTCGTCGCGCCGGCTGACGTCGGCGACGCCCGGCAGGTCGGCGAGGTGGCCACGCGTGCCGGGGCCGCCGGCAGGGTCGCGCTCGCCGCCGGCGTGGCCGGCCCGATCGCGCCCGCGTGGGAGGTGGAGCCCGAGGACTTCGCGGCGACCCTGCGCACGAACGTCACCGGCGTCTTTCACTGCGCCCGCGCGCTGCTGCCCGCGATGGTCGCGCGGGGCGACGGCAGCATGGTCGTCATCGGCTCGATGACCGGGAAGCGGCCGCTGCCGCACCGGGCGGCCTACGGCGCGAGCAAGGCCGGCCTGATCGGGCTGGTCCGGGCGCTGGCCTGGGACGCCGGCGAGCACGGCGTGCGCGTCAACCTCGTGTCGCCGGGCCCGGTCACGGGCGAGCGCCTCGACGCGGTCCTGGGTCCGGCCGCGCGCGAGCAGCTGCGCGCCGCGGCGGCGCTGCGGCGCTTCACGACGGCCGAGGAGGTCGCGCGCGTGGTGACCTTCCTGTGCTCGGACGCCGCGGCGGCGATCACCGGCGAGGACGTCAACGTCTCGGCGGGGACGGCAATGCATGGCTGAGCTGGGGGTCGGTCCCGAGGCGCTGCGCCTCGACGGTCTGGTCGCGGTCGTCACGGGCGCGAGCGCCAACATCGGCGCGGCGATCGCGGCGTCCTACGCGCGCGCCGGCGCCGACGTGCTGCTCGTCGCGCGCGGGGCCGAGACGCTGGAGCGCACCGCGGCCGCGATCGGCACTGCAGCGCCGCAGCGACGGGTGGAGACGGTCACGGCCGACGTGGCCGTCGCCGCGGACTGCGACCGGCTCGTGGACGTCGCCCTGCACACGTTCGGCCGCGTCGACGTCCTGGTCAACAACGCCTACAGCGCCGGGCTCGGGGAGGGCCGCGACGTGCTCGACGTCAGCGACGCGACCTGGGACGAGGTCCTGGAGGCCAACCTCCGCGCGCCGCTGCGGCTCGCGCGGGCCGTCGCGCGCCCGATGCTCGACGCCGGGCGCGCCGGCTCGATCATCAACGTCATCTCCGGCAGCGGCCTGCTGCCCAACAGCGCCCCCGGCCACCGGCCCGCGCCGACGATGGCGCCCTACGGCGTGAGCAAGGCCGCGCTCTGGATGTTGACCCGCTACCTGGCCGCCGAGCTGGCGCCGCTGATCCGCGTCAACGCCCTGTGCCCCGGCCTGGTCTCCGAGACGGGCGGGATGCGCGACGAGGAGCCCTACGAGCGACTGCTGCGCTCGGGCGCGGTGCCGATGAACCGCATCGGTCGGCCCGAGGAGATCGCGGGCGCGGCCGTCTACCTGGCCTCGCCGGCCGCGTCGTACACGACGGGCGAGATGTTGGTGTGCAACGGAGGACGACACTGGTGACCGAAGTTCGAAGGACCGTCGAATGGCCGCATCTGCGCGCGCTGCGCTGGGACGACGAGGAGGCGGCGGCCTACTACGCCCACGGGATCTGGACCGAGCGCGGCTACGACGCGCTCGTCGCGCGCAACGCCGCCCGGCACCCCGACAAGCTCGCGCTGGTCGGCGACCACGGCTCGCTCAGCTGGCGCGAGGTGGACGAGCGGATGCGCGCCCTGGCCGCCGGGTTGACCGACCGTGGCGTCCGGCCCGGCGCAGTCGTCGCCGCGCGGATGGGCAACTCGATCGACCACGTGATCGTCGCCTTCGCCGTGGCGGCCGCCGGCGCCGTGCTCTTCGAGCTGCCGCCGGACGCGACGCCCGTCCAGGTGGAGGCAGCGCTGGCGCGCACCTCCGCGGTCGCGTTCTTCTCCGACTCACCGCCGACCGACGCGGAGGTCACGGCGCTCCGGGCTCCCGCCCTCGCGGTCCGGTCGGCCGCGGCGCTGACCGCCGTCGACGCGCCGGCGCTCGCCGACCTGCCCGGCCAGGACCCGGACGCGATCGCGCTGCTGATCGGCACCTCGGGCACGACCGGCACGCCGAAGATCGTGCTGCGGACCGCGAACTGCGCGCTGGCGATGATCCGCGACGTCAACAGCCGGACCGGCGTCGGCGCTGACGACGTCGTCCTGGCGGCCGCGCCGCTCAGCGGCGGCATCGGCTACTTCAACGGGATCTGCACGCTGGCCGAGACCGGCTGCACGCTGCTCGTGCCTGGGTCGCTCGCCGTCGACGGGCTGCTCGCGCTCACCGCGCGCCATCGGGCCACGGTGATCCAGACGGTCCCGACGATCCTGCTGCGCCTCAGCGCCGCCGCGGCCCGGGCCCGGCCGGGCGCGGTGGACACCGCGAGCCTGCGCGTCGTGCAGTCCGGCGGCTCCTACCTCCACCCGCAGACGGCCGGGATGATCGAGGAGCGCTTCGGCTGCCACGTCATCTCGGCCTACGGCGCGGTCGACCTCGGCACGCCGGCGATGGTCGCAGCCCAGGGCGACACGGCGGCCCACCGGCAGGAGACGGTGGGCAAGGCCTATGACTCGCCGTCGGCCTTCGCGATCGTCGACGAGGCGGGCACGCCGCTGCCCGACGGCGAGATCGGCGAGGTGGTCATGCGCGGCCCCAACACGGCGCTGGCCTACTACGAGGACGCCGAGGCGACGGCCGCGCTGTTCGACGCACGCGGCTGGGGGCACTTCGGCGACCTCGGCCGGGTCGACGAGGACGGCTACCTGCGGATCGTCGGCCGGCTCAAGGAGATCATCAACCGCGGCGGCAAGAAGATCTCGGTCAACGAGGTCGAGGACCACGTGCGTGCGCTGGACGCCGTGGCCGACGTCGTCGCCGTCGGCTACCCGGACGCCGAGCTGGGCGAGCGCTGCGCCGTGGTGGTCGTCGCCGAGGAGCCGGCCGTGACGCTCTCGCTCGACGACCTGCGCCCGCACCTCGCCGCGCGCGGCGTCCCGAAGCACATGTGGCCCGAGCTGGTGGTGCAGATCGCCGAGCTGCCGCTGTCGCCCCAGGGCAAGGTCCGCCGGCGCGAGTTGCAGGAGCTGGTCGAGCGCGCGGCGCGCTAGACGCTGCGGTCGGCCTTGCTCTCCGCGCTGGCCGCCTTGGCCGTCTCGCGGACCTCGTTCCAGTCGGCGTCGCTGAGCGAGGACAGCGACGCGAAGGTCCCCGGGCCGGCGAGCTGCTGGCCGCCGTCCATCGCGATCGTCGTCCCGGTCAGGTAGCCGCAGGCGTCCGACAGCAGGAAGATGTTCAAGTTGGCGAGCTCCTCCATCGTGCCGAAGCGCCGCATCGGGACGTTGTCGGCCGACGTCGAGCCGCCGGTCGAGGACGCCTCGGTCGGGTTGAGCATCGACCACGCGTACTCGGTCGGGATCGGGCCGGCGGCGATCGCGTTGAGCCGGATCCCGTAGCGGCCCCACTCGGCGGCCAGCGACATCGTCATCGCGTGCACGGCGCTCTTGGCCATCGCGCTGGGCACGACGAAGGCCGACCCCGTCCACACCCACGTCGTCAGCGTCGAGATCACCGAGCCCGGAAGCTCGTCGGCGATCCAGCGACGGCCCGCGCTGTGGGTCGTGTGGAACGAGCCGTCCATGACGGTCGAGGCCACGGCGCGGTACGCCCGCGCGCTGATGTCCTTGGTCTGGGCGATGAAGTTGGCGGCCGCGTTGTTGATCAACCCGGTCAGCGGGCCGTGCTCGTCCCAGATCCGCTGGATCGCGGCGTCGACCGCGTCGGCGCCGCGCACGTCGACGGTCTGGAAGTGCGCGCTGCCGGCTCGGGAGGCCCCGACCTCTGCGACCGCCTCGGCCAGCACGGACTCGCGCCGGCCCCAGAGGTGGACCTCGGCGCCGTGCTCGACGAGGTGCTTCGCGACGCCCCGGCCGAGGCCTGTGCCGCCACCGGTCACCAACACCCGCTTGCCCGCGAGCACCTGCGGGTCGTAGATCCTGGACATGCTCATCTGCTCCTAGAGGCCGAGGTTCTTGCTGATGATCTCGCGCTGGATCTCGTTGGTCCCGCCGTAGATCGGCGGCACGAGCGCCTGGCGCACCTGCTCTTCCATGCCGTACTCCACGGCGTAGCCGTATCCGCCCATGAGCTGCATGCCCTCCAGGGCGGCGAGCTTGGCGGTCTCGGTGCACTTCATCTTGGCCATCGACGACTCCGTCGAGAGCGCGTCCTCCTGGCCGGCGTCGATCTTCTGGGCGATGTCGTAGACGAGCGCGCGGCAGGCGACGATCTCGGTCGCGACGTCCGCGATGCGGTGGCGGAGGGCCTGGAACGCGCTGAGTGGCCGGCCGAACTGCTCGCGCTCCTTCATGTAGGTGATGGTGTCGTCGAGCGAGCGCTGCGCGTAGCCGACCGACATCGCGGCGATGATCAGGCGCTCGATCGCCAGGCCGCGCATCAGCTGGCCCCATGCGCGGCCCTCAGCGCCGACGACCGCGGAGACCGGCACGCGCACGTCGGTGTAGAACACATCGTTGACCACGCGTGGGGTCATCACCTCGACCTCGCGGATCTCCACGCCCGGTGCGTCGGTCGGGACGATCAGGAACGTCAGCCCGTCGTGCTTGCCCCCGGTGGCGTCGGTGCGCACGAAGGTGAGGATGTGGTCGGCCTCGTGGGCGACCGAGATCCACGTCTTCTGGCCGTTGATGACGTACTCGTCGCCTTCGCGCCGGGCGGCGCAGCGCGCGCTGCCGAGGTCTGACCCGGCGCCCGGCTCGCTGAGCCCGATGGCCTCCAGGCGTCCTCGGCAGATGCCGCCCATGATCGAGCGGTTCTGCTCGGGCGTGCCCCAGCGCAGGTAGGTCTGGCCCGCGGTCAGCGCGGTGGAGTAGCCGTGGATCGGCGCGTGGCCGCGGCAGGTCTCCTCGAGGAAGATGCACTCCTCGACCATCCCGGCGCCGGCACCGCCGTAGTCGCTGGGGACGGAGACGCCGAGCCAGCCCAGCGCCCCGAGGCGCTCCAGCACCGCATGCGAGTTGGCCACGGTGAAGTTGTCGGTCAGCGCCGCGCGCTGCTCCCGCGTCCCGCACTCGCGGGCGCAGAACGACCGGACGCTGGCGGCGAACTCCTGCTGCTCGTCGGTGAAGACCATGACCTCGCCTCGACCCGGGGATGAACGATCGCTAACGGGGGAGGCCGAGCACGCGCTCGGCCACGATGTTGCGTTGGATGAACGTCGTGCCGCCCGCGATCGACGTGCCGCGCGCCTGGTAGGCCAGCTTCAGCCACGGGTCCAGCTCGCCCTCGTCGAGCTGCCCGTCGAGGCCCGCCAGCGACAGCGCGAAGTCGGCGATGTCCTCCACCAACGGCGCTGACAGGAGCTTGCCGATCGACGCCTCCGGGCCCGGCGTGCCGCGCTCCAGCGACGACAGCGCCCGCAGGCCGTTGACGCGTTGGATCTGTGCGCGGGCGTAGAGGTCGGCGACCTTGCGTCGCACCGCCGCATCCTCGCGCAGCGGGCGGCCGTCCTTCTCGACGGTGGCGACCAGCTCGATCAGCTCGCCGACGAGGCGCTGCACGTTGACGCGGCCCGTGGCGAGCGCGACACGCTCGTACTGCAGCGTGGCCATCGCGACGCGCCACCCGCCGTCGACCTCGCCGATCCGCAGGTCGTCGGGCACGAAGACGTCGTCGAGGAAGACCTCGTTGAACTCCGCCTCGCCCAGCATGTGGCGCAGGGGCCGGACGGTGATCCCGTCACTGTCCATCGGCAGCAGGAAGTACGTGATCCCCTTGTGGCGCGGGGCTCCGGTGCGCGCGAGGAGCAGTCCGAACGACGCGACCTGGGCGCGCGACGTCCACACCTTCTGGCCCGTCACGCGCCAGCCGTCGCCGTCGCGCTCGGCACGCGTCTCCAGCGACGCGAGGTCCGATCCGGCGTTGGGCTCGGAGAACAGCTGGCACCAGATCTCGTCGCCGCCGAGGATCGGGGCGAGGAAGCGGCGCTTGTGCTCCTCGGTGCCGAAGTCGATGATCGTCGGCCCCGCGAGACCCTCGCCGAGCAGGTTGAGGCGGTCGGGACCGCCGGCGCGGTCGTACTCCTGCAGGAAGATCGCCTGCTGCGTCAGCGTCGCGTCGCGGCCGCCGTACTCGGTCGGCCAGGCGAGGCCGGCGTAACCCGCGTCGCGGATCCGCCTCTGGAACACCCGGAACCAGGGTAGGCGCGCTTCGACCGTCGGGGGCTCGTCGCGCGGCAGCTCCGCCACCGCCTCCTCCAGGACCTTGCGCACGGTGGCGCGGAACTCGGCGTCGGCCGGGCTGTCGCGGAAGTCCATGGGTCGAACGCTACCACGATCGGTTAACGAGCGTTATCAGAACAGTTGGCCCGCGCCGGCAGGCGGCCGTGATAGTGTCGTGAACGATCGTTCACTGACATCAGGAGGGGACTGTGGACTTCGAGCTGACCGAGGATCAGAAGTCGATCCAGCGCGCGGTCGCCGAGCTCGCCGCGACGTTCGACGACGAGTACTGGGCGGAACGGGACGAGAAGCACGAGTTCCCGTGGGACTTCTACAAGGCGTTCGCCGACGCGGGCTGGATCGGCATCACGACGCCCGAGGAGTTCGGCGGGAGCGGCCTCGGCATCCTTGAGGCGTCGCTGCTGCTGGAGGAGGTCTCGGCGTCCGGCGCGGGCATGAACGGAGCGAGCTCGATGCACCTGTCGATCTTCGGCATGCATCCCGTGATCAAGCACGGCTCCGACGAGCTCAAGCAGAGCACGCTCCCGCGGATCGTCGACGGGTCGCTGCACGTGTGCTTCGGCGTGACCGAGCCCAACGCGGGACTGGACACCACGCGGATCACCACCTACGCCAAGCGCAACGGCGGCGGCGACTACGTCGTCAACGGGCGCAAGGTCTGGATCTCCAAGGCGCTCGAGTCCGAGAAGGTCCTGCTGCTCACGCGGACCACCAAGCTCGAGGACGTCGACAAGAAGACCGACGGCATGACGCTCTTCTTGACCGACCTGGACCGCGACAAGATCGACATCCGGCCGATCCCGAAGATGGGGCGCAACGCCGTCAACTCCAACGAGCTGTTCATCGATGGGCTCGAGGTCCCCGAGGAGCACCGGGTGGGGGAGGAGGGCAAGGGCTTCAAGTACATCCTGGACGGTCTCAACCCCGAGCGGATCCTCGTCGCCGTGGAGGCGCTCGGCATCGGTCGCGCCGCGCTGCGCCGGGCGGTCGCCTACGGGAACGAGCGCGTGGTCTTCGGCCGCCAGATCGGCGCCAACCAGGGCATCCAATTCCCGCTCGCCGACGCGCTCGCGCGGCTGGACGCCGCGACGCTGATGGTCCGCAAGGCCGCGTGGCTCTACGACCAGGGTCTCCCGTGCGCGCGCGAGGCCAACATGGCCAAGTACCTGTGCGCCGACGCGGGCTTCGAGGCCGCCGACCGCGCGGTCCAGACCCACGGCGGCATGGGCTACGCCTCGGAGTACCACGTCGAGCGCTACTTCCGCGAGGCACGGCTGACGCGGATCGCGCCGATCAGCCAAGAGATGATCCTCAACTACTTGGGCGAGCACGTGCTCGGCCTGCCGAGGTCCTACTGATGGGCCGCCTGGACGGACGGGTCGCGCTGATCACCGGCGCCGGCGCAGGCATCGGCGCCGCCGTCGCGCGGCGCCTGGCGGCCGAGGGCGCCGCGGTCGCCATCGCCGACCGCGACGGCGACGCCGCCGCGGCGGTGGCCGCCGAGATCGCCGGCGCCGGCGGGCAGGCGGCGGGCGTCGCGGCCGACGTCACCGACCGAGAGCAGGTCCGCGCGGCGGTCGCCGTGGCCGCCGGCCTGGGCGACGGCGTTGTTCACATTGTCATCAACAACGCCGGCGTCACGCGCCCCGCGATGTTCCCCAAGCTCGACGAGGAGAAGTTCCGCACCGTGTTGGACGTGCATCTCATGGGCACCTACGCCGTGTCGCAGGAGGCGCTGCCTCACCTGCCCGACGACGGGCGGGGCCGCATCATCAACTCGACCTCCGCGGCCGGGCTGGTCGGCACGATCGGCCAGGCCAACTACGCCGCGGCCAAGGCCGGCATCGTCGGCCTGACCAAGTCGCTGGCCAAGGAGCTGGCGCGGAAGGCGATCACCGCCAACGTCGTGGCGCCCCTGGCCGCGACGGCGATGACCGAGGTGGTCCGCACCGACCCGCGCTTCGCCGAGAAGCAGCTGGAGCGCGTCCCGCTCGGCCGCTGGGCCGAGCCCGAGGAGATCGCCGGCGCGTTCGCGTTCCTCGCCTCCGACGACGCCGCGTACATCACCGGTCAGGTGCTGTGCGTCGACGGCGGGTTGGTGATGTGACGATGGCCGCCAAGGGCACCACCATCACCTCGCCGATGATCGAGGCCGGGCGGCCGGCGCTGATCGTCGAGGCGGTCCGGACCGCGATCGGCCGGGCGCACCCCGAGAAGGGCGCGTTCCGCGACACGCACCCCAACACGCTGCTGGCCGCGTGCCTGACCGAGCTCGTGCAGCGCACCGGGATCGACCCGGGCGAGGTCGAGGACGTCATCGCCGGCTGCACGGCACCGTTCGGCGAGCAGTCGCGCAACATCGCGCGCAACGCCTGGCTCCAGGCCGGCTTCCCGGTGGAGGTCCCGGCGATCACGATCGACCGCCGCTGCGGCTCCGCGCAGTCGGCCGTGGCCTACGCGGCCGGGCTGATCGCGTCCGGGACGCACGACCTCGTGATCGCCGCCGGCGTCGAGCACATGCAGCACGTGCCGATCAACTCGCCGTTGAAGGTCGCCGAGCTCTACGGGTCGCCGTGGCCGGACGAGCTGCTGGAGCGCTTCGACTTCGTTCCGCAGGGCGAGAGCGCCGAGCTGATCGCCGACCGCTGGGGGATCTCCCGCGAGGCGATGGACGAGCTGGCGGTCGTCTCGCACCAGCGCGCGGCCGCCGCGCGCGCCGAAGGCCGCTTCGCCGCGGAGATCGTCCCGATCGAGACGCCACACGGCACGGTCAGCGAGGATCAGGGCATCCGGCCCGACACGACGGCTGAGAAGCTCGCGACGCTGAAGACGCCGTTCCGCGCCGAGGGCGGCAAGGTCACGGCCGGCACGTCGTCGCAGCTGTCCGACGGCGCTGCCGCCGTGCTGCTCGCCTCGCCCCGGAAGGCCGAGGAGCTCGGGCTCAAGGGCCGTGCCCGGATCGTGGATCAGGTGACGGTGGGCGTCGACCCCATCATCATGCTCACGGGTCCGATCCCGGCGACCCGCAAGCTGCTGCTGCGGACCGGGCTGACGATGGACGACTTCGACCTCGTCGAGGTCAACGAGGCGTTCGCGTCGGTGGTGCTGGCCTGGCAGCAGGAGCTGGACGCCGACATGGATCGCGTCAACGTCAACGGCGGCGCGATCGCGCTCGGCCATCCGGTCGGGATGACCGGCGCACGGCTGATCGCGACGATGCTGCACGAGATGGAGCGGCGCGACAGCGAGCTCGGGCTGGTGACGATGTGCTGCGGCGGTGGCCTGGGCACGGGCACGATCCTGCAGCGGCTGGCGGCCTGAGGCGGATCGATGGCACCGGTCGAGCTCGAGGCCGATCGGCTGGACCTCACCCGCTGGGTGCGGCCGGGGAGCGGCGTGGTCGCATCCCAGGCGTGTGGCGAGCCGGTCGGGCTGGTCGATGCGCTGATCGAGGCCGCCGGGTCCGGCGCGCTGGACGGCGTCTCCTACTACTGCGGGCTGACCTGGCGCGAGGTGCTGGCGGCCCCGGAGGCCGCGGGGATCGACGTGGTGTCCTACGGCGTGCTCGGCGCGCTGGCGCGCGTCGCCGCCGTTCGTCCGGTGCGGGTCGTGCCCTCGCACTTCTCGGCGCATCCGGGCCTGTTCGCCCACCGGGAGCTGCCCGGAGACGTGGCGCTGATCCAGGTGGCGCCACCTGGCCCGGACGGGCGCTGCTCGTTCGGCGTCGACACCACGTACATCGCGGACGCGGTCCTCCACGCGCACTCGGTGATCGCCGAGGTCAACGCGCAGATGCCGAGCGTCCCCGGCGCGTCGATCGCCTACGACGACCTGACCGCCGTGGTGCACACCGATCGCCCGCTCCTGGAGGCGCCGCCGGCGCGGGAGACCGACGCCGATCGCGCGATCGCCGCGCACGTCGTCGGCCTCGTCCGGGACGGTGACACCCTGCAGGTCGGCGTCGGCGCGCTGCCGGAGGCGATCCTGCGCGGGCTCCACGGCGCGCGCGACCTCGGGATCCACTCGGGGATGATCTGCGACCCGGTCGTCGACCTGGTGGCGTCGGGCGCGGTCACCGGCGCCCGGAAGCCCGTCGACACGGGGCTGATCGTCACCGGGGCGGCGCTGGGATCGTCGAAGTTGTTCGCCTTCCTCGACGGCGACGAGCGCACCGTCCAGCGCCCCGTCTCCTTCACGCACCGGGCCGACACGCTGACGCGCGTCGGCCGCCTGGTGGCGATCAACGGCGCGGTCGAGGTCGATCTGACCGGCCAGGCCAACGCCGAGCGCGCGGGCACGCGGATGGTGGGAGCGGTCGGCGGCCAGGTCGACTTTCTGCGCGGCGCGGCGGCGTCCGGCGGTGAGGGCGTCATCGCCCTGCCCTCGGTCGTCGCCAAGACCGGCGCCACCCGCATCGTTGCGCGACTCTCCGGACCGGTGACGACCGCACGCGCCGACGTGGGCACCGTCGTCACCGAGCACGGCGTGGCGCGGCTGCGCGGCCTGGACCTCGCCGAGCGGGCGGCGGCCCTGATCGCGATCGCCGCCCCCGAGCACCGCGAGGCGCTGGCGCGCGAGGCGGCCGCCGCGGGGCCTCAGCGCGGCGGCGCGGTCATCGTCAACCGCAGGTAGCGCGCGATCGCCTCGGCGCGGTTGGCCGAGCGGAGCTTGCGCAGGATGCGCTTGACGTGCGACTTGACCGTTCCGTCGGTGATGACCAGCTGCGCGGCGATCCTGCTGTTGGTCGCACCCGTGGCCATCAGCGCGAGGACCTCCAGCTCGCGCGGGGTGAGCAGCGAGTCGATCCGCGACCCGGGGGCGGGGGACGGTCCGCGCGGCAGGCGCGTGGGTCCGCCGGCCGGCCGATCGGGGTTGGCGCGCGCCGCCAGCTCGATCTCGGCGTTGGCGAGATCCTCCAGGACGTGCTCGACGGTGGTCATCGCCTCCCGGACCTGCTCGCGCTGGTCGCGCAGCCGCTGCAGCAGCACCGCGCGCTCGAAGATCTGGCCGAAGCCGTCGGCGAACGCGCCCAGGATGTCGCGGTCCAGCTCGGTGACGAGCCCGGACTCGTGGTCGGCGTGCAGGAAGCCGATGACCTTGCCCGTCGGCATGATCGGCGCGGCGACGTAGGGGGCGAGCCCGCTGGCCTCGATCAGCGGGCGGTAGACGCGCGGGTCGTCGTCGGGGTCGTCGACCAGCGCCGGCGCGTGGCGCCGGACCATCTCGCTCTCCAGCAGCAGGTGGTCGAGCGGGATCTGGGGCAGCGTGCCCATCCAGTCGCGGAACCCGCGCTCGCCCTCGCCCTCGCTCAAGGCATAGGCCTTCCATGGGCGCCAGGTCGAGTCCTCGACCCGGGACAGGAGCGCGCGATCGAAGCCGCAGCTGTGGACGACCACCTCGCACGCCTTGGCGAGCAGGGCGTCGGGGTCGTGGATGAAGCGCAGCGGCGCGAGGCCGGCCTCGATCGCCGAAAGGCGGTCCAGGCGCTCGTGGACGTCGTGGTCGTGGACCTCGGAGCGGAACGTCTGCACCACGATGAGCGCGCTGCCGAGCTCGCCGAGTGTTGCCGCCCCGGGCTCGGCGCGACCGGCCGCGAGCCGCTCCATCACATCGGCGGTCAGGACGTCGAGCTGGGCGACGAGGACGTCCAGGTCGCTCGCGTCCTCGTAGGCCTGGTGGTCGGAGGTCCCGAGCAGGCCTTCGGTGGTGCGCAGCAGGCGCTGGCCCCGACGGATCAGGCCCGCGCGACGGCGGGCGAGTGCGGTGTGCAAGGCCGCCGGTTGGCGGACGCGCTGACGTTCCACGGTGCTCATGGCATGACCCGGGGCCCCGGTGGGTGCCCCTCTCCTCCTCGTGCGAACCGTAGCCGACTCTGGCGACGTTAACCAGCGCTCAGTCTAATGGCCCGTTCCTTGCACGTCCACCGCCAACCTGCAGGATCGAGCGCGGTCTTAAATCAGTTAACCATCGTTCACTGCGTGTGGTATGTTCGCCGCGTGTCCAGGCCGTACGAAACGCTGCGCTGGGCGCTCGACGAGCGCGGGGTCGCCACGATCGCGCTCGACCAGCCCGACACCCGCAACGCGCTGTCGGACGCGCTGATGGGCGACCTGCTCGCCGCCTTCGCGGCCGCACGCGACGACGCCACGGTGCGCTGCGTCGTCCTCGCGTCGACGCATCCGACGACCTTCAGCGCGGGCGGCAACCTCGGCGGCTTCGCCTCCGACGTCCCGCTCGCGCACAAGCACGAGGCCAACGGGCGGTTCCCCGCGCTGTTCACGCTGATCGGCGAGCTGGGCAAGCCCGTGATCGCCGCGGTCGACGGGCACTGCCTGGCGGGCGCGTTCGGGCTGGCCCTCGCGTGCGACCTGATCGTCGCGTCCGAGGCGGCGGTCTTCGGCACACCGGAGATCAACGTCGGCGTGTTCCCGTTCATGATCGCCGTGCTGATGTACCGCAACCTGCCGCGCAAGAAGGCGACCGAGCTCATGCTGATGGGCGATCGCCTCAACGCGAGCCGGGCGGAGGCGCTCGGCATCGTCAACACGGTCGTCCCGCGCGAGGAGTTCGCGCACACGGTCGACGCGTGGTCGGCCCGTCTGGCGGACAAGTCGCCGCTGCTGATGAAGCTCGGCCGCGACGCCCTCTGGCGTCAGAACGACCTCGCCACCGAGGACGCCTGGGACTTCCTACGCGCTCAGCTGACCATCGCCTTCGCGACCGACGACATGCACGAGGGCGTCGCGGCGTTCTTCGAGAAGCGCGCGCCGGTGTGGAGCGGACGGTGATCCCGACGCGGGGTGCGCCGGACGAGCGCCGTGCTACGTTCGCGACGTGAGCCGAGACCGCGAGATCCTCGACGCCGCCGCGGCGTTGTTCTACGAGAAGGGGTTCCACGGCGTCGGCGTGGACCAGATCGGCGAGCGCATCGGCATCAGCGGCCCGGCGCTCTACCGCCATTTCAGCGGCAAGGACGAGATCCTCGCGACGCTGCTCAACGAGACGCTCGACGAGCTGATCACCGCCGCGGCCGCCGTGTACGACGACCCGCGCCAGGATCTCGACCGGCTGATCCGCCACCACGTCGAGTTCTCGATCGACCACCGTCACCTGATCAACGTCTACCAGCGCGAGGTCCGCTCGCTGGTCGACCCGTGGCGCCGGCAGTACAACCGTCGCATGCAGCAGTACGCGTCGCGCTGGCAGCAGGCGATCGGCCGGTCCTTCCCGGAGGCCTCCGAAGAGCACGTGGCCGCGGCGACGCAAGCGGCGATCGGCCTGATCCACTCCGTGACCTACTGGCCGCCGAACGTCGTGCGCTCCGCCGACTTGGCCTCGTTCCTGGTGCGCCTGGTGCAGGACGGGCTCTCGACGCTCGGGCGCGACGACGAGCCCGGTGAGGCCACGCCGGCCCCGGCCGGCTCACAGTCCCGGCGCTGAGCGGCGCTGCGCGGCACCCCCGAAGAGGTGGCGAAGATGCCCCTTTCGGGAGACGCGATGGCTGCGTGGTACGCCTACGGTGGGTCGCGTGCTTGTCGTCCGCTGGCTGGCCGGGAACCTCTACCGGTGCATCGAGCGCGTGGCGTCCGCTCCGTCGGCGGACCGTGCGGGTGCCACCTTCGAGCTGGCGGGCTGGTGCTTCGGGGATCCGTTCGTCCTCGCCGCCGCGCTGGAGGCCGCCCGAGAGTTGGCGGATGGGTCCGCCGCTGAGATCTCACGGACACGTTGACGAGCGTTCACACGGAGACGATTCGCCTGCATCCACGATCTCGTGACGACCGTGACGAATATGTGAACGTGCGTTATCGTTGTTCTGTGGACCCCGGGGATCGTCGACGAACTGCCGTGGCGCGCCGCTTGGCCGAGCGTCGAGGGCGTGACGACGGCGCGGCCCGCCGGCTCAGGGACGTGCTGCGCGAGAACACGCTGGCCGGCACCTACTCCGAGGGCCTCCTGCCGGGCGAGGGCGAGCTCATGCTGACCTACGGAGCGGCCCGGGCGGTGGTGCGCGAGGCGCTCTCGATGCTGTGCGAGGAGCGTGTCGTCGAGCGCGTCCGCGGCATCGGCACGTTCGCGATCTGCGAGCACCGCTACGCGATCACGCTCGAGGAGATGCACGGCGACGTCGCCGAAGACGCCGAGAGCCGGCGCGCGCGCCCGCAGGTCCTCGCGTCCACCGTGATCCCGGCGCCCGACGCCGTGGCCTGGAGGCTGGGCATCGCGCCGGGCGAGCCCGTGCTCCTGCTCGAGTACCTCGGATGGGTCGACGGGGTCGTCGTGTGGCTCGCGTCGAACTATGTTCGGTTCCCCGAGGCGGACGCGCTGCTGGTGACTCCGTTCACCTCGGAGTGGTACGGGCTGCTGAGCCGGGCCGGGCTGACGCTCGGCGGTTCGAAGTGGTTCCTGAGCGCAACCGGCGCGGACGCCTCGGTCGCCGGACTGCTGGAGATCGATCCCGGCTCGCCCGTGATGCTCGCCGAGGAGCTCATCTGGGACGACAGCGGCAGGATCTATGACTTCGCGATCTGCTATTTCCGCGGCGACCGCCACACGTTCGTCTCGAGCGTCGGGCGCTTCGCGATGGGCGACACGTCCCAGATGCTGATCGGACGTCCGGCCGAGGCGCCGAGCGCCGCGGGCGCCTAGGGCGAGCGCGTGCGGCATGCCTGGGTGTGCGGACCCGCCGGACCGCCCGTGGACGCGCTTGTCGGGCAGCTTTCCGAGTTGGGCCATGCCACGCGGCGCACCGTCGGCGTCGATCCCGCCGCTGCGCTGGCGGACGTGCGCGCCTACGCGGAGCCCGACGTCGCGCTCGTGGTCGCCGTCGACGACACGCTGGGTCAGGCCGTCGCGGTCGTCGATGCGCTGCGCCGGTGCGCGTATGCGGCAACGGTGCCGGTGATCCTCGCCGTCGACGCATCCGCGCTTCGCACGGTCCCCGCCTGCGCCGCCGCGGACGAGATCCTGGTGCTCGGCGCCCCGCTCGATGAGGTGCGCCTCCGGATCGCGCGCGCATGGCAGCGCGCGGGCGCGACGGTCGACGGCGAGGTGCTGGTGTGCGGAGGCCTGCGCCTGGATCCCGCGACCCACGCGACGACGATCGACGGCCACACCGTGGCGCTGACGCCTCTGGAACACCGCTTGCTGCGTTTCCTGCTGCTGCACCCCAGCCGCGTCTTCACGCGCGAGGCCCTGCTCGACCGCGTCTGGGGCCATGCGCACTCCGGCGCCGCGCGGACGGTCGACGTGCAGGTGCGGCGGCTACGTGCTCGGCTGGGCCCGGAGCACGGCAGCCGCATCGAGACGGTGCGCGCGGTCGGCTACCGCTTCTGCCCCGACGCCGGCGAAGCACGCACGGCGCGAGCCTGACGCGGCGGAGCGACGGCGGCCGCCGGCCAGATCCCCGTCGCAGCGCGGATCGTCGGCCGGCCCGCGCGGCGTAACCGCGGCGTAAACGGGCGGAGCGGCGGCTGACGCGAAACGGGCCGAGCATGGGACGACGGGTCGAGAGGGACGAAAGGACGAGGAGACGTGGTGCACTTCCGTGTCGGTGGGGCTCTGGTCGCGATCGTGGTCGCGCTGGGAACGGTCGCCTGTGGATCGAGCGACGACGAAGGATCGAAGGGTGGGAACGAGCCGGTGACGGTCGCTCTCATCCCGCCCCTGAGCGGTGCGCTGGGCGAGTTCGGCAAGGACACCGTCAAGGCCTGGCAGTACGCGGCCGACGAGGCCAACGCCCACGGGGGCGTCGACGGTCATCAGGTCAAGATCGTGACCACGGCGACCGACGGCTCGCCGGCCACGACCGTCCGGCTGGCCCGGCAGGCGCTGAGCAAGGACGGTGCGCACTTCCTCGCCGCGGTCATGACCGGTCCGGAGAACTCCGCATTGCAGAAGCAGCTGCCGTCGATGGACGCGCTGCTGTTCAACGCGACGGCCAACGACGACGTCCTCGGTGAGCAGGAGTGCAGCGCCTACGCCTTCCGTGCCGTGCAGTCCGCCCAGATGGACATGAACGGGATCGTCAACACCCTCAAGTCGCTCCCGGGGCGCCGTTGGGCGATCCAGGCGGTCGACTACTCCATTGGCCACAGCGCCGCGGATGCGTTCAAGGCCGCCGCCGCCAAGGCCGGCAAGCAGGTCGTGCTCACGCAGTTCTCGCCGCTGGGCACGACGGACTTCGGCAGCCAGATCACCAAGCTGAAGAACAGCGGCGCCGACGCGCTGTTCAGCGTGACCTTCGGCGCCGACGCGGTGGCGCTGATCAACCAGGGCGCGCAGTTCAAGCTCTTCGACACGTTGAAGACGGTGCTCGGGTTCAACCAGGTCTCGGAGCCGCTCTTCCCGGCCCTCGGCCAGAAGATCCTCGGGTTCTACAACCAGGTCAACTACGACGTCGATGCCGCCAACCCGGCGAACAAGGCGTTCGTGGCCGGGTGGACGAAGAAGTACGGGAGCGCGCCCTACTACGTGCCGGCCGACACCTACCTCGCGGCGCAGATGCTCTTCGAGGGCATCGAGCGGGCGCACAGCACGGACCCGCAGAAGGTGCGCGCGGCCCTGCCCGGTGCCCGCTACGACAGTGTCACGGGCCCGGTGACCGTCCGTCCTCAGGACAACCAGCTCCTGCGCTCATCCTACGTCGGCCAGGTCGTGAAGAAGGCCGGCGGACCGGGAGGCCTGGGCTTCAAGATCGTGGCCGAGACGCCCGCGAAGGTGACGACCCCGTCGGCCAGCCCGGCATGCCAGAAGTGAGCGCTCCGGTACGCACCCTGGGCGCGGCTGCGGCGGCCGTGCGGGCCGGCGAGATCACCAGTGCCCAGCTGGTCGACGAGGCGATCGCGGCCGCCGACGCCTGGGACGCCACGATCGGCACGTACATCGTGCGGTACGACGACCAGGCACGCGCGGCGGCGGAGGCGGCCGACGCCGCGGTCGCCGCCGGGGACGCCCTGGGGCCGTTGCACGGGGTGCCGATCGGCGTCAAGGACATCCTCGCGGCGCGCGAGGGCCCCACGACCGCGCAGAGCGTCGTGGCGGACCCGGAGTGGGGCATCGGCGGGGACGCCGTCGCGGTGGCGCGCCTGCGCGAGGCCGGTGCCGTCGTGATGGGCAAGACGTCGACGATGGAGTTCGCCGTCGGGCTGCCCGACGCAACCAAGCCGTTCCCCGTTCCGCGCAACCCCTGGGACCCGAGCCGCTACACCGGGGGCTCCAGCTCCGGGAGCGCGAGCGGCCTG
>DASYBY010000231.1:0-34106 GCA_036500525.1 Baekduia sp. | reverse complement strand
GATCGGCTCGTGGGCGTCGAACTGGCCGGGGCCGACGCCGAGCGGGTAGCGCTCCGCCAGGCCGATGCCGCCGCCCTGGGCCGCGAAGCGCGAGCTGTCGTAGGTCTGCAGCGCGGCGCGCTCGCGGACGAAGCCCTCCTGGCCCGTTGCCGCCAGGTAGGCGAAGACCGTGCCGCCCAGGGCCGCGATGGTGATCAGCAGCGCGGCCGCGGTCCGCGCGCCGCGGCGGCGCAGGAGGAGCACGAGGAGGAGGACGACGACCGCCACGGCGAGGTCCAGCCACGCGGCGCGCGAGTAGGACACCAGGATGCCCACGCACAGGACCGCGAGCGCGACGGTCTTGAGCGCGCGCCGGCCGGGCAGCAGCCGCGGGGTCAGCAGCTCCTCGATGAGGATGATCGCCGCCGGGATCAGGAACGGCCCGAACACGTTGGGGTCCTTGAACAGCCCCTGCGCGCGGCAGCAGCCGTTGTAGAGCAGGGTGTCGTGGCCGGGGATCGGCGCGAGCAGGGCGGCGGTGCCGAGCAGGGCCGAGATCAGCGCGGCGCCGCCGTAGGCGAGGACGACCGCGCGGGCGCGAGTCGGCGAGTCCACGTAGCCGGCCAACCACATCGCGAAGCCGACGACGAACAGCGTCACCGCGAGGAACGCGATCGCGCCGCTCTCGCTGATCGCGGTGGCCAGCGAGATCGCGTTGAGCGCCAGCAGCGCCCCGATCAACACCGTCGCCCAGGCCGGCACCCGCGCGAGATCGAACCGCCCGGTGATGAGCGCGACGACGATCACGACGCCGAGGACGATGTCGGTCGGCGCCGGCTGGAACGCGACGAACGCCGAGAGCGCGATGCCGAGGGCGACGGTGGCGTCGTAGCGCAGGAGCGCGGCGGCGAGGAGCGCGAGGAGAAGCGCGCCGCCGATCGCCACCAGGGGGGCCGAGGGCACCGTTGCTCGCCCGGCGGCCGCAGCGAGGGCCAGGCCGGCGACGACGACGACCGCCGCAGACCGCAGCGTTCCGGCGCTTCCGTGCGGGAGCGGAAGCGGGGCGCGACGCGGAAGGGCGACGTCACGGCTGGACATCGGCAGACCGAAGCATGACCCCTCCCGCCCCCGAACCGCAACGGCCGGCCAGCCCATGACCCCTGCCGCGCGCGACGCAAGCCGACTGCGCTGCCCGATCGTCGCGGCGCGGTACCCGTCGGCGACGCGGCCGGTCGACGGGCGGGCCGGACCATGACCCCTCGCGCCCTCGATCCGCGACGGCTGCGCTGCCTGGTGGTCGCGACGTGGTATCCGTCGGCGACGCGGCCGGTCGACGGGATCTTCGTCCGCGAGACCGCCCGGGCCGTCGCGCGGTGCAATGACGTCGCGGTGCTGTTCGCGGAGCCGGCGGCTCCCGGCGAGCCGCCGGCGCGCAGCGATCGCGTCGAGGACGGCCTGCGCACGGTGCGCATCGCGTTCCGCCCCCTCCCGACCCGCCGCGCCTCGCTACCCCTGCGGCTCCTCGCGCTGCGCACCGGCTTCGCGCGCCTGGCCGCCACCGGTTTCCGGCCCGACGTGGTCCACGCGCACGTGTATGTAGGCGGCGCGGGTGCCGTGCTGATGGGGCGCCGCGCCGGGATCCCGGTCGTCGTCTCCGAGCACCTGGGGGCGTTCGTCGCCGGCACGCTCAGGGCACCCCAGCGCCGCCTCGCCCGCTGGGTCTACGAGCACGCCGACCTGACCTGCCCGGTCAGCGACGACCTCGGCCGGCGGTTGGCCACGCTGGCGCCGCGCGCGACGTTGTGCACCATGTCGAACGTCGTCGACACCACCATCTTCCACCCGGGCGGCGGGCGCGTCGACGGCCCACCGCGCCTGCTGGCCGTCGGGGCGCTGGAGCCGCGGAAGCGGTTCGACCAATTGTTATACGCCTTGCCGTCGCTGCGGGAGGAGGCGCCCATCGTGTTGGACATCGCCGGCGCCGGCCCATCGCGCGGCGCGCTCGAAGCCCTCGCCCGCCGCCTCGGGGTGTCCGACGCCGTCACCTTCCACGGCCGCCAGACCCCTCACGCGGTCGCCACCCTCATGCGCCACGCGGACGTCCTGGTGCTGCCGAGCATCGTCGAGAACCAGCCCGTCGTCCTCCTCGAAGCCCAAGCCTGCGGCCTCCCCGTCGTCGCCACCGACGTCGGTGGCATCTCCGAGATCGTCAACCCGACCACCGGCCTCCTCATCCCACCCGACGATCCCGCCGCCCTCACCTCCGCGATCACCTCGATCCTCTCCACCACCTACAACCCCACCACCCTCTCCACCCACGCCCAGACCCACTACTCGCACACCACCCTCGCCGCCCAGTGGGACACCGTCTACCGCAAGCTGATCGCCGCACGATGAAGCGCACCAACTTGGCCCTGACCCCCACGCCGGTGCTCCTCGCGAAGGCCGCGCTGACCCGGGCGCGGTCGCTCCGGTGGAGCGTCGTTCACCGCCGGCCGGCCGACGGCCTCCGGATCCTCTGCTACCACCGCATCGCCGACGAGCCCGACCCGCTGGCAGTAACGCCCGCGCGGTTCGCCGCCCAGATGGCGCAGCTCGACGGCGCCGGTCTGCGCGCGCTCGACGTCGAGTCGGCGGTCGCGCACGCCGGGAACGGCGGCGCGGCGGGCGTCGTCGGGTTGTCGTTCGATGACGGCTATGCCGACGTGGCCGGCAGTGCGCTCGGGGTGTTGGAGCGGCTCGGCTTCCGCGCCACGGTGTTCCTGCCGACCGGCGTCATCGACCACACCGCCACGCTCTCCTGGTACGCCCACCCACCGCCGATGCTGGCCTGGGACCAGATCGCCGACCTCGACCGCGCAGGAACGCTGCGCTTCGGCGCCCACACCGTCACCCACCCGATCCTCACCACCCTCGACGCCCCCACCGCGCGCGCCGAGATCGCCGGGTCCAAGTCCACCCTGGAGGCTCACCTCGGCCACACCGCGTCGGCCTTCTGCTACCCCGCCGGCCTGTTCGGCGCCCGCGAGCGCGCGCTCGTCGCCCAAGCCGGCTTCCGCCTCGCGACCTCGTGCGAGCCAGGCATCAACACCGCCCTGACCGATCCCCTTGCCCTCCGCCGCATCCAGGTCGACCACCGCGACAGCCTCATGGACTTCCGCGCCAAGGTCGGTGGCGGCTTCGACACACCGAGCCCCACCCGCGCGGCCTACCGCCGACTGCGCTTCGGCGCCGCGGCCAGCAGCCCCTCGTAGAGCGCCAGATGCGCCGCTCGGAATCCCGGTAGGTCGAAGCGCGCCGCCGCTCGCGCGCGACCGGCGGTGCCCATCGCCCGGCGGCGTGTCGGATCGTGGAGGAGTGCGCTCAGCGCGCCGGCCAGAGAGGTCGCGTCGCCGGGCGGGACGAGGAGGCCGGTCTCGCCGTCGACGACCGCCTCGGCGACCCCGCCGACGTCGCTGGCGACGACGGGCAGGCCCGTGGCCATCGCCTCCAGCACGGAGATCGGGAAGCCCTCCGACCCCGAAGCGAGGACGAACAGGTCGGCGTCCGCCAGCACGCTCGCCAGGTCGCGCACCTCGCCGGCCATCGTCACCGACTCCCCCAGCCCCGCACCCTGCACCGCCGCGGCGACCTCGTCACATAGGGGGCCGTCGCCCACCAACAACGCCCGGAAGCTCCCGCGCGGCAGCGACGCGAGCGCGTCGACGAGCGTCAGCGGGTCCTTCGGAGCCGCCAGTCGACCAACCCATACAACTTGCGGCGGGTCGCCGCGCAACCCGGCCCGCCGCTGACCGGCCACGTCCACCGCGTTGTGGATCACCCACGTCCGCGCGGGTCGGCAAGTACGCGCCGCCGTCCCCGCCCGCCGCTCGCTCTCCGCGACGCAGACCACCGCCGTCGTCAGCGGCGCGATCGCCCGATCGGCCCACCGGTAGAGCGCCGCCGCCACGCCCGTGTGCGCGCCGAAGGCCCACCCGTGGGCGGTGAAGATCCGCACGGGCACGCGCGCGACCACCGCCGCCAGGCGCCCGAGGATCCCCGCCTTCGAGCTGTTGGCGTGCACGACGACCGGCCGCTCACGCCGCAGCAACACCACCAACTCGATCAGGCCGAGCACGTCGCGCGGACCGACCGCACGCCGCACGTGGCGCAGCGCGACGTACCGCGCGCCGCCCGCCAGCACGGCCTCCGGCAGCGGACCGTCGCCGTGCGCGGCCACCACCACGTCGAACCGCTCGGCGAGCGCCGGCACCAGCGCCGCGACGTAGCTCTGCGCCCCGCCGACCCCCGCCAGCGTGACGAGCAGGACGATCCGGGGTCGGCCGTCAGAGCCCATCGACGACGGTGGCGAGCGTCGCGAGCGTGGTCTCCCGGCTGAAGCGCGCCCGCGCCGGCGGCAGGGCGACCGGCAGCGCGTCCTGCCCGTTGACGATCTCGTGCAGGCAGCGGCCGATCGCCTCCGCGTCGGTCAGCACGACGCCGAGCCCGTTCTCGGCGACGAGGTGCGCCGCCAGGTGGTCGCCGGGGCCGAAGACGATGATCGGCCGCCGCGCGCCGACGTACTCGAACAACTTCATCGGCAGCGCGTTGCGATCGGTCGCGCGCAGCGAGGGCAACAACAACGCGTCGGCACCGGCCAGCCGCGGCAGCAGGTCCTCGCGCGGGACCGGCTCGCTCGTGCGCACGAAGTCGCCGACGCCGAACCGCTCCGCCTCGTGCGCGGCACGGTCGCTGAGGCGCCCGACGAAGTCGACCTCCAGCCGCGCCGGATCGAGCCAGCCGTCACGGCGCCCCGCGGCCAGCGCCTCCAGCAGCGGCGTGAGGTCCTGCTTGCCGTACAGCGTGCCGGCGAACAGCAGACGGTGGCGCTGCCCGGGCCGGCGCACCTCGGGCGCCGGGTACTCGTGCGCGTCGTAGCCGCTGTAGAGGACGGTGACCGGCGTCCCGTGGCGGCGCGCCAGCTCGGCGGCCATCGGCTCGCTGACCGTCGTCAGCCGGTTGGCGCGGTGCAGGACGCGCGCCTCCAGCGTGCGATCTATCGCGTCGCGCAGGCGCCCGTTGGTGCGGTCCGGGTTGTGCGACCACAAGTCATTGCAGTCCACGACCCACGGCCGGTCGCCGACGACGGCGCGGCCGACGAGGTGCGCCGAGACCGGGCCGGTGCTGATGACGAGCGCGTGGCGCGCGCCCGCCCGCCGCGCCGCCGCGATCGCCGCCGGGACCCACACGACGTAGCGATCCGGCACGCACAGCCGGACCGCGATCTCCCGTGCGAGGCCGGTGCGGCCGTGGCCGTCGGCGCCGCCGCCGCCGGTGCGCAGCTCACGCAGCTCGACGCCGGCGCGCCGCGCGTGCGCCTCGACGTCGACGTAGCGCGCCGGGACGACCTCGACGCCCTCGTCCCGCCACGGCCGGGACGACGCGTCGCCCGCACAGACGACCGTCACCGGATGGCCGCGACGCCGCAGGCCACGCGCGAGCGCCCGGGCGCGGATCCCGGCCGCCGCCGCGGGCCGCGCCGGGAGCGGGTAGGGCGCGGCGACCATCAGAACGCCGCGAAGCTCTGGCCGTCCGCCATGCGGTGCCATGGCGCCGAGTATCTCCCCATCGCGCCCCTGTGCGCCAGGGGTCGGGCGCGCCGGGTGCGGGGATCGTCACGCGACAGGGTCGGTGTGATCGGTGGCGCCGGCCGGCCTCCGGCGGCGGGGGTCGCGCGCGCCGGGTGCGATGGGCTGTCGCGCGGCAGGGTCGGGAGCCATCGGTGGCCCGGCCGGTGCCTGGCGCGCAGCCTCGCGCCGGCGCTCGCCCGCCGGGTTAGCATTGGTCGCGAGGGGTGCGCCCCCATCGCACCCGACGGGCGATGAGCCTCCGCCACAGCCAGCGCAAGCGCGTCCTGGCCGCCGTCGCGATCTGCGCGTGGGCGGCGCTGGTGCTGCCGGGTTGCGGAGAGCGCGAACGACGCGCCGCAGCCGACGGCGAGCGCCTCGCCGCGCCGGCACCGCCGTCCCTCGTCGCGCTGCGCGCGGGCGGTGCCGCCGCCGGCGTCGTCGTGGGGGCCGCCCGCTCCGGCGGGAACGCCCCCGTGCTCCGCGCAGCGATCCACATCCCCCGCGCCCGCATCGTCGCCGTCTCCTTCTTCACCGGCTCCCGCCCGCTCGGCACCGACACCACCGCGCCCTACCGGCTCGACCTCCTCCCCGGCGCGCTCCCCCGCGGCGCCCACGCCGTCCGCGCCGTCGCGGTCGATCGCCTCGGCCGGCGCACGACGTCGCGCCCCGCGACGATCACGACCGGCCCAGCAGCCCACCAACAAGCCACCCGCCCCGGCCCCGGCCTCACCGCCGCCCTCGCCAGGCTCCGCGCCGGCCACACCACCGTGCGGCTCGCCCCCGGCCGCTACGCGCTCAACGCCCTCGAGCTGGGACCGGGCGCGCGCCTCGTCGGATCCGGACCGTCGACCATCCTCACCCCCGCGCCCAACACGACCCCCTGGGCGCTCCTCGAAGCCCGCGGCCGCACCATCCGGATCGCGGACCTCACCATCGACGGCGACCGCCGCGCCCACCGTGCCATCTCGATCGCCAACGGCTCGGCCGACGTCCGCCTCCAGCGCCTCACCGTCCGCCGCGTCCTGACCAACGCGATCGAGGCCTGGGGCGCACACCGCGACATCTCGGTGCAGGACTCCACCCTCGACGGCCGCGGCGCCTCCAACGCCGGCGTCTTCGACCTTGGCTCCGACCACTCCCGCGACGTGAGCACCATCCGCACGCGCATCTCCGGCTTCCGCGGCTACGGCGTCGCGTTCGCCCAGCGCTTCTACGGCCGGCCCGCGGCGGCGCTCCACAACCTGGCCCTTGACAACCACATCAACAACATCGTCGACCCCACCCGCGCCGACGGCCGCAGCGAGAGCGGGATCTGGAGCGGCGGCGTCGCCGCGGCGATCGTCGGCAACCGCGTGCACAACACCGGCACCGACGCCATCCAGACCGTCGGCTCCTCGACACGCAGCACGATCGTCGGCAACACGGTGGGCCGCACGCCGGTCGGCATCTACCTGGAGCACTCCACCGACGCCACGCTGATCGCTCGCAACCGCATCGCCGACGTCGGCACCGGCATCAACGTCGAGTGGCGCCACGCCGGCGGCGGGTCGAGCGCCAACACGTTCGCCACCAACACGATCGCGCAAGCGAGCCAGGCCGGCGTGTTCCTCGACGTCGGCAGCGACGCCAACCGCGTCCAGGCCAACCGCTTCGTCGGCGGCGCGCGGCCGGCGATCGTCCTGCAGGGCTCCTCACGCAACCTCGTCCGCGCCAACCGCGGCTGCGGCACCGCCGGGCCGATGGTCGCCCAGCAGGCGGGCCGCCGCGAGACCGGCACCCTCGCCGCCGCGCGCGACAACCGCCTCGCCGCCAACGTCGCAACGCCATCGTGCGCCGGCTAGGCGCCGGTCGCCGGGCGCCGCCGCGACCCGGCGGCGCCGCCGACGACCGGCCCGCCTCGCTGGCCTCCAGCGCCTCGCTGCTGCTCGGCACGCAGATCGTGGGCAACGCGGGGTACTTCGTCGCCGTGCTGCTGCTGGCCCGCGGCCTCGGCCCGACCGACCGCGGGCAGGTCGCGTTCATCACCGTGACGGCGATGGTCACCGCACGGTGCGCCAACCTCGGCCTCAACGAAGCGGTGCGCGTCCTCGCCGCGCAGCGCCCCGCCGACCGCCCGGCGCTGCTCGGCAACCTGCTGCTCGCGGTGACCGTCCTCGCGATCGCCGCGGCGCTGCTGGTCACCGGCGCTCTGGCGGCGCTGCCGGGCGTCCGGCCGCCGGGGATCGACGGCCCGCAGCTGGTGATCCTCGGCCTCGCGACGCTCGCCACCGCCCTCGTCGCCGCCGGCTACGCCTACCTCCAGGGCTGCAGCCGCTTCGGCCCCTACGGCCTGATCCAGGCGACCGGCCCGTGGCTGTACGCCGTGCTGCTCGCGGCGGCGTGGGCCGGGCCGGGTCTGACCGCAACCCGCGCCGCCGCCATCTGGGTCGGCGCGCAGGCGCTGCCGGCGATGGTGATGGTGTCGGCCTGCGCGCGCGGGATCGGGATCGGCGCCCCGCGCGCCGCGCTGCTGCGCGAGTCGATCCGCTTCGGCGTGCGCGCGTGGGCCGGCGGGTTCGCGCACTTCCTCAACGCCCGGACCGATCAGATCCTCATCGCGCTGATCGCGTCGGAGGCGACGCTCGGCGTGTACGCGGTGGCCGTCAACGCCTCCGAGATCCTGTTCTACCTGCCGACCGCGGTCGCCGCCGCGCTGCTGCCCGCGGTCGCGCGCGAGGAGGCCCGCGACCGCGCGGCGCAGCGGACGCTGGCGATCTTCCGGGCGGTGACGCTCGTGACCGGCGCGGCGATCCTGCTCGCCGCGATTCTCGGTCCGGTGCTGATCCCGTTGGTCTTCGGCGACCCCTACCGCGGCGCCGTCGATCCGTTCTTGTGGTTGTTGCCCAGCGCGCTCGGGTTCGCGGCAAGCGCGACGTTCTCCAGCGCCCTCGTCGCCTCCGGCGCGCCCGGGCTCTCGTCGCTGGGACCGGCGGTGTCGCTGGTGCTGGGGATCGCGCTGGACCTGGTGTTGATCCCGGCCTACGGGGCGTCGGGCGCCGCGGCGGCATCGAGCGCGGCGCTGCTGGCCGGCGGCGCAGCGGCGGCGAGCGCGTACCGCAGCCGCTCCGGGTTCGCGTGGTCGGCGCTGCTGCCGCGCGCGGGCGACGTCCGCACCCTACGGCTGCTCGCGCGCCGCGCACGGCGGGCGAGGGCGGCGACGGCGTGATCGTCGTCGAGCACCACGCCTCGATCGCTGCGCTCGCGCGCGACTGGGAACGGCTCGCCGATCGCGCCCACGCCTCGCCCTTCCAGCGCCCCGGCTGGATCACCGCCTGGGCGACGGCGTTCGCCGGGGGCCACCTGGACGTCCTCGCCGCCCGCCGCGACGGAGAACTCTGCGGCGTCCTCCCCACAGTGCGGCGCGCAGGCGTCGTCCGCTCCGCCGCCAACGCCCACACCCCCGCAGCCGACGTCCTCGCCGAGGACGACGCCACGGTCGCCGCGCTGCTCGCCGCCGTCTACGCCACCCGTCCCAAAGCGGTCGCGCTGACCCATCTCGCCGACCCCACCGCCGCGCGTGCTGCGGCCCGCACCGCCCGCTACCGCCTCGCCGAACGCCCCCTTCCGCCCGCCCCCTACCTCGACGTCCACACCACCCTCGACGACTACCTCCGCCCCCGCCGCCGCCTGATGGCCGACCTCCGCCGCCGCCGGCGCCGCCTCCAGGAGCAGGGCGACCGCGTGACCCTCGACCACGACGGCACCCTCGACGAGCTGCTCGCCCTCGAAGCCCTCGGCTGGAAGGGCGCCCGCCGCTCCGCCATCGCCGCCCGCCCCTCGACCCTCGACTTCTACACCAACATCACGAAGCAGGCCGCCGCCCGCGACACGCTGCGCATCTTCACCCTGCGCCTCGACGGCCGCCCGCTGGCCGCGCTGCTCGCGCTGGAGGACAACCACGTCCTCCACCTCCTCAAGACCGGCTTCGACCCCACGTTCGCCCGCTTCTCCCCCGGCCAGACCGTCCTCGCCGCCGCCATCGCCCACGCCCACGACGCCGGCCTGGGCCGCGTCGAGCTGGGCCAGGGCACCGAGCCCTACAAGTTGGTCTGGACCGACACCACCACCCAGCGCGTCGCCCTCACCGCCTACGCGCCGAAACCCCTCGCCGACCTCGCCTGGGCCACCGCCGCCCACGGTCGCCCCCTCGCCCAGCGCGCCGGCCTCGACCGCCTCCTGCGCCCCGGCCGCGACCGCCTGCTCGCCCTGTACGACGTGGCACAACAACGCCTGCGCGGAGGTCCGACACCGCACTAACATCGCAATCACGATCCGTCCCCCACGAAGGAGCCAGCCATGGCCGTCTCCGACCTCCGGCCCCACGGGTTGCTGGGGATCGACGCCAAGGCCCTCGCCGAGAACTTCTCGGAGCGGCCGTTCGCGGTACGCCACCGCCTGACCGAGCACCCGCTGCTCTCGCTCGAGGCCCTCGCCGAGCTCGCCGATCGCCTGCCGACCGCCGCGATCGAGCGCCATCGCGCCGACCTGGACCTGGTGACGCCGGGAGGGGCGCCGGAGCTGGAGGGACCGCCGTCGCAGACGGTGCGCGAGATCGACACCGGCAACGCCTGGATGGTCATGTGGTACATCGAGCAGGACCCCGAGTACCGGGCGCTGCTCGACGCCTGCCTCGACGAGGTCCAGCCGCTCGTCGGCACCCGCCGCGGCGGGATGGAGCGCCGCCGCGGCTACCTCTTCATCTCGGCGCCCGACGCCACGACGCCCGTCCACGTCGATCCCGAGCAGAACCTGCTGCTGCAGATCCGCGGGCGCAAGGAGATGAACGTCGGGCGCTTCGCCGACCCCGCCGACCACCGCGCCGAGCTGGAGCGCTACTTCGACGGCGGCAACCGCAACCTCGACCGGATGCCCGACCTCGAGCGCCGGTTCGTCATGGATCCCGGCGACGGCGTCTACGTCTACCCGTTCGCACCCCACTGGGTCCGCAACGGGCCGACCGCGTCGATCTCGTTGTCCATCACCTTCCGCACGCCGCAGGACCTGCGGACCGAGCACGTCGAGCACGTCAACGCGCGGCTACGGAAGATCCACCTCTCCCCGCACCCTCCCGGCGACTCGCGCTGGCGCGACGGCGTCAAGGCCGGGGCGTTCGCGGCCGCCCGGCGGCTGCGCGGCCACCGCGGCGACACCGCCCACGGCGAGGCGGGCGCCGACACCTAGCACTTGAGCTCACTCTCGCGTCAGGTGCCGGTGCGCCCGCCGCACCGGCACCAAGCCGTCGTACCAGGCGCGCCGGAGCCGCGGGCGGCGCGCCAGCTCGCGCCGCGCGACCAGCCCCGCCCGGCGCACCGTCACCGCCGCATGCCCCCGCGCCCCGCGCGCGAGCCCGAGGCCGACGTGCAGCGGCTCGCTCGCGTCGGCCAGCAGCACCTTGTAGGCCTCGGCCCCGCCGAGGAACTCGACCCGCCACGCCCCCGCGTCAGCGGCCGCCGCCAGCGCGTCGTACGTCGCCGCCCGCCCCGGCGACCACCGCGCGTAGGCCGGGTCGAACGCCGTGTGGTGCAGGACCATCCGCCCGGCGAGCAGGAAGAACGCGGTGAACGCGATCGGCCGGCCGTCCAGCTCCAGCGTGACGATCCACGGCACGCCGTCGGCCGCGAGCGCGCGGAAGGCCTCGCGCTGCAGCACCCGGCCCGCGGGCGTGGCGAACCCCGAGCCCTCGGGCCGGTCGCGCCACCGCAGCGCATGCAGCGCGAACGCGCCGTCCAGCGCACGATCGAGCTCCTCCGCCGTCCGCGCGACCCGCGTCTCCAGCCGCCCCTGCTCCGCCAGCCGCCGCCGGGCGCGCGCCTGCGCCTTGCGGTGCTTGCCCGAGACCCGCTCGCGGTAGACGGCCTCCCAGCCGCGCCGCAGGTCCAGCACCGGCGCCGCGACGCGCGGGACGACCGACAGGCGCGAGGGGCCGAGCGCGCCCGCGAGCCGGCTCCCGCTCGGCAGCCCGAACAGGTCGGCGTAGTCGTGGTCACCCGCCGCCGCGCACGCCGCCAGCGCCGCCGCCACCTCGCCGTCCTGCCCGCCGGCGAGCAGGACGTCGGCCAGCGCCGAGTCCCCCGCCCCCACGAACCGCAGCACGCGCACCCCGTGCTCGCGCCGGACGCACAGCGGCAGCACGCCGACCAGCCGGCCGTCGCGGCGCGCGACGTGCACCTGCAGCGTCGCGCCGCCCCCGTACGCCCGCCACCACGCCACCACCCAGCCGTGCAGCAGGAACGGGCTCGGGCGCGGCATGTCATACACCAACGCGTCCCAGCCCGGCGCCAGCGCGGCGAGCCCGGGGGCATCGCCGACCGTCGAGATCTCCAGGCGCGCCCCGCTCACGACACAGGCCCCGAGCCGCTCTCGCCCTCCCCCGCACGCGACAGCTCCATCGCCGCCGCCTCCAGCGCCCCCGCGCGTGCCACGATCTCCGGCTCCGGCGGCATCCACGCCCCCGCCCACGCCGTCTGCTGCGGCTCGACCCCCGTCGTCGACCGGAACACCAACAACCCCGCCGTCTCGGCCAGCACGAGCAGGTCGAGCCCGAGCGACCGGTGCTTGACGTAGTACAGGTCGTTGCACAGCTTCCACGCCGCGCCGACCTCCGACCCCGCGTAGCCGCAGCGCACCTGCGCCCACCCAGTGAGGCCCGGGCGCGTCAGGTGCCGCCGCCGGTAGAACGGCAGCGCGAGCTCCAGGCGCTCGACGAACTCCAGCTGCTCGGGCCGCGGACCGACGAAGCTCATCTCACCGAGCAGGACATTCCACAGCTGCGGCAGCTCGTCGACGTGCCACCGGCGCAGGACGCGGCCGACCCGCGTGGCCCGCGGATCGTTCTCCTGCGCCCACGCCGCGGCATCGCCGGAGCCGACCCGCATCGTCCGCAGCTTGTACAAGCAGAACGGGCGCCCCGCTTCGCCGATCCGGCGCTGGGCGAAGATCGCCGGCCCGCCGTCGAGGCGCACGAGCAGCGCCACGATCGCCATGAGCGGCAGCGTCACCACGCCGAGCAGCACCGCGAGCGCCAGGTCCAGCGTGCGCTTGGCCCGCGGCGACGGACGGTGCGCGCCCGCCTCCACGAGCTGGGCGAACCAGGCCGCGTTGATCTCCGCCGTCGGCACGTGGCCGAAGACGTCCTCGTAGAAGTCGGCCAGCTCGGTGAGCTGGATCGGCAGGTCCAGGCAGCTCTCGGCCAGCTCGTCGAAGACGTCGAGCCGCGCCACGCCGCCGCCGAGCACCACCAGGGCCGCGCGCTCGCTGGTCAGCGCGTGGCGGAGGTGGCCCAGCTCGCCGATGGCCGGCACCGCGCCGCCGGCGTCGGTCTCCCCCGCCGCGCCGATCCGCCCGACCAGCACGCAGGTCCGCACCCGCGCGCGCCGCAGGTCCTCGGCCAGCCGGCCGGCGGCGGTGGCGTCGCCGACGAACGCGAAGCGCACCGGGCGCGGGCTCGACGAGACGCGGCGCGCGCCCTCGGCCAGCACGGTCACCGCGGCCGTGGCGAGTAGCACGAGCGCCCAGCCGTCGGCTCCCAGGCCCGCGATCGGTCCCAGCACGCTCAACGCCACCACCGGCGCCAGCACCGCGACCGGGACCAACACGGGGTACAAGACCCGCAGGACCGGGAGGTGCGCAGCCGGTCCGCGCGCGTGGCGGATCGCCAGCGCCGTCGCCAGCGCCGAGACCAGCGCGAGCGTCGCGGCAGCCTGCGTCGCCGCGACCAGGAACGCGACGACCGCCGGCGCCGCCGCGAGGTGCGGCCAGCGCACGATCGCGATCAGCGCCGCCTCGACGGCTCGCGCGCCGCGCATCACACGGGACGGGCGTCGGCGCCGGAGGGCGGCCCGGACCGGCCGCGGTGACGCGCGTCCGTCCTCGAGCTGTCCGTGCGATCCGCAGCCATCTCGGCCGTCCCTTCCGTGGCGGTGTCGTGCTGCCAACCGCTACTCCTCTGGTCCGCGCGAGACCCGCCGGATGTGGGAATTGCAGAGCCTTGGCGCCCTTACGGGACAAGGGGTGACACCCATTTGCAGCGCTCAGAAGCACTGTCGGCCGGAGCCGTGACACACCGCCGAACGACGCGGTGACTGGTCAGAAATCCGTAACTCCGTCACTCTGCCCCGCAGCATCGGATTGAAGACACCAAGACCACACCACACCTTCGACGCGGCCGCCGTTGCCTCGCGGCCGCCACCTTCGCCGCCGCTGGCCGTGGGCGTGCCGGCCGCCGGCGCCGCCGTCGGGGTCGACCCCGCGATCTACGACGCGGGCGTGGCGCCCGGCCAGGTCGAGCACGGCACCGTCGCCTTCACGATCACCGGTGCGCCGACGCCGCAGAACCGGCACACCGAGTACTGGCTCAGCGCTGATCGGTGGTAGGAACGGACCACCGACGGCAACACCGGCGAGCTGCTCGAGGGCAGCGTCCACGACGCCACCGGGACGACGACGATCCAGTACAAGCCGGTCGCCGGCCGTCCGAGCGTCTCCCACGACGACGGCGAGGACTCGGTCCCCGGCGCCGGCTTCCCCGCGCCGTACAACCGCAAGCTCGTCGAGACCGGCGTGGTGGAGGGCACCGACGAGGACCCGATGAAGGTCACGCTCCAGGCGACCGGGCCGCAGACGATCGCCGGGTTCGCGGGCACGGCCTACGAGCAGCTCACCGACGGGCGGCCGAAGCTCAAGCCGACGGAGGGACCGACGATGCCGGACACGCACTCGATCCTCGTCCTCCAGAACGGGACCTACCAGCCGCTCCTGCGCGAGACCACGCTGCCCAACGGCAGCTACGGCACGTTCGACCAGCGCGAGGTGCTGCTCTCGCGCGAGACGGTCCCGGCCGCCCACGCGAGCGTGAAGCTGACGAAGTCGAGCTTCACGCGCACGATCTCGAAGTGGCGGGCCAAGATCCGGGCGATCAACGCCGCGAGCAAGAAGCACAAGAAGTAGCCGGGTGCCGGTGACGTCCATCGCGGTTCGCGTGCCCGGCCATCGCCGGGCACGCGTCGTGCTCGCGGCCGGGGTCGTGTGCGCGGGCCTGGCGCGCGGCGGCGGCGCGGCGAGCGCTGCGCAGGCGCGCGCGGTGACGATCTGCTCCTCGCGCGCGACGCTGTACGAGACGCCCGGCGGGGCCAAGGTCGGCGTGGTGCACGAGGGCGACCATGTGCGGGTTCTTGCGCGGGACCGCGACGACGTGTGGTGGCGGGTCGTCGCGGGCTTCGGCACGCGCGGGTGGCTGCGGAGCAGCGTGATCTGCGGGCACCGCCGATGAGCACCCCGGCCATCATGCGCCCGTTCGCGCGGTGCAGCGACACCGAGCTGCTGACCGCGCTGCGCACGGGCGACGACGCGGCGTTCGCGGCGCTTTGCGCCCGCCACGAGCCCGCGCTGCGCCGGTACGCCGCGCACATCCTGCGCGCGCGGCCGGCGATCGTCGACGACGTCGTGCAGGAGTCGCTGCTGCGCGCGCACCGGGCGCTGCGCCGCGACGAGCGCCACCTCGAGGTCCGGCCGTACTTGTACCGGTTGGTCCGCAACTGCTGCCTCGACGAGCTGGCGCGGGTGCGGACCGACTCGGTGCCGCTGCACCTCCTGCAGCCCCACGACGAGCCGAGCGGCGGCGACTCGCCCGAGGTCGCGTTCGAGGCGCGCGACCGGTTCGACACGACGCTCACCGACCTCGCCCAGCTGCCCGAGGCGCAGCGCCACGCGCTGGTGCGGCGCGAGCTCGACGGGCTCTCGCATGAGCAGGTCGCGGCCGAGCTGGGGATCACGCCGGGCGCGAGCAAGAGCTTGGTCTATCGCGCGCGCGAGACCCTGACGCGCGCCCAGACCGCGCGCGACGCGCACTGCCAGGACGTCCGCTTCGCCCTCCTGCGCGCCCACGACGCCAAGCGGCGCGCGCCGATGAACGCGCTGCGGCACGTGGCGGGGTGCAGCGACTGCCGCGCGCAGCTCAAGGGCGGGCGACGGGCGCTCGGAGCGGGCCGCGCTCGTGACGTCGCGGGTGCGGCTGCCCGCGCGCGCCACCACGCTCGGGTGCCCGACGGGGATGCGCGTCGCCGGGCTCGTCCCGGTCCCGGGCTTCACGCGCTCGCACGGCTTCGACGCGCAGACGGTGGTCGGCGCGAGCACGTCGGCGCGGATCGTCTTCGCGGCCGGCGGCTCGGCGCAGGCGATCGAGGTCGCGATCCTCTGCCGCGTGCCGGACGCCCACGGCTCGGTCCGCGCGGCGCCGGCCGCGGCCCATGGCGCGCTGGTCGTCCACGCCTGCCGGCAGCGCGCGGCGCTCAGCGCGACACGCGACGGGCGTCTCTCCGGGACGGTCACCTCGCGCGAGCCGCTCGCGGTCCTCGCCGGCCGCCGCGGATGGCTGCGCGTGCAGACCGACGCGAACCGCCGGGGGTGGATCCGAGCGACGGTGGCGTGTCAGGCGTACGTCCCCTCCGCGGCCAACGCCTCCAACTCCGCGATCGCCTGCTCGACGGGCGCCGCCGCGGCCATCGCGGCGCCCATCTCGCACGCGCGGCGGCGCGTCGGGGTGTCGTGCAGGAGGGTCTCGACGGCAGGCCGTAGCCCTTCGAGCGTGCGGGCGTCCGGGAGGTCGAGGACCGCCCGGGCGTCGCGGTCGGCGCCGAGCGCGACGCCCGCCCCGGCGCGGGCGACCGCCGCCGCGTTGGCCCACTGATCCATGCTGAACAGCGGCAGAACGACCATCGGCACGCCGTGGGCCAGCGCGCCGAGCGTCGAGCCGTAGCCGCCGTGGGAGACGGTCAGCGCCGTGTGCGGCAGCACCGCGTCCTGCGGGACCCAGCGCTCGACGTGCACGTTGGCGGGCAGCGCGCCCAGCGCGGCCGGGTCGCCGCCGTCGCCGATCGTCACCAGCACACGCACGGGCAGCGGCGCGAGCGCGTCGATCGCCATGCGGTAGAGCGCCGGGAAGTACGGCATGTGCGCCAAGCCGGCGACCGAGCCGAAGCTGAGGTAGACCAGCGGATCGGCGCTCCCCGCCCACCAGTCCGGCAGCGGCGCGGTGGAGCCGACGTGCAGCGCCTCGTCGGCCGGGCGGAAGCGCCGGATGTCGGAGGGCGCGTCCGGGCCGTCGAGCAGCGCGGGCATCATGGTGAAGAACGGCGTCGCGCGCAGGCGGTCGCCCGCGGGGTCGGCGGGCAGCCCGAGCGCGGCCCGCTGCGCGTCGAGGGCGGGCGCGGCGAGCGCGATCGTCTCCTCCTCCAGCCCCGCCGGCCCGAGGCCGACGCGCACCATCGGGATCGCGTCGAGGTCGGCCACCAGCGCCGACGCATACTCCCAGCTCTCGCGCAGGATGAGGTCCGGGCGCCACTCGTCGACCAGCGCGCGGAGCCCGGGGAGCGCCGCCGTGGTGTCGATGCGCGCGAAGTACTCGCCGATGACCTGCGCGTTGGCGTCGTCGACGCCGAGGCGGGCGAACGAGGCCAGCAGCGGGCGCCAGGTGTCCGGCGGCGCCTCGTCGACGAGCGCATACGGCAGGCCGGTGCGGGCCACGTTGGCCTCGTGCTGGCGCTGGGCGACGACGAGCACGTCGTGCGACAGGAGCTCCATCACGGGCGTACGGTCGCGCTGCGCACCCGCGGCAGCACGTGCTCGGCGACGCGGCGCATCTCGGACTCCAGCGGCTGGAACTGGAGCATGAGCAGCTCGACGCCGAGCGCCTCGAAGTCGGCGATCCGCGCCGCGACGGTGTCGTAGCTGCCGACCAGGCCGGCGGTCGTGCCGCCGTTGGTCCCGATCGCCGGCGTCGCGGCCAGCTTCTGGAACATGACGGCGTTGGGATCGACCTTGGTGGCCAGCTCGGCGCGGTCGGCGCGGTCCAGCTCGGCGCGCTGGAAGGCCTCCTGCAGCGCGGCCTCGGCCTCCTCGTCGGTCTCGCGAGCGATCACGAACGCCGACATCGCGTAGCGCAGCGGGGTGCCGTCCTCGCGCGGACGGGCGCCGAGATCGGCGACGTCGGCAGCCGCCTCGGCCGCAGGACGGCCGTTGAGGAAGAAGACGTCGCCCTTGGCGCTGATGACCTCGCGCGCCAGCTCGGACTCGCCCCCGCCGTAGATCAGCGGGCGCGCACGGTGCGCGCTGGGCGGCGTCAGCTGATAGTCGTCGATGTCGAAGTACTTGCCATGGAACGTCGTCGACCGCCCGCTGAGCAGCGCCTTGACGGCGGTCAGCCACTCGGCGCCGTAGGCGTAGCGCTCGTCGTGCTCGATGAACGTGATGCCGGCGCGCTCGATCTCGGGCTTGAACCAGGCGTTGACGAAGTTGATGGCGAACCGGCCGCCGCTGATCTCCTCGATCTGCAGCGCCTGCTTGGCCAGCACGACCGGGTGGTAGAGCAGCGGCTTGATCGCCGTGATGATCTCGATGCGGTCGGTGATCGCCGCCAGCGCCGCGGACGCCGTCCACGCCTCCAGCTGCCCGTGGTGGTCGCCGCGCGGGTTGATCGTGTGCTGGGCCAGGAGCGTGGCGTCGTAGCCCAGCTCCTCGGCGAGCAGGATCTGGTCGCGGTTGCGCGCCCAGGACGCGTCGACCGGATCGTCGGGGTGGTGGTGCGACGCCCAGGTGCCGTGGGTGTTGGCCCACACGCCGATGCGGATCGAGGCGGGCGCGGAGTCGTGGGGAAGGAGAGCCGTCATTTCCCAGTGATTCTATCGACATAGGCTAGGTTGAGGACATGGCCAGCGAGATCATCGACATCCACGGACACCTCTTCCCACCGACGGTGGTCGACAGCACCCCGCCCGGCGGGCTGTCGCCCAGCCTCGCCGCCGCGTGGTCGCTGCTGCGCGACGCCGACGCCCAGCTCGAGCAGGCCGCGCGCGCGAGCACCGACGTCAAGGTCGTCAACGCGCCGCTGTCGACCGTCGCCGGGCCGACCGGCGCGATCGCGCCCGACCTCGCCGCGCGCCTCAACGACGCGCTCGCCGCGGAGGTGGCGCGCCACGACGGCCGCCTCGTCGCCTTCGCCACGGTCGACGCGTTCGCCGGCGACGAGGGCGCCGAGGAGGCGCGCCGCGCCGTCGACCAGCTCGGCTTCCCCGGCCTGCTCGTCGACGCCGCCCGCGGCGACGCGGTCCTCAGCGACCCCGAGGCCCGCCCGACGCTGGCCTTCGCCGCGCAGCGCGGCATCCCGGTCTTCGCCCATCCGGTCAACCCGCCGCGGCTGGACCCGCGCTTCGCCCGCGTGCCCGGCGGCGTGCTGCTGGCGCGCGGGACCGAGTCGGCGCTGAGCACGCTCGCGCTGCTGGCCTCCGGCACGCTGGCCGAGCTCGACGGCCTGGAGCTGCTGATCGCCGGCATCGGCGCCGCCGCGCTGTTGTTGTCGGCCTTCCTCGACGGTCCGGACGCGCCGCAGCCGCCGCCCAGCGCGGCGCGCTCGCGCCTGTGGATCGACACGATGGGGTTCGACCCCCAGGCGATCCGCTACGCCGTCGACACCGTCGGCGCCGACCGCGTCGTCGTCGGCAGCGACTGGCCGATCATGTGGCGCGACGCCTCCCGCGAGCGGGTCGAGGACGCGCTGAGCGCCGCGGGGCTCGACGAGGCCGAGGCCGCCGCGGTCGCCGGCGGCAACGCGCGGCGGCTGCTCGCGCTGCCCGTGCTCAGATGAGCACCTGATCGGCCGCGGGGCCGACGCCGTCGATCGCCCAACGCCCGAGGTGCAGGTGCTTGGACCGCGCGGGATCGTGCAGCGTGTGCGTGCGCGCGTTGCGCCAGTGGCGGTCCAGGCCGTGCGCGCTGTCGGCGGCGCTCGCGCCCGAGAAGTCGAAGATCTCGGTGGCGACGCGCAGCGCGACCTCCCCGGCGAACGCCTTGGCCGCCGCGACCGCCAGCCGTGCCTCGGTGATCGCCTCGGCGCCGGCGTCTCCCCCGAGCGCCGCGTCGGCCACGTCCAGCGCGGTCGCCGCCGCGACCAGCAGCGCCTCGGCCGCGCGCACCTGGGTCTCCAACTCGCCGGCCAGCCGCACGATCTGCGGGTCGTCGGCGGCGCGGTCGACCCCGGCCTCCGACCACGGCCGCGCGCGCTCCCGCAGGAACGCCGCGCCGTCCTGCAGGGCGCCGCGCGCGATCCCCGCGTCGATCGCTGCGTGGATGATCTGCCCGAAGGCGGCCACGGTCGTCGGCTCGGGCTGCGCCAGCGGGCGACGGACCACCCAGGCCGGATCCACGGCGACGCCGTCGAGGACCGTGGTGCCGCTGAACGTCGCGCGCTGGCCGAAGGCCGTCCAGTCCTGGTGGACCTCGACGCCCGGCGCGTCGCGCGGCACGTAGACGGCGACCATCTCGCCGCCCTGGTCGCGGCAGAACACAGGGATCCACTGAGCGGTCAGCGCTCCCGTGGTGTAGTACTTGCGCCCGTCGAGGCGCAGCGTGCCGTCCGCGCGCCGCGTGAGGCGCGTGGTCCAGTCGCGGGCGGTCTTGCCGCCGCGCTCGGCCAACGCGTTGCCCAGCCGCGCGCCGCGCAGGAACTCGGCGCAGAAGAACGTGCGCTGCGCGTCGGAGCCGAAGCGCGTGATCGTCTCCACGAACGCCCAGTGGTTCTGCGGGATCTGCGCGATGGCGGGATCGGCGACCGCGATGCGCCGCACGACCTCGGTGAGCACCGTGTTGGACACCTCCGCCCCGCCGAGCGCGCGCGGCACGCGGATCCCGAGCAGCCCGGTCCGGGCCAGCTCCTCCAGCTCGGCGAAGGGCAGACGCGCCTCGTGGTCGCGGGCGATCGCGCCGGGGCGGATCTCCGCGGCGAACGCGTCCGCCGCGGCCAGCGCCTCATCGTCGGAGGCCAGCACCGCCACCCCCGCGGGCGGAGCGTGCTGCTCCGCCCGCGGGCTGACGGTCCCGCTCACGAGCCGGCGCCCGCGCCGGCGGTCGTGTCGGCGTTGAACTGCGAGATGAACACGTCGGACGCCTTGACCGGCCGCGTCACGATCTTCGCCGCGACGAGTTCGTCGATCACGGGCTGCTCGGTGGCGTAGAACTTCGCGTCGGCGGGCTGCAGCGCCTTGGCGCCGCGGGCGTACGTCGTCTTGATCGCGCTCGCGCTGAAGCCGAGCTTTGGCGCGACGAGCTGGGCCTGCTCGTCGGGGTGGGCCTGGATCCACGCGATGTTGTCGGCCACCGCCTGGACGACCGCGGCCACCGCCTTGGGCTTGTCCTTGATCGCCGCCTTGGTCGCCACGTACGGGTAGCGGTTCTCCACGTTGGCCTGCTTGCAGCTGGTGATCTCGCGCCCGCCGGTCTTCTCCACCAGGTCGGAGAGGTTCGGGTCGATGCTGTAGTAGGCGTCGAGCTGGCCGCTCTGGAAGGCCTTGTTGGCCGGCGGGCCGGTGATCTCGATGATGTGGAAGTCGCTCTCCTTCAGCCCGGCCGCCTTGACCTGGTGCAGGAACGCGATGTAGGAGTTGGTCGACTTCAGGAAGGCGATCTTCTTGCCCTTGAGGTCGGCGAACGTCTGCACCTTGCTGTCCTTGGGGACGAGCAGGCCGCAGTTCTCGGCGTTGGGCTCGGTGACCGCGACGGCCTCGACCTTGCCGCCGTTGACGTAGGACTGGACCGCCCCGACGTCACCGATCTCGGTCAGGTCGATCTTGCCGCTGTTGAGCGCGGTCAACATGTCCGTGAAGACCGGGAAGTACTTGTACTCGATCTTCACGCCCTCGGGCTGGACGTTGCGCGCCCACAGCGTGCTGAGGTAGCCGAAGCTGCGCGGCACGCCGACCGTGATCGTCTCGGTGGCGCCGCCCGAAGAGGACGACGACGACGCGGCCGTCGCCGGGGCGCTGTCGTCCGACGACGAGCCGCACGCCGCCAGCGCCAGGGTGGCGGCGACGGCGGCGGCGGTGAGCAGGGGCAGGCGGAGGCGCCGCGAGGCGCCGGGGTTCTGGGACATCTGGGCTCTCTCGATGGTGTGGGGGGTGAGGCTCACGACGACAGCAGCCCGCGCGCCTGCTCCAGCGGCTCCGGCGCGATCCACTCGCGGACGTCGAAGCTCTCGGCGATGTAGCCGTGCTCGAGCAGGAAGTCGCGCTGGGACTCGATGGCGACGACCAGGTCCTCGTCCAGCGAGAACGCGAGGTTGGCGTGGACCTCGGGCGTGTAGGCCGGCGCCGACAGCTCCTCGGCGATGCCGACCTCGTGCGCGAGGATGCGGTGCGTCTCGCGCTCGTTGTCCTTGGCCCACGCGGCGGCGCGCAGGGAGGCGGCGACGTAGCGGGCCACGAGGTCGGGCCGCTCGTCGAGCAGGCGCCCGCTGACGGTCAGCGCGACCGGGGCGATGTTGCTGATGCGCCGCGCCGGGTCGTCCTGCGCCTGGATGTCGAACACCTGGTGCACGCCGAGGAACGCCTCGAGGTCCGGGCCACGGCCGCCGGCGACGTAGATCGCGTCGACCTCGCCACGGATCAGGGCCAGCACCTCGGCGGCCTGCAGGCGGCGGTTGGTGTAGGCGCCGAAGAGCGAGCCGCTGTGCGACGAGTCGTGGGCGGGCACGAACGGCTGGTGCTCGACGACGTCGACCAGCTCCACGTCCTCCAGCCCCAGCCCGCCGGCCTGCAGCGCCCAGGTCAGGCCGCGCAGCGCGCTGGCGTGCCAGAAGTCGATCTTGTCGTTGATGTGCCGGGTCCGGCCGAAGCGCTTGCCGCGCAGGTCCTCCGGCCCCTCGATCCCGCTGCCCGGCAGCGTGACGATCGCCTGGTACTGCTCGGCCCAGGAGAGGCCGATCAGGCGCAGGTCGTTGCCGCGCGAGCGCGTCCAGATCGGCGGGATGTTGCCGCCCTGGCGGAACGAGTCGGCCTGCGTGTGGTCGAAGTGCGACTCGCGCACGGTGGTCGCGCCGCTGGCGCGCAGCGAGGCCACCGTGATGTTGTCGGGGGCGAACTCGTCGTCGAGCCAGCCCTGGGAGATCGCGATGCTCGACGCGGTCGGGACGGGGCAGCGCGTGTACCAGAGCTCGCTCACGGCGCGGCGGTCGGCGGCCTCGGTGTCGTGCGAGGTGAGGGTCATCTTGGGGTCCTGTTCTGTCGGAGGGAGGGAGGGTCAGGCCGCGGCGAGCGTCAACGCGCGCACGCGGGGGATCACCTCGCGGCCGAAGCGCTCGGCCTCGGCCTCGAGGGGCTGGAACTGCAACATGAACAACTCGATGCCGGCCGCGGCGAAGGCCGCGATGCGCTCGGCGACCTGGTCGTAGCTGCCGACCAGGCCGGCCAGCGTCCCGCCGTTGGTGCCGACGCGCGGCACCCCGGCGTTGACCTTCATCATCGCCACGTCCTTGTCAGTGCCGGCCATCAGCCGGCGGCGGTCGTCGCCGGCGGCCAGCGCGACCAGGGCGTCGTGCTCGGCGTGCGCGTCGCGCTCATCCTCGCGGGCGATCACGAACGCCGAGAGGCCGAAGCGCAGCGGCGCACGCCCGGTCCGGGGGCGCGACCGCAGGTCGTCGATGACCTCGACGACCTCGGGCAGCGCCCGGCCGTTGATGAAGAACACGTCGGCGGCGCGAGCGGCGAGCGCCCGGGCCGGCTCGGACTCGCCGCCGAAGTACACGGTCGGCGGTGCGGCCACCGGCCCGGGCACGAGCTGCAGCGCCTCGGTGGCGAAGCGGGCCCCGCGATGGTCGAGGGGCTCGCCCGCCCACAGGCGCTGCACGACGTCGAGCCACTCGGCCGACAGCGCGTAGCGCTCGTCGTGGGGCGGCATCTCGATCCCCAGCGCGGCCATCTCGGGCTTGAACCAGGCGCTCACCAAGTTGATGGCGAAGCGCCCGCCGCTGATGTCGTCGATCCCGAGCGCGAGCTTGGCCAGCACGCCGGGGTGGAAGAGGAGCGGCTTGACCGCGGCGATGATCTCCAGGTGCTCGGTGGCCTCGGCGATCGCCGCGGCGGCCGTGAAGGTCTCCAGCACCGCGGCCTGCGCGTCGGACGGGCTGACGATGTGCTCGGCCAGCAGCGTCGACTCGAACCCGTGGGCCTCGGCGGCGACGAGCAGGTCGCGCGTGCGGCGGTAGCTGGCGTCGACGGGGTCGACGGGGTGCGAGCGCGCGCCCCACGTCCCATAGACCGGCGCCCAGATCCCGAAGCGCGGCTCGGCGGGGGCGCTCATGCCGGCACCCGCTGGTCGTCGCGGGCGCTGAGCGTCGCGTCGACGTCGGAGACGCCGAGGTCGGCCAGGATGCGCACGCGCAGCTGCTCGAAGCGCTCGTCGGTGCGCGACCGCGGGCGGACCATGTCGACGTCGAGCCGGTCGGCGACGGCGCCGCGGTCGAGCACCGCGATCCGGTCGGCCAGCAGGATCGCCTCCTCGACGTCGTGCGTGACGAGGACCACGGCGAAGCCGCGCTCCCGCCACAGGCCGCTGACCAAGGACTGCATCTTGAGGCGCGTCAGCGCGTCAAGCGCGCCGAACGGCTCGTCGAGCAACAGGACCGCCGGGTCGCGGGTCAGCGCCCGGGCCAGCGCGACCCGCTGCGCCTCGCCGCCCGACAGCGTCGCCGGCCACGCGTCGGCGTGTCCTTCGAGGCCGACCTCGGCCAGCGCCGCGATCGCCTGGCGGCGCAGCTCCTGCTTGGAGCCCTTGACGCCGAAGACCACGTTCTGCCACACCGGCGCCCAGGGCAGCAGCCGCGCGTCCTGGAAGCCGAAGGCGACGCGGCCGTCGATCGCGATGTCGCCGGTGTAGCCGGCGTCCAGGCCTCCGAGTGCCCGCAGCAGCGTGCTCTTGCCGCAGCCGCTCTGGCCGACGATGACCAGGAACTCCCCGGCCTCGACGGTCAAGTCAATGCCGTGGAGAACCTCGCGGCCGCCGAAGCTCCGCTTGACCCCGTCGGCGCGAACGGCGCTCATCGGGCCACCTCCACGAACTCGCGGCGCCAGGGCAGCGCGCGCCATTCGATCAGCCGCACCAACCCCTCCATCAACAGCCCGAGGATGGCGTAGATGACCAACCCCATCACGATGACGTCGGTCTCCAGGTACTGCTGGCCCTGCATGATCAAGTAGCCGATGCCCTTGTCGGCGTTGACCGTCTCGCCGATCACCAGCGACAGCCACGCGATGCCCAGGGCGAAGCGCAGGCCGATGAGGAAGGACGGCAGCGCGCCCGGCAGGATCACCCGGCGGATCACGCCCCAGCGGCCGACGCCGCAGGCCCGCGACAGCTCGGCGTAGCGCGGGTCGACGCTGCGGATCCCCTTGTGCAGGTTGAGGTAGACGGGGAACACCACGCCGATGACGATCAGGCCGATCTTCACGCCCTCGCCGATGCCGAGCCAGACGATGAGCAGCGGCATCAGGCCGAGGAAGGGCAGGGCGCGGAGCATCTGCAGCGGCGCGTCGACCAGCTCCTCCCCCACCCGCGACAGGCCGGCGATCAGGCCGAGGATGGTCCCGGCGCTGACGCCGATGGCCAGGCCGATGGTCACGCGTCGCAGCGACGTGAGGATGCTCGGCCACAGCTGGCCCGAGGACCACGAGCGGGTGAAGGCGTGCCACACCTCGATCGGCGAGGCGAGCGTGCTGCCGTCGATCCAGCCCGCCCAGGAGGCGACCTGCCAGAGCACGATGAGCAGGATCGGCACGGTGGCGCGCCGCAGGATCATGGGGAGAACGGAGGATGAGTCAGACATCGGCGCGCATCGTGAACCGCATTCTCCCAATTGTCAACTGATATTATGGGAAATATGTCTCACCTCCTTGCCGCCGAGCCGGTCGACGGCCTTCAAGCGGCCCTCGCCGACCTCGCCGCGGGCGCCGCGCAGCGCGAGCGCGAGCGCCGCCACCCCTTCGCCGAGGTGCGCCGCCTCGCCGACGCCGGCCTCGGCCGCCTCCGCGTCCCGGCCGCCTACGGCGGCGACGGCGCGACGCTCCGCGACCTGTTCGCCACCGTCATGCGCGTGGCCGCCGCGGACTCCAACGTCGCCCAGGCGCTGCGGGCGCACTTCCACTTCGTCGAGGGCCGGCTGGCCTCCCCCGACGAGGCCCAGCGCCGGCGCTGGCTCCCCGAGGTCGTCGCCGGCACGCTGTTCGGCAACGGGACCGTGGAGCGCAACACGAGCGAGATCTTCGCCTTCGAGACCACGCTCGTCCCCGACGGCGACGGCTTCCGCCTCAACGGCACCAAGTACTACTCCACGGGCACGCTCTACCCCGATCGCGTCGTGGTCGCCGCCTGCCTGCCCGACGGCACGGTGGCCTCGGCGATCGTCCCCGTCGACCGCGCCGGCGTGCACGTCGCCGACGACTGGGACGGCATGGGCCAGCGGCTGACCGCCAGCGGCACGACGCGCTTCGAGGACGTCGCGGTCGCGGCCGACGAGGTCGTGCCGAGCCCGATCGGCACCGACGCCCCCGCCCCGCGCGGCACGTTCCTCCAGCTCTACCTCGTCGCGGTCGCCGCCGGGATCGTCCGGACCGTGGCGACCGACGCGGCGACCGTGGTCCGCACCCGCACCCGGACGTTCAGCCACGGCTCGGGCGAGCTGCCGCAGTCCGACCCGTTGTTGCAGCACATCGTCGGGCAGATCGACGCCAACGCCTTCGGCGCCGAGGCGGTCGTGCTGGCCGCCGCCGAGGCGCTGGACCGCGCCGTCGACGTCGCCACCCAGCACGAGGCCGCCGTGCTCGCCGCGCGCGCCCAGGTCATCGTCTCCGACCTCGCGCCGCGGTCGGCCGAGCTGCTGTTCAGCGTCGGCGGCGCCTCGGCGACCAGCCGCGAGGCCAACCTCGACCGCCACTGGCGCAACGCCCGCACGCTGGCCTCGCACAACCCGGCGATCTACAAGGCGCGCGCGCTCGGCGACCTGCTCATCAACGAGCAGCCGCTGCCGACCAACGGGTTCTTCTAGTGGAACAGGGCCTTGAACGCGATCAGCGCGGTCCCGACCAGCGCCGCGAACAGGCTGCGCAGCGCCGAGGCCGGCAGGTCGTCGCCCGCCAGGCGCGCGGCGGCGAAGCCGTAGAAGGCGAGCAGGCCCACGCCGGTCCACTCGGCGATCGTGAACGCGTCTGACTGATCGATCGCGTGCGCGGCGGCCAGGAGGAAGAACACGTCGGGGAAGGCGATCCCGAACATGACGGCGGCCACGTCGTCGAGCATCGGCCGCAGCTCCGCGGCGCGCACGTGCCGGCGCATGCGGGCCTCGAACCCGACGACGTCGCTGAACAGCTCCGCCAGCCCCACGGCCACCGCGGTGCCGAGCAGCAGCCCGATCACCGAGCCCGTGCTCGGCGGGTGCTCCTCCAGCGCGACGACCACCGCGAGCCCGACGATCGATCCGTAGACGACGCGCGAGACCTGGTGGGAGCCGAGGTGGGCGACGATCACGCGCAGCATGCGTCGTCATCCCACCACATCCGGAAGCCGCACCATGCGCGACGCCGCGAGGAGCCCGGCCAGGCCCGCGAGGATCGGCACCAGCAGCGCCACCTGCAGGGCGAGATTGCTCGCGTCGGTGTTGATGCTGAGGACCTCTTCGCGGACGGCCGGGGGCTCGTCGGCGAGCTGCGCGTCGAGGTCGCTCGTGCTCACCACCTGCGCGTCGTCCTCCAGCGACTGCGCGATCTGGTGCTGCTGGGTCGAGGGGATCACGGGGCTCGCGTTCGACATGGTGGTGAACGCCACCGACAGGGTCGCCAGCAGCACGCCGCCGGCCACCGCCAGCCCGAACGACAGCCCGAACGAGCCCGCCGCCGAGTTCACGCCTGCCGCCTCGCTGATGCGCTCCTCGTCGATCGGGGCCAGCGAGTAGTCGTTGAGCTGCGAGACCAGCAGGCCGAGCCCCGCCCCCGCGATCGCCAGCGGGACGAGCAGGTACCAGCCGGTGTCGGCGTCGGGCACGATCGGGACGATCAGCGCCAGGCCGAGCGTGCTCAGGCTGAACCCGATCCGGATGATCGTGGCGGGCCGGCGACGGCCGGACCGCCGGCCGGCGAGGATCGCGACCGCGAACATGGTCAGCGAGAGCGGGGCGAGCGACAGGCCGGTCTGCAGCGCGTCGTACTCCAGCCGGATCTGCAGGAAGATCGGCAGCGCGATCATCGCCCCGCCCAGCGTGACGTTCTGCAGCATCTGCCCGGTGATCCCGATGCGGAAGTGCGGCAGCCGCAGCAGGTCCGGGTCGAGCAGCGTCACCTTGCCCTCCCGGTGGCGGCGCACCAGCCGGCGGGCCAGCATCCACAGCGCGACCGCGCCGATCGCGATCAGCAGCACGACGTAGTCGCCGCCCTCCTGCCACACCAGGATGCCGAGCACGACGCCGCCCATGCCGAGGACCGACAGGGCCGCGCCGACGAGGTCGACCTGCCGGTCGCCGGTGTACGGGACATCGTGGACCAGCCCGATCTGCGCCAGCACGACCGCGATGACGACGACCTCCAGCCCGAAGCCGACGCGCCACGAGAGGTAGGTCGTGACGAAGCCGCCGAGCAGCGGCCCGACCGCGGCGGCGATCGCGGCGGCGGCGCCGATCAAGGCGTAGGTCTTCTTCTGGGCCGCGCCCTCGAAGTTGCCGTGGACCAGCGACTGCATGGCCGGCAGCAGCAGCGACGCGCCGAGGCCGCCGATGAGCGCCCAGAAGACGATGATCGCCGTGAGGCTCTGGGCGACGGTCATCGCCAGCGCGCCGACGGCGTAGGCCAGCAACCCCACGATGTACGCGCGCTTGCGCCCGAACAGGTCGCCGAGCTTGCTGCTGATGAGGATGAACGCGGCGGAGACCAGGGCCTCCAGCGCGATCGCGCTCTGGACCGAGCTGACCGTCGTGTGGAGGTCGTCGACCACCGAGGCGATCGACACGTTCATCAACGACGTGTCGACCACGAGCACGAACATCGCCGCGGCCAGCAGGAGCGACAGCCGCGAGCTCCCGGCAGCGTGCGGAGAGACGCCCGTGGTCGCGCTCATCGCCCATCTGTACGCCACCCGTCGGGGAGCCCGCATCACCCCGGGCGGATGAGCGGTCGTCTCACCCGTTCAGGGTGAGGTGCGCCGTGGTGCGTGGGACTAGCGTTGGCGCATGTCCCGGTCGTCTGAGCGTGGAGGGTCGTCATGAGCCGGCGCGGCGAGGCCGCCGACGTGCTGCTCGGCGTCGCGGCGGCGGGCGTGCGCGCCGGCGAGGCGTCGGTGCACGTCGCGCTGCTGCCCGTCGGGCTGGCGGCGCGGACGCCGCTGATCGGCCCGATCCTGGGCGCCGCCGTGGAGCAGGTCGCGGCCGACGGGCGCGCGGCGCGACGCGCGGCGATGCGGCGCATGGACGACGGCGTCGATCGCGCGCTCTGCTCCCCGGAGCTGGCGGCGCTGGTCGAGCGGCTGATCGCGGGCCCGCTGACCGACTCGGTCGCGCAGTCGCTGGCCCGCAACGGCGTTCCGGGCCGCGTGGCGTCCGAGCTGGTGGCGTCGGTCGACGTCGACGAGGCGCTGACCGCCGTGCTCGAGCATCCCCAGACGCGCGAGCTGGTCGCCGCGCTGACCACCAGCCCGGAGCTGCAGCAGCTCGTCGCCGACGCGCTCGACAGTCGGCTCACGGTCGAGCTGACCGACCGGATCCTCCAGGGTCCGGCGATGCAGCACGCGATCGAGCACCTGGCCGGGAGCCCGGAGCTGCGCCGGGTCGTCGCCGAGCAGAGCGCGGGCATGGCCGAGCAGACGATGGAGGGCGTCCGGCGCCGCAGCGTGGTGCTCGACGATGCCGCCGAGCGAACGGTACGCGGATGGCTGCGCCGGCCCAGGCCGCAGATGTCCTGAGCGCCGAGGCGTCATCCGACGAGTACGCCGGGGTCGTCAGCCGGGCGATCGCGCTGGGGATCGACGCCGCCGTCATCCAGGGCAGCCTGCTGATCGTGGCGGCGCTGCTCGGGCTGGTCGCGTCGCTGGTCGGCGGGATCACGCTCGGCACCGCCGGGCAGATCGCGGCGGCCGGGGCGTGGCTGGTGGCGACCGCGGCGTACTTCGTGGTGTGGTGGTCGCTGGACGGGCAGACGCTGGGCCAGCGGGCGATGCGGCTCGTGGTCCTGACCGCCGACGGCTCGGGGCCGCCGCCGCCGATGCGCTCGACGGTGCGCGTGCTGTGGCTCGGCCTGTGCATCATTCCGCTGTTCGCCGGCTTCCTGCCCGCGCTGGTCGACGACCGCCGCCGCGGCCTGCACGACATCGTCGCGGGGACGGTCGTCGTGCACGCGCCGCCGCCGGTGCCCTGAGGGGTTACGCGCGCGCGGGGTCGCCGCGCCCGGCGGCGATGCGGGCGAGGAGGAGGACGCTCTGTGCGAGGCTCTCGGGCAGCAGCGCCGACGGCGAGGCGCCGGGGTGGCGGCGCGCGATGCGCGCGCGCAGCACGCCGGGCCGGATGTGGAAGAGCAGCGGCGGGTCGAGCTGGGCCGCCTCGCCGTCGATGCCCGCGGGGACCGGGTCGTCGGCGTCGACCTCGAAGTCCGGGGCGGTCCACTCGCGCCAGGGTCGCTGCGGCAGGTGGCCGGTCTCGCCGCGGCCGGCGGGCGCGCCGGCGACCGTGATGCCGAGCCGCCCGTCGTCGATCCGCGGGCGGGTGCCCGAGCCGACCGCGCGGCCGAGGCGGTAGCGGTTGTTGGAGACGAGGATCGCGACGCCTGAGCTGTGCTCGTGCCCGCCGGGCCCGGTCCACCGCAGGTCGAGCCCGGGCGCGTCCGGGCCGAGCAGGTCGGGGACCGTGTCGAGCAGGGTCTTGACCTTCGCGTCGCGGTAGCCGGGGCGCTGGACCGCCTCGGCGTAGAGGCCGAGCGAGACGTTGTTGACGAACACGCGGCCGTTGACGTCGGCCAGGTCGACGCGCCGCTCGCCGCCGTCGACGAACGCGTCGAGCGCGCCGACGACGTCGTCGCGGTCGACCCCGAGGTCGAGCGCGAAGTGGTTGCGGGTGCCGGCGGGCACGCACGCGTAGGGCAGGTCGAGCTCCGCGGCGATCGCGGCGACGATCGCCTGCGAGCCGTCTCCCCCGGCCATCGCGAGCCCGTCGGCGCCGCCGGCGACCGCGTCGCGCACGAGCCCCTCGAGGTCCCACGGTGGACCCAGCTCGATCGGCTCGATCCCCCGCGCCCGCGCCTCGTCGGCCAGCGCGAACCGCTGCGCCTTGCCGCCGCCTGATTTCGGGTTGTAGAACAACACCGGATGGCGGGGCGCGCGCGCCGGCGGCAGGTGCGCGCGCACGCCGAACGCCGCTCTTGCGCAGGCGACGCTCAGGATCAGCGCGGCAACCACGATGACTTGCTCGACGACGCGGTCGCTGAGCAGCAGGACGATCGCCGCCGCGAGGCCGATGGCCCCAACCGCCAACCCCACGGCGCGGGCCACACCCCGGCGCAGGACGCCGTACCACGCGGCCACGAAGGCAACGACGACACACGCCAACGCGATGAGCCCCCGCGGAAACTCCTGCACCGCGACCACGATCGCGAGAGCGAGCCCGCCGACGCCGAAGACCACCGCACCCAACGCCGCCACCCTGCGCGCGCTCATGAGAACCTTCCTCCGTGGACGTCCCTTCCGACGATCGTGTCGCGCCCGGCCGCTGGCTGGTCGACGCCGAACGGGTCGATGTCGCGCTCTACGCGGCGATCGCGCAGACGCCGACGCCCGCGCTCGATCGGGCGATGGCGCGGCTCTCGCACGCGGCCGACTACTCGCGGCTGTCGCTCGCCTCGGCCGCCGTCCTGGCGGTCGGCGGCGGGAAGCGCGGGCGCCGCGCGGCCGCCTTCGGCCTCGCCTCGATCGGCGTCACGGCGAGCGTCGTCAACCTCGGCCTCAAGCCGCTCGGCCACCGCCGCCGCCCCGACCGCGTCAGCAAGCACGTCCCGATCGCCCGCCACGTCCGGATGCCGTCCTCGACCTCGTTCCCCTCCGGGCACTCCGCCGCGGCCTTCGCCTTCGCGACCGGCGTCGGCCAGGTCCTCCCGGCGGCGGCGATCCCGCTGCGCGGACTCGCCGCGCTCGTCGCCTACTCGCGCGTCCACACCGGCGTCCACTATCCCGGCGACGTCGTCGCCGGCGCGCTGGTCGGCACCGCCCTCGCGCAGTGGACCACGCACGCGCTCGACGGTCGCGCCGCTCATCGCGCCGCCGGTGCGTCGCGGCTGACGTCGGTCGCGGCCTTGTCGTCGCGCAGCCCCAGGAAGCGCGGGTGACGCAGGCGGCCCGCGGCCGTCCACTCGCTGAACACGACCTGCGCGACGAGCGCCGGGTCCACCCAGGTCGCGCCGCGCTCGCGGATCGCGCCGGCATCGGCGAACGGCGCCGCGTCACGCCGCAGCTCCCGCAGCCGCGCGCCCAGCTCGGCCAGCGTCGCCTCGTCGAAGCCCGTCCCGACCTTGCCGGCGTAGACCAACTCACCGTCCTCGTAGTGGCCGAGCAGCAGCGCGCCGAAGTCGGTCCGCGAGCCCTTCGGCGCGGTGAACCCACCGATCACCAGCTCCTGACCCTGCTCGCACTTGAGCTTCAACCAGTCCTTGGAGCGCTTGTCGGTGTACCTGCTGTCGGCACGCTTGGCGACCAGGCCCTCCCAGCCCTTGCGGCAGGCCTCGGCGAAGTACGCCTCGCCGTCGCGGTTGCGGTGCGTCGAGAAGCGCAGCGACTTGTCGTCGAACCGCAGCACGTCGCGCAGCAGCCGCTTGCGCGTCCGGAGCGGCAGCGCGCGCACGTCCTGGCCGTCGAGCCACAGCACGTCGAAGATGTAGAAGAACACCGCGACGTGCGTGTGCCCGCGCTGGGCGAGCTTCGCGAAGCTCGTCTGCGCACCGTCGAAGGCGACGACCTCGCCGTCGACGACGAAGCGCCGCTGCGGCTGGGCCTCCAGCGCCGCCGCGATCTCCGGGTAGCGGCCGTTGAGCGACAGGTCGTTGCGCGACAACAACTCCACGCCGTCGCCGTCGCGCACCGCGATGCACCGCACGCCGTCGAGCTTGCGCTCGAAGATCCAGCCGTCGTCGGAGAAGCGCGCGTCGGTCAGGACCGCCTTCATCGCGCCCGCGTGTCGCGGGACCGGCGCCGCCTGCAGCAGCGCCCGCTCGTCGGCGGTCAAGCTCGCGAAGGGATCGGTCACAGCCGACTCATGTAACCACGGGGCCGGTGGACGCGCCACGAAACGCCTGCCACGATGCGATGGATGACCGACGAGCCACCGGGCGACGTCGCGATCCGCACCCCGGACCAGCGCCTGCGCGTCTTCGTGAGCTCCACGCTGGCCGAGCTGGCCGACGAGCGCGCCGTCGTCGCCCGCGCCATCTCGTCGCTGCGGCTCACGCCCGTGCTGTTCGAGCTCGGCGCGCGCCCCCACCCGCCGCGCGAGCTGTACCGCGCCTACCTCGCCCAGTCCGACATCTTCGTCGGGCTCTACTGGCAGCGCTACGGCTGGGTCGGGCCGGGCATGGACGTCTCGGGGCTGGAGGACGAGTTCCGCCTGTCGAACGGCATCCCGAGGTTGTTGTACGTCAAGAAGCCGGCGCCCGACCGCGAGCCCGGGCTGCAGGCCATGATCGACCAGCTCCACACCGAGGGATCGGACTCCTTCCGCACGTTCACGACGCCGCGGGAGCTCGCGCGGCTCGTGCGCGACGACCTGGCGCTGCTGCTGAGCGAGCGGTTCGCGGCGGGCGGTCGCGCGGCGACGGGCGACGGTGCCGGGCCGGCCCCGCGCTCGCTGCCGGTCACGTCGACCACCCTGATCGGGCGCGAGCCGGACATCGCCGCGGTCTCCGCGCTCCTCGCCGAGCCCGAGGTCCGGCTGGTCACCCTGACCGGCGCGGGCGGCGTCGGCAAGACGCGGCTGTCGATCGCCGTGGGCGAGGCGCTCGACGACCGCTACCCGCGGGGCGCGACGTTCGTCCCGCTCGCCTCCGTCGCCGACCCCGAGCTGGTGTTGCCGCGCATGGCCGCCGCGGTCGGCGTGACGGTCGAGGGCGAGCGCCCGGCGCTGGACGCCCTGGCCGAGGCGATCGCGGACACGCCCACGCTGCTCGTGTTGGACAACTTGGAGCAGGTGATTGGCGTTGCCCCCGAGCTCGACCAGCTGCTGGCGCGCTGCCCGCGGCTGAAGCTGGTCGCGACGAGCCGCACCGTGTTGCGGCTGCGCGCCGAGCGCGAGTATGCGATCAGCCCGCTGACCGTGCCGATCTTCCCGGGGCGGGCGACGACCGCGCAGCTGGCCGCGGTGCCGGTCGTCCAGCTGTTCGTCGACCACGCGCGGGCCGTCCGCTACACCTTCGCGTTGAACGACGACAACGCGCACGCGATCCTGGAGATCTGCCGCCGCGTCGACGGCCTGCCGCTGGCCATCGAGCTGGCCGCCGCCCGCGTCCGGCTGCTGGAGCCCGAGGCGCTGCTCGCGCGGCTCGGCGAGAGCCTCGACGCGCTGGGGACCGGCCCGGTCGACCTGCCGGAGCGGCAGCGCACGCTGCGCGCGACCGTCGAGTGGAGCATCGGGCTGCTCGACACCCGCGAGCA
>DASYBY010000230.1:0-13338 GCA_036500525.1 Baekduia sp. | reverse complement strand
GCGCTCCGGCCGCCCGTCGGTCATCGGCGGCGCGATCGGCTACCTCGCGTTCGACATGGCGTCGCTGTTCGCCGCCTTCCACGCCTTCGGCCACGCGCCGGTCGCCGGCGACTTCCTGTTGGCCTACGTCATCGGCCAGCTGGGCGGCCTGATCCCGCTGCCCGGCGGGGTCGGCGGATCCGACGGCGGCCTCGTCGCGGCGCTCGCGCTCTACGGCACGCCGCTGGCCTCGGCGACCGCCGCGGTGCTGGCCTACCGCGCGTTCCAGCTCGGCCTGCCGGCGCTGACCGGCACCGTCGCTTTCGGCCGCCTGCGCCACACGCTGTCGACCGACACGCGCGCCGCCGCCGGCTGCGAGCCGCTGGCCGCGCCGGTGCGCGAGCCGGCGTCGACGACGGTCGCGCAGCACCTCGCGGTCTGAGGCGGCGGGCTACCCGGCCGCGCGCGCCGGGACCCAGCGCTCGATCTCGCCGAAGGACATCGGCGGGCCGAGCAGGTAGCCCTGGGCCAGGTCGCAGCCGAGCGCGCGGAGGAACGCGAGCTGCTCGACGGTCTCGATGCCCTCGGCCGTGACCGAGCGCCCCAGCGCCTGGGCCATGCCGACCACCGCGGCGACGATCGCGCCGCTGCTCTTGTCGTCGGGCAGCCCGGCCACGAACGAGCGGTCGATCTTGATGCCGTCGATCGGGCGCTCCTTGAGCATCGAGAGCGACGAGAAGCCGGTGCCGAAGTCGTCGAGCACGAGGTTGACGCCGAGCGCGCGCAGCGCGTCGAGCGTGTGGCCGGTCGTCGGGTCCGAGCCCAGCAGCGCGGTCTCGGTGATCTCGACGACCAGCAGCGAGGCGCGCAGGCCGGTCTCGCTCAGCGCGCGCTCGACCACGGTGGAGAACCCCGGGTCGCGCAGCTGGCGCGGCGAGACGTTGACGCCGAGGGACAGGTCGGGGCCGACCGCGCGCTGGGCTTCCACGGCGGCGGCGCACGCGGCGCGCACCACCCAGGCGCCGATGGCGTCGATCAGGCCGGTCTCCTCGGCGATGGGGACGAACTCGTCGGGGCCGACGTCGCCGAGGTCGGGATGGGTCCAGCGCAGCAGCGCCTCCACCCCGTGCAGCGAGCCGTCGGCGAAGCGGGTGATCGGCTGCGCGGCGAGGTGGAACTCGCCGCGCTCCAGCGCGCCGCGCAGCGCCGCCTCGACCTCCAGCCGGCGCCCGGCGCCCGCGGCGCCCGCGGCGCCCTGGTCGCGGCTGTGGCGGTGGCGGTTGCCGCCGTGCTCCTTGGCGGCGTGCATCGCCTCGTCGGCGCGGCGGATCGCCTCGTGGGCGCCGGGCTCGCCGCGCGGGATCACCGCGACGCCGATGCTCGCGGTCGGCGACAGGCCGCCCGCCGCGCCGCGCTCGGCCACCGCGACCGCGGCCAGCGCGCGCTCGGCGATGGCGCTCGCGCGCTCGGCGTCGACGTCCTCGCAGACGGCGATGAACTCGTCGCCGCCGAAGCGCGCGACGGTGTCGCCCGGCCGCACGCAGCCGGCCAGCCGCTCGGCGACCTCGCGCAGGACCTCGTCGCCGACCTCGTGCCCGAGCGTCTCGTTGACGAGCTTGAGGCGGTCCAAGTCGATGAACAACACCGCCAGCGCCGTGCCGCTGCGGCGGCTGCGCGCCAGCGCCTGCGTCAGCCGATCGAGCAACAACATGCGGTTGGGCAGGCCGGTCAGCGCGTCGTGGGTCGCGCGGTGCACGAGCTCCTCGGTCGCGCGCCGGCGCTGGATCGCGATCCCCGCCAGGTGCGCGGCGTCGCGGATGAAGCGCCGGTGCTCCTCGGTCGGCTCGCGCGGCTCGGAGCCGTAGAGGCCGAAGGTGCCGAGCACGTCGCCGTCGCCGTCGCGGATCGGGAACGACCAGCAGTGGCGCAGCCCGTGCTCGCGCACGAGCGGGCGGAAGGTCGCCCAGCGCGGATCGGTGTCCAGGTCGCGCGAGACGATCTCGTCGTTGTGGAAGGCGGCCGCGCCGCACGAGCCGACGTCGGGGCCGATGGTCAGGCCGTCGAGCTGCGCGACGTAGGCCGGCGGCAGCGTCGGCGCCGCGCCGTGGTGGATGGTCCGGCCCACCGCGTCGAGCAGCAGGACCGAGCCGCGCAGCCGCGGGTCGTAGCCCTCGATGCTGCGCACGACCTCGTCGAGGACCGAGCTCAGCGGCGCGTCGGCGCTGAGCAGCTCGTGGATGCGGTTGTGGGCGGCGACCAGCGCGTTGCTGCGGTGCAGGTCGGTCGCGGCCAGGCGCAGCGCTGTCTCCCCCGCGATCGCCTCGGCGAAGTCGGCGAGCAGCTCCAGGTCGGCCGCGGTCCAGACGCGCGGCTCGGACTGCGTGACGCAGAGCGTGCCGACAGCCTGGTCGTGCACGCAGATCGGCGTGCCGGCGTAGGCGACGACGCCGTACTCGCGGACCGCGGCGAGGTCGCGCAGCTCGGGGACGGCGCGCACGTCGGCGACCATCAGCGGCGCGGCGCCGGCGATCACGTACTGGCAGATCGAGCTGCTGGCCGCCGCGCTCATGCCGGCGGCGAGCCCGTCGATGCCGACCGAGCTCTTGAAGAACTGCCGCTCGTCGTCGAAGAGCGTGATCGTCGCGCTGGGCGCCCGCAGGCCGCGGGCGGCCAGCGCGGACCACCGATCGAACGCCTGCTCCGGACCCGAGTCCATGAGGCCCGTGCGGTCGAGGACCTCCAAACGCTCCGGATCGGACAACGCCGCTGCCAGGCGCCGGGGATGGAAGCGATCAGGATGGACGGTCACCGCTCCCCAGTCATCGGTCAGCGCCCCGGACCGGGCCATCCCCTGGTCGGGGGACGGGGCGGGTGGCGATCACCCCGGCGCCGGGGTGCCGCCCGACGGGTTCCCCGTCGTGGTGCCTTGCGCGGGCTGCGTCTGCGTCGGCGCGGGTGTGGGCTTGGCGACGGCGGGCGTCCTGGTCGTCGTGGTCGTCGGCGGCGGCTTCACGGCGGCGGGCGCGGTCGAGGTCGCCTGCGGCTTGGCCTTGGGCTGGACGGGAGGTGCGCTCCCTCCCCCGCTCGTGGCTTGCGGCGGCCGCGGGCGCGGTCGTGCGCCGGGCGGAAGGCCGATGGCGCGCTTGCGCGCCGCGCGCAGCTGCTTGCGCGCCTGGCGCGTCTGCGCGCGCGCCAGCCGCTCGAAGGCATCGGGCTTCGGCCTTGCGCGCTTGGACCTGGCGCTCGGCTTGACCGCCGACCCGGACGGTCGCGGCGCGGCGCCGGCGGGAGGCTTGATGTCCAGCGCCGAGACCGGGCGCGGTACCGGCACGACCGCCGGCTGGTCGGCCGTGCCGACGACCAGCAGCAGGCCGCAGAACGTCACGGCCGCGGCGACCAGGAGCACCAACGTGGCCCGAACGGCGCCCAGACGGGAGAGCTGGGCGCTCACGGGCTGACGGGCGCGCTCGCCGCCGCGGTGGACGCGCCGTTGTCGACTTGCGGCGTCGGCGTGTCGGAGCGTGTCACGGCCAGGATGACCGCAGCGCTGAGGACCAGCAGCGCGAGCACGAGCGCCCCGCCGAGGCTCGCCGCGAGCCCGTGGCGAGGCCGATGCCCAGGCTGGGTGGCGGGTGCCGCGCCGTCGAGCTCCCACGGATGCTCGGCGGGCGGCCCTGGTCGCCGATCCGCGTGCCGCAGCGGTCGGCCGCAGGCGGCGCAGAAGCGGTCGAGCGGCGTCGGGATCGACGCCGCGCACGCGGCGCACGGCGTCCCCGGGTCGACGCTCGGTGCGGTGCTCATCACCGGGCTCAGCAGCTGGGCTGCAGGCTGGACGCGATCAGGCCGAAGCGCGCCTTGACGGTGTCGTAGGACGCCGCCTTTGAGCTGCCGACCACCCCGTAGCGGCTGTGGCAGGCATCGAAGAGGTAGGCGACGGCCGTCTGCCCACCGGCGGTGTAGTTGATGCGCCATGCCTTGCGCCCGCCGGCGAACCGCGTGGCGGCCGAGGCGGTCACGGTGGCGTCGTCGCCCAACGACGGCCGCAGCGCCTTCGCGGCGCTCGCCAGGCTGCCGGTGTTCTCGTTCAGCGCGCCGACCGTCACGGTCTGACTGTCGTCCTGGGCGCTCTTCACCACGATGGCGCCCGCGAACGGAATGGTCAGCCGTGTCTTGGTGACCGTCCAGCCGGTGGGCATGAACGCGACGAAGCCGTTGCCTTGACGGGGCACGTAGACGTCCTGCGCGGCGAGGGTGACGTCGCGGAGCCCCGGTCGCGCGGCGGCCTTCTTGGCGTCGGGGTCGGACGGGTTCCCTCCGACGACGAGCAGGACGACGGCGACCGCGACACCGACCGCCGCCACGGTCGCCCCGATCAGCGCGGCCGGAAGCCAGCGCGGACGGCGAGCCGAGCGAGCGGACGCCGGCGCCGCGGGTGGCTGCACCGGGACGCCCTGTGGGGCAGCCGCGGCGTCGGGTGGCACGGCCGCGGTGACCGGCGCGCCGCAGGACGGACAGAACCGCCCGTTGATGCCGGTCGTGCCGCAGCTGGCGCAGGTCGCCGTCGGCGTCTGGGTCATGGACATGGGGTGCGTGCCTCCCGGCTCACAACGTGGTGAGCAGTTGGGTAACGAGAAAGAGCAGGGCGCCGAGCGCGACCCCGAGAACGGCGAGCACGGCGACGGCCGCGCCGACGCCCGGCGATGGCGCGGGCCGCGCGTGCCGCCGGGCGACAGGCCCCTCATGCATCCGCACCAGCCCCTGCGGCAGCGTCTGGTACAGGGCCCCTCGGTGCGCGCGCGAGTCCAGCGTCAGCAGGACCTGCTTGGGCGAGTCGAACCATCGCTGATGGTTGGTCACGTCGGCCTCGACGAGGTCGGTGCCCATCCCCGGCCGCGACAGGTACCAGCCCACGACCTCCAGGCCGGCGTAGTGGCGCGCCATCGTGTTGTGGATGACCGCCCAGGTCTGGTGGGTGAACAGGGAGGCCTGGCCGACCTGGGTGCCCTGGGCGGCCGGCACGACCGCCCGGACCGTCGGCGACTGCCCGTCGGTTCCCGGAATCCCGACCAGCACGCCGGCGACCTCCCGGTCGGGTGTGGCGAAGGCGACCTGGTACAGGGACGCCAGCACGCCGCTCTCCCAATCGGGGGTCGTGTCGTCGGTGATGGCCGTGTGCGGCACGACGGGAACGCAGCTAGCAGTAGAAGTAGTCGGCCAGGCACGTTCCCTGGTCCAGGCCCTGGCTGTAGCCATCGTTCTGGCCCTGGCTGTAGCCGGCGGATTGGCCCTGGCTGTAGCCGGCCTGCTGGCCGGAGGTGAAGCCCTCCTGGCGGCCCTCGGCGCGTCCCTCACGCCGGCCGGTGGCCTGCCCCGACGAGCGGGCGCCGGAGATGAGCTTGCGCTGACGGACGAGCATCGTCGACCGCTGATCGTTGAGCGCCTTCTGCTGGACGATGAGATCGGCCTGCTGCTGCTGGATCAGCTTGCCCTGCACGTCGTCGTTGCTCAACCGGGTGCCGCGGCCGATGAAGAAGCCGACCAGCAGCGCCGCGATCACGCCCGCGGTGATCGCCGCGGTCACCCCCACCCAGAAGCCCGCCGAGCGCCCGGACGGCGGCATCGGTGGCACCGCCGCGTACGGCGGGCCCATGTAGGCGCCCGGCATGGTCGGCGGCGCGTGGGCGGGGACGTGGCCGGGCGCGCCCGGAGGCGGAAGGGCCGGCTGTTGCATGGTGTCCATGTGTTCCTCTCCGACGACGAGCGGCCTACGCGAGGCCGAGGCTCTGCTTGAGTTGAAGGACCCGCGCCGCGGCCTGGCGCACTTGCGTGCGCGAGAGCGAACCGGACTTGGTGGCGCTCAGCATCTGGCGGTACGCCTGCTGCGCGGCCGCGACCGACGTCCACAGCTGCAGGTCGAGCCCGGCCGCGACCGCCTTGACGGCGAGGTCGGCCACGCCGTTGACGGCGGCGGCGTTGAGGCTGTCCGAGATGGTCGCCCCGCCGAAGCCGAGCGTCGAGCGCAGCAACGCGTAGGTGTTGGGTGACACGACCGCCGGGACCGATCCGGTGAGGCCGCTGTACGAGGCGTTCGAGACCATCACCATCGTCTGCGGCTCGTTGGCGCAGCGCCGGTAGGGCGCCAGGTCGGCAGCGAGCTGCGACTGGGTGACCTGGATGGCGATCGCGGAGCCGTCGGTGTTGCCGGACGCCCTGCCGAGGCCCGGGAAGTGCTTGAGCGAGCTCGCCACGCCGCCCTGATGCAGGCCCGCGGAGAACGCACACGCGCTCCGGCTGACCGCCGGCGAAGATCGGCCGAACGCCCTCGTGCCGAGGAAGTTGGTCGCCGTCGTCGGCACGTCGGCGACTGGGGCAAGGTCCACGTTGAGTCCCAGCGAGGCCATCGCGGCACCGGTCGCCGCACCCTGGGTGGCCGCGGTGCCCGCGACGCCCATCTGCGCGGCCGACGTGGTCGGCGGCTGCGATGGCAGGCGCCTGACGGTGCCACCCTCTTGATCGGTCATGATCAGCAGCCCCGGTTGCCCGCCGGCGCGTGCCGCGGCCTGCAGGCCATCGGCGAGCGCCTTGACCTGCGAGGTCGTCGCGATGTTGTCGCCGAACAGGATCACGCCGCCGACCTGGCCGCTCCGGACCCGGGCCAGCAGGCTCGCATCCGCGCGTTGGCCGGTGAGCGGCGTGATCACGAGTTGCCCGATCTCGCGTGCCAGCGCCGGCGTGCCGGTCGCGCTGCTCGTGGGCACCGACGACGGCCGGGCGGGCGCCGCCGCCTTCTTCGATGTCCTGTGGTGATGGCCGGCCGGCTTGGGCGCTTTGATCGCTCCGCTGTAGGTGACCTTGCCGTCGACGATCGCCACGCCGCCGACGTTCTGGTCGCCGTCATGAGCGCTCGGCGTGCTGGAGCTGACCCTCGCCGCGGAGCGAGCAGCCGGCGCGTCGCCGTCCTGCCCCGTCCCAGCCACGAGCGTCAGCGCGACGTACGTCAGCGCCGCCAGGACCAGCCCGACCGTCAACGCCGCGGCGAGACCGACGCGCCGGATCCGAGCTCTCAGCACGCCGACCGGCTGATCTTGGCCTTGCCGATACGCCAGTCTCCGCCGACCTTCTGCATCTCGTAGTAGCCGCTCCAGTCAAAGCAGCCCGACGCGGCCTCGGTGTGGAGGCTGTTCACCGGTGCGGTCGCGGTGGTCGAGGAGGTCAGGCTCGGCGTTCCCAGCGACAGCGACTCGCTGACCAGCGCATCCTGCTCGTGCCCGGCCGTCCAGCTGCTCTCGCTCTGCGAGCCGGGGACCAGCAGCGCGAAGGCGGCGGAGTAGTTGCCGGCCTCGATCGCGCTCCAGTGCCGCTGCAGGACCCCGCGGATCTCCGCCTTGTCGCTCAGCGTCGATGTCGAGGCGATGTGATGGACCGGCGGCGCGGAGGTCCTGACCAGCGACGCGCTCGACGACGAAGACGACTTCTTCTTGGCCTTCTTGGCGGGCCGCTCGATGATGCGCGTGACCGTCGTGACGTTGCTCGGGGCGGTGCTCGTCGCCGTGGGTGGCGCTGCGACGGCCACCGTCGGCGTGGAGCTCGATCCGCCGGAGGCCACCAGCACGGCCACGACGATGCCGGCGAGCACCAGCGCCAGCGCCCCGGCGAGCCCTGCGATGAGACCCTTGCCCGGCCCACCGCCCGACGGCGGCTGCTCGGGCGCAGCGAAGTAGGCCGGCGGTGCCGGGGGTGCCGGGGGTGCCGGGGGTGCCGGGGGCGGCTCGGGCGCCGCGGGGCGTGGCTGAGCGACCGCCGCACCGCAGCCGGTGCAGAAGCGAACGTCATCATCTACTCGGTTACCGCAGGCAGCGCAGAACGCAGGCATCTCATTCCCGGAGGTTCGGTAATCCGTACCGCTGAGACGCCGCGCGGATTGCCTCCCGCGCAGTCCCAATTCCGTTTGGGACCATCCAGAGCGTCGCCTCGAGCTCGCGGCGGCACAGTAGCGGACCTCAACTCAGTGCGCTAGTGCTCAGTTAGCGCTGCTGCGCAATATCCCAGGCGCCCTCAGGACATCGGCGCGCCAGGACTAGCCCATCGTTCAGGTCACGATCCTCAATGCACAGCAGTGCGCTAGCAGCGAGGCACGAACGACTTGGCGGCAGCCGCGAACGTGGCCTCGAGGCGCAGGAAGCGCGCCGGAGACGCGGCTCCCAGAAGCGCGTACCCGGTGCCGCAGGTCGTCGAGAACAGGTCGACCTTGCGCTGACCGCCCTTCGTGAACTCCCAGCGCCAGAAGCGTCCTCCCAGCCAGGAGCCGTAGAAGTGCTCGACGTATCCGGCGGTGCCTCGCAGCCCATCGCGCAGCGGGTCGGCGCCCGATCTCGGGGTGCCGTCGAAGCCGACGGTGTAGTCGATGAGCAGATAGCCGTCTCCGCTCGGGCTGTTCCACCGGCTCTCGCGGTAGACCCCGGAGTGGTCGGCGTCATCGGAGACCTGCGTCCACGACGCGGGCACCGTCAGCGAGTACCGCCCGGCGGAGTACCCGGTCATGACGAGGGCCGTCGACGCCGCCGCGGCGGGGTGCGGCTTGCGCGTCGGCGCGTCGGCGACCACCGTCACGACGGTCCTCGTCGCCGACCGCGACTGGGCGGCGCCGGACGGCGCGCTCGCGGCGGTGCCGCTCGCCTCCGGACCGCCGGCGAGGGCGAGGACGGCGATCAGCCCGCCGATCGCCGACACCACCAGCGCCGCGCCCAGCGCGACGGCCCACCTCGTCCTGGACACGGGTGGCCGGACGCTCGGCGCTCCGCACCTGGTGCAGAAGCGGGCGCTGTCGGGAACGGGTGCTGCGCAGTGGGCACACGCCATCGTGGTCGTCCTTCTCGGTGACAGTGAGCGACGCACACTACTGTTGCATTCTCATCCCGGGTCGAGTAGGAATTCCGCCGGCACGTCCGCCGCTCCACGAAGCTGAAGAGGTTGAGGATGAACTTGCGCCGCTGGCCGGCCACCCTCGGGTCGCTGGCCGCTCTCGCGGTGTCTGCGCTCCTGCTGCTCGGCATCGCGACCTCCGTCGCCCACGCCGATGCGCAGGTCCGCGCCAGCCTGAGCTGGGACACCGACGCCACCGACATCGACCTGCACGTGTGGGACGTCGACGGCTACCACGCCTGGTACGGGGACCGCGACGGCATCGGCGACGCCGAGCTCTCGGCCGACATCACCCAGGGATTCGGCCCCGAGAACTTCGAGGACTTCCTCTCCGAGGACGCGCGCACCTACACCTACGGCCTCTGCTACTTCGCCTCCAACCGCAGCGACGGCACGGTGCCCGACACCGTCGCGACGGTCACCGTCACCGACCCGGATGGGACGGTCCGGAACTTCCGCCGCCGTCTACGGGCCGAGGGCGACGCGTTCCTGCTCGGATCGAGCCCGGGCGATGACGGCAGCGCCTACGTCCCCGCCGACCCCAGCTGGTGCCTCGGCGCGACCTCCGTGCACCCGCCGGCCGACGACGGCGGGGTCGGCCAGGCCGGCGACGGCGGTGGCAGCCCGGGCTCGACGTTCGCGGGCTGCGAGCGCACCCGCCGCCGGGTCGGCGCGGTCGAGGTCTGCGCGGACCAGATCGCCGCGGCGGGCGACTCCTACACCATGTCGGGCAACGTCCGGCTCAACGGCTCCGTCGGCGTCGACGGACCGGTCACGCTCGACCCCGACGCGCAGACCGTCACGTCGGCGGGGCCGGTGATGCTCTCCGAGCAGCGCCCCGGACTGACCATCCCCGTGGCCGCGGGCGTCCTGTCGGTGGACGCCAAGCCCGTCAAGGACAGCGTCTCCGGACGCGACAACCTCGCGACCGTCGACCTCGCGGCACCGCAGCCCCAGGCCTTCACGGTCGCCGGCCTCGACGTGACGCTGTCGACGCTGACCGGCGGCAAGCTGCAGATGTACCTCGACGGGCGCGACGGCGGCGGCCTCATCGCGACCGCCAGGGTCGGTCTCCCCCTGCCGATCAAGCAGGCCTCGCAGGCCGACGTCTCCATCGGCATCCACGGGTCCAGCGCGGCCCCCGTCCGCCTGCTCGGCGGCGACGTCCAGTTCGGCGACTTCGACCTCGGGGGCGGATGGAGGATCTCCGCGCTCAAGCTCGCCTACAGCCAGGCCGACGACACCTGGACCGCCAGCGGCGGGTTCGCCACCCCCGCCTTCGGCCTCGACGTGAGCGGCTCGCTCGTCAAGGGCAAGCTCGACGCCTTCGGCGTGTCGGTCTCGCACGACGTTCCGATCGGCACCACCGGGTTCATCCTCAGCTCCGTCGGCGGCTCGGTCAGCGGCCTGGCGACGCCCCCGCTGAAGATCGCGCTGACCGCGTCGGGCCGGTGGGGCAGCGTCCCCGGCGTCCCCCAGGTCTCGCTGATCTACCTCAAGGGCGTCACCCTCGCCATCTCCTTCGACGGCAAGCTCACCCTCGGCGGCAACGTCTCCTTCATCAAGGCCGACGGCAGCCCCGTCAACGGGTCGCTGCACCTCCAGACCGCCCTGTCGCCCCTGGCCGCCAGCGGGTCGCTGAAGGCCGACCTGAGCTTCCTCGGCGTCGACCTGTCCACCGACGCCACCGTGAAGATGAACACCAAGCACTTCACGGCGAGCGGCAAGGCCACCGGCCAGCTGCGCGGCCTGACCCTGGGGTCGGCGCAGGGCGTGGTCTCCGAGGCCGGCGCCGGAGGCTTCGGCCAGGTGTGCGTCGGCGCGTTCGGCAAGTGCGCCAAGACCGTCACGCTCGGCTTCGGGATGGAGTGGAAGAAGTTCCCGTCCTGGCCGGACTGGATCGGCTCCGATCTCAGCCGCTACGTCACCGTGTCGCGGGCCAGGAAGTCGACCATCCAGGTCGAGCCCGGCCGCCCGCTGCTCATGGTCGACGCGATCGGGACCACCGGCGTCCCGGTCATCCACCTGCGCTCGCCGGACGGCACGAACTACGTCTCCACCCGCACGCGCAGGGATGCCATCCCGGTCACCGATCCGGTCAACCGCTACGCCGGGCTCACGATCCTGGCGCCGGCCCCCGGCCGCTGGACGGTCACGAAGATCGACGGCGGCGGCAGCGCCCGCGTGCGGGCCCAGACGGTCCGCAAGATCCAGCGCGTCACGCCGCGACGCGTCACCCCGCGGTCGACCAGCCGCAAGCGGTTGAAGCGCAAGGGCGGCGCCCTGCGCGTGCGGTGGACCTCCGCCGGCCTGCCGTCGGGGACCAAGGTCGACGTCTACGTCTCGTCGACGCCCGACGACGTGGGGACGCTGGTCGCGCACAACCGCCGCGTGCGCGGCAGCTATGCGCTTCGCCGGCGCGCCCTCGCCCACGGTGCGAACTACGTGCACCTGCTGGTGGTCCGCAACCGCATCGCCATCGACCGGCGCAACGTGCCGGGAGCGATCTGGCTCAAGTGAGCGCGCCGCGGCGCGCCGCGCTCAGACCACGCCCACCTTCGCCGCGTTCCGGTTGGCCTTGACGCGGTCGTTGGCGGTGAGCACGACCTTGCGCAGCCGGACGGCGTCGGGCGTCACCTCGACGCACTCGTCGGAGCGGATGAACTCCAGCGCCTGGTCGAGCGACAGGCGCAGCGGCGGCACCATGTTGACCATCTCGTCGGCGTTGGCCGACCGGATGTTCGTCTGCTTCTTCTCCCTGACCGCGTTGACGTCGAGGTCGTCCGCGCGGGCGTTGGAGCCGACGATCATGCCCTCGTAGACGTCCTCGCCGGGGCCGACGAACAGCGCGCCGCGCTCCTGCATGCGCATGATCGCGAAGGACGCGGTCTTGCCGGAGCGGTCGGCGACCAGCGAGCCGGCGGCGCGCGTCTTGATGTCGCCCTGCCAGGGCTCGTAGGTCTCGAAGACCGAGTGCATGATCCCCGAGCCGCGGGTCTCGGTCATGAACTCGGTGCGGAAGCCGATCAGGCCGCGGGCGGGCACGAGGTACTCCAGGCGGACCCAGCCGGTGCCGTGGTTGATCATCTGCTCCATGCGGCCCTTGCGCAGCGCCATGAGCTGCGTGACGGTGCCGAGGAAGTCCTCGGGCACGTCGATGGCCATGCGCTCGATCGGCTCGTGGATCTTGCCGTCGACGGTCTGCGTGACCACCTTGGGCTTGCCGACCGTGAGCTCGAAGCCCTCGCGGCGCATGGTCTCCACCAGCACGCCGAGCTGCAGCTCGCCGCGGCCCTGGACCTCCCAGGTGTCGGGGCGCTCGGTCTCCAGCACGCGGATCGACACGTTGCCGACCAGCTCGGCCTGCAGGCGATCGGAGACCTGACGGGCGGTCAGCTTGGAGCCGACCTTGCCGGCGAGCGGGCTGGTGTTGATGCCGATGGTCATGCCCAGCGCGGGCTCGTCGACGCTGACGGGCGGCAGCGGCTGCGGGTCGTTGGCGTCGGCGATCGTGTCGCCGATGGTGATCTCCGGGAAGCCTGCCAGGGCGATGACCTCGCCGGGGCCGGCGCTGTCGGCGGAGATGCGGCTCATGCCCTCGGTGATGTACAGCTCGGAGACGCGGACCTTCTCGACGTCGCCGGACTCGTGACGGCACCACGACACCGTCTCGCCCTTGCTGATCGTGCCGTTGTGCACGCGGCAGAGCGCGAGGCGGCCGACGTAGGCCGACGCGTCGAGGTTGGTGACCAGCGCCTGCAGGCCGTGGCCCTCGGCGTAGGTCGGCGCCGGGACGGCGGTGACCAGCAGGTCCAGCAGCGGCTTGAGGTCGACGCCGTCGACGCCCTGGGTCGTCGACGCCTGCCCGGCCCGCGCGTTGGTGTAGACGATGGGGAACTCGATCTGGGTGTCGTTGGCGTCCAGGTCGATGAACAGCTGGTAGACCTCGTCGAGGACCTCGGCGATGCGGGCATCGGGGCGGTCGACCTTGTTGATGACCAGGATCACCGGCAGGTTCGCCTCCAGCGCCTTGCGCAGCACGAAGCGCGTCTGGGGCAGCGGGCCCTCGGAGCTGTCGACCAGCAGCACGACGCCGTCGACCATCGTCAGGCCGCGCTCGACCTCGCCGCCGAAGTCGGCGTGGCCGGGGGTGTCGACCAGGTTGATCTTGACCTCGCTCTGCCCCTCCGGCGTGTAGCGGATCGCCGCGTTCTTGGCGAGGATCGTGATGCCGCGCTCACGCTCCTGGTCCATGGAGTCCATGACCCGGTCGGCCACTTCCTCGTGGGCGGAGAAGGTGCCGGACTGCCGAAGCATGGCGTCGACGAGCGTCGTCTTGCCATGATCGACGTGGGCGATGATGGCGACGTTGCGCAGGTCTTGCCGGGCGAGCATTCCTCCACCGTAGGGCAGACCCCACCCCAGACCGCTCCCCGG
>DASYBY010000229.1:0-13415 GCA_036500525.1 Baekduia sp. | reverse complement strand
GCCCGCATCTTCGCCGCCCACGGCGCGCAGTCGGGTCCGCGCCTGGACTACGACTTCCCCGGGACGATCTGCATCTCGGTCGGCGACGAGGCCGTGCACGGCATCCCCGGCCCGCGGCGGCTGCGCGAGGGCGAGTTGGTCAAGCTCGACGTGACCGCCGAGCTGGACGGCTTCTACGCCGACGCGTGCCGCACCGTCGCGGTCGGCAAGGTCAAGCCGAGCGCGCTGAAGCTCATCAGCGCCGCCGAGTCGGGCCTCAAGCGCGGGATGTCGGTCGCGACCGCGGGCGCGAAGGTCAACGACATCGGCGTCGCGGTGCAGGGCGAGGTCGAGAAGCGCGGCTTCGCCGTCTGCGGTGCGCTGACCGGCCACGGCATCGGCCGCCGGATCCACGAGGCGCCGACGGTCTTCAGCGTCGGCATGCCCGGCCCGTCGCCGGAGCTGACCGCGGGGCTGGTCATCACGATCGAGCCGATCATCGCCGCGGGCGAGGGCGAGGTCGTCGAGGACGGCGCGTGGATCGTCCGCACCGCCGACGGCTCGCTCTCGGCCCACGCCGAGCACACGATCGTCATCACCAACGGTGCCCCGCTCGTCCTGACCGCATGAGCCCCGCGCTGGCGATCGCCGGCCTGCGCAAGCGCTACGGCCGGCACGAGGCGCTGCGCGGCGTCGATCTGGAGATCGGCGAGGGCGAGCTGGTCGGGTTGTTGGGGCCCAACGGCGCGGGGAAATCGACGCTGACGAAGATCGCCTGCGGCCTGGTGCGGCCGTCGGCCGGGACGGTGCAGGTCGCCCAGCCGTTCGGGTACCTGGCGGAGCTGTTCCGCTTCCCGGGGTGGTGCACGGCCGACGAGGTGCTGCTGCTGCACCAACGGCTGAGCGGGTCCGACGGCGGGGCGCGCGAGCGGGGCGAGCTGCTGGAGCTCGTCCGGCTGGAGGGCGATGCCGGCACCCACGTCGAGGCCATGTCCAAGGGGATGCAGCAGCGCCTCGGGCTGGCGCAGGCGATGATCGGCGGGCCGAAGCTCCTGCTGCTCGACGAGCCGACCAGCGCGCTGGACCCCGGCGGGCGGCGGACGGTGCGCGATCTGCTGGAGGAGCTGCGCCGCCGCGGGGTCGCCGTGCTGTTGAACACGCACCTGCTCAGCGAGGTCGAGCACGTCTGCGACCGCGTGGTGATCATCGACCGCGGCGAGGTCGTCGCGGCGGGCGCGCCCGCGGACCTGGAGCGCGGCAGCGGCGTCGAGGTCGAGCTGGCGAGCGGGCTGCGGACCATCGACGGCGCGACGCGCGACGACGTGCCGCGGATCGTCGCCGACCTGGTCGCCGCGGGCGAACAGGTCTACGGCGTGCGCGTCGTGCGCTCGACGCTGGAAGACGTGTACCTCGGGACCGTGGCGGACGCGCGATGAACGGCGTCTCGATCGTCGCCCGCCATGCCCTGCAGGAGGCGCTGCGGCGGCGGGTGTTGTTGGTGGTGTTGGTGCTGACGGTCGTGTTCGGCGGGCTGTACGCCTGGGGCTGCGACGAGTTGTTCAAGGACTTGAGCGGGTTCGACAACGACAGCTCGGGCCTGGACGCGCGGTCGCTGGCGGGCGCGACGATCGTCGGCCTGGCGATGTTCGGCGGCCTCTTCCTCGGCACGGTGCTCGCGACGTTCCTCACCGCGGGCGCGGTGCGCGGCGACGCCGAGCGCGGGCTGCTGCAGCCGCTGGTCGTCCGGCCCCTGACGCGCACGCAGTACCTGCTCGGGCGCTTCGTGGCGGCGGCGGTCGTCAGCGCCGCGTACGTGTTGGTGGTGTACTTCGGCGCCGTCCTGGTCACCGGCTCGATCGGCCACTTCTGGCCCGCGCACCCCTTCGCCTCGGGCTTTCGGCTGGCGGGCGGCGCGGTGCTGATCGCGGCGCTGTCGCTCCTGGGCTCCGTCTTCCTCGGCGCGACCGCCAACGGCGCCCTGATGTTGATGGCCTACGGCATGGGCCTGCTCGCGGGCCTCCTGGGCGCGATCGGCGACGCGATCCCATCCCCCACGCTCCAGCACATCGCCTCCACCGCCTCCTGGGTCCTCCCCTTCGAAGCCCTCTACCGCGATGCGCTGCGCCTGCTGGTCCAGGACGTCCCGGGCGTGGCGGGCGCGATCGTCCAGCTCGGCCCCCTGGGCGGCTCCCACGACGCGGGCCCACTGCTGATCCCGTGGGCGATCGTGTACCTCATCGGCGCGCTCGCCGCGGCGGCGTGGGCGTTCGGGCGCCGGGATCTGTAGGGACGCTGGCGCGTGGGCGTCCCGTCCGGGCGTCGATGGCGCGGCGGGGCGTGGTCGGTGGGCAATGACGAGTGGGCTTCCGGGGGCGCCGGCGCCGTCTGTCCTCCGCGGGCGCCGGGGCCGGGGTCGTTCGGGCGTGAACGGTCTCGCGAGGGCGGCTGGCACCTGAAGGTCGCATACCGACCCCTACGTGCCAGCGATCTCGAGGCCAGCCGACCGATGGCACCTGGACGTTGAGATGCAACGGCTAAGTGCCATCCATCTCCGACGGACGCCCGCCCGAGGCACCACGCGCCCCGCGCGGAGGACAGACCAGCGCACGCGCCACCGCAGACGCACTCGTCATTGCCGACCGACCGCGCCTGCACCGCCGACCACGCGCCGACCGGGACGCCCGCTCAGCGCGCCCCTCAGCCGCACCGCCCGCCACGCCCGGGCGGGACGCCGGAGCGCCGCGCCTCGCCCCTAGCCCCGCCGCTCCAACAGCAGGTAGTCCCCGTACTGCCCCACGCGCCGGTAGTGCACGGCGATGTAGTTGTCCAACAACCGGACGCCTGAGGAGCGGCCTGATCCGTTGTCCTCGGTCTCGCGCGCGACCGGTGCTTCCCAGCGGATCACGAGCTTCGTCCGGGTGCGTTGCAGCGCGGAGCGCATCTGGCGCTGGACCTTGGCGGTCGTGACCACGCCGGGCTGGACGACGTCGTAGCGCGTCGGGTTGGTGCGATCGAGCAGGGTGTACAACAAGGTGTCGCCGACGCGGACGCGGTCGTAGCGGGGCGGTGCGGACAGGATCGGATCGCCGGGGCGAGAACGGTGGTCGACGGCCGTCGCGAGGTCCTTCAGCGCCTCGCCGTCCTTGGGCGTCGTGCGCACATCCTTCACCGCCGGTAGGTCGACGGCGACCATGTTGTCGGCGTCGCGCACCTTCCCGAATTGGCGGTCCATGCCGTGCAGCACGATGAGCGCCAGCGCGCCCGACAGCGCGACCTGCAGCGCGCGGCGCGGCTCCCGCGAGGCCGCGATCGCCAGCGCGATCGCCAGGATCGCCGCCAGCGGCACGAGATGGAACTCGTCGGTGCGCGCCAGCAGGTACGCCAGCCCCACGAGCATCAACGGCAGCCACGCGCCGCCCCGGCGCCGCGGCAGCGCCGCCGCAGCCCACAGCACCGTCGACACCACCAGGATGGCCGGGAACAGGCGCTCCAGGAGCTTGTTGGGGTCCGCGGTGTGCGGGGCGAGCGGGAACGGCAGGCGCTGCAGCCCCTGCTGGCCCGCGAACCCGAAGGTCTGCGACAGCAGGTCCCCGGGCGCCACGATCAGGAACGGCAACAACCCCAGGAACGCGACGATCGCCGCGCCGATCAGCGGCGCGAAGCTGCGCCGCTCACCGAGCACCCAGATGCCGACCGCGGCGGCGACCCCGACCTCGGGCCGGAACAGGAACGCAAGACCCGTCAGCAGGCCGGCCCACCCGCCGTGGCGCCGCGCGGCCAGCATCGCGCCCAGCGCCAGCGCGACGGCCGACGCGTTCGGCCCGGCCGTCAGCGGCCACGCCATAGCGGCGGCCACGCCGGCCCAGGCGGCGAGCGCCCAGCGGTCGTTGACCGTCTCGCGGCGCACCAGCAGATACGCCAGCACCGCGGCGATCCCGGCCGTGGCCGCGCGCAGGACGCGCCAGCCCCACAGGCTGTCGCCGATGATCGACTGGATCACCGGCTGCCCCGGCAGGTAGTTGCACCAGAAGTCGCGGTACGGCCACTCGCCACCGGCGATCCGGTGGCCCCACTGCAGCATCAGCCCCTCGTCGTGCGGACCGATCCCGGCGCGGAGGTCCAGCGCGGCGAACGCGGTCGCCAGGAGCGCCAGCACGAGCAGCCGCAGCGCCGAGACGTCGACCGTCCGGCGAAAGAACGCCGGCGAGGGCTCGCGGACCCGCTCGCGCTTGGAGGCCATCGTCTTCACTCTGCCGCCTCGGGATGGCCGCCGGCCAGCGGACCGCGCCACGGGCGCACGGGCACCGCGCGCTCCATCGCCGCGCGCAGCCCGCGCCGCCGCGCCCGCACCGCGCCCGGCAGCAGCGGCACGGCCGCCCCCAGCCCGCGGACGTGATCGCGCAGCGCGCCCCGGCGCTTCGCGGCCACCAGCCACGACGCCTGCCGGTAGGCCACGTACGGCGCCCAGCGCCACGGGAACCAGCGGGCGACGAGCAGCAGCGTGTTGCGCGCGACCCAGAAGCCGACCGTCGCGCCCGCCCCGCCCCCGGCGTGCGCCGCGACCACCGGCTCGTACCGGCACGTCCAGCCCGCCAGCTGCAACCGCAGCGCGACGTCCACGTCCTCCAGATACATCCCGTAGGACTCGTCGAAGCCCCCGACCGCGTCGAGCGCGCGCCGCCGGTACAGCGCGGCGCCCGCGCAGGCGCCCCAGACGTCGCCGGGCACGTCGAAGCGCCCCATCTCGTCGCGCCGCCCGTGGCCCCGCTGCTCGCAGACGCCGTCGCGCCGCAGCGCGTCCCCGGCGTCGTCGATCGTGGCGGGATCGTCCATGGAGACCATCTTGGTGGCCACCGACCCCGCTGTCGGTACGGCCTCCAACACCGCGACGGTCCGCGCCAGCCACTCCGGCGCCAGCGCGACGTCGGTGTTGACCAGCGCCACCGCCTCGCACTCGGCCACCGCCGCCAGCCCGGCGTTCACCGCGGCGGCGAACCCGCCCGACGACGATCGCGCCACCACCTCGACGCCGGACCCACGCAGCCAGGCCACCGAGCCGTCGACCGACCCGTCGTCCACCACGACGACCCGATCGGCCACCCGCGTCTGCGCCCGCAGCGAGCCCACCAGCCCCGGCAGCCACCGGAGCCCGTCGCGGTTGGGAACGACGACCGCGACCCTCACGCCGCGCGACGGCCGGCCAGCGCCAGCCCGCGCGCCGGGCGACGCCGATCCCCACGCGGGCTCGGACCCGCCGCCACGGCCGCGGCGACGTTCGCGCGGATCTCCGCCTCGAACGCCGTCCGGCTGAAGCGCTGCGCGTTGGCGACGCAGTCGGCGGGATCGACGGAGAGCGGATCGAACGCGAGGACGGCCTCGGCCAGCGCCGCGGGCGTCGCCTCCTCGTAGAACGCGCCCGTGCGCCCCTCCTGCACCGACTCGGTGACGCCGCCCTCGGCCAGCGCGATCACCGGGCGCCCGGCGGCCTGGGCCTCGACGGCGGCGATCCCGAACTCCTCGGTCGCGGTGACGATCAGCGCGCGCGACGTCCCCAGCAGGCGCGCCACCTCACCGTCGCTCACGCGTCCGGCGAACCGCACGGTCGGCCCCGCCATGCGGTGCAGCCGGCGCGCGTCGGGACCGTCGCCGATGACGACCAGCGGCCGCTGCAGGTCGGTGAAGGCCTGGACGGCGAGCTCGATCCGCTTGTGCGGCATCAGCTCCGACAGCACCACGTAGTGGTCGCCCACGATGCCGGGCGCGAAGCGCTCGATCTCCACGGGCGGGTAGACGACGTCGGCCTCACGGGTGAAGTACCGGGCGATCCGCCGGCGCGTCGTCTCGGAGTTGGCGATGTAGCGGTCGACGCGCTGGGCGGCGATCCAGTCCCATTGGCGCCAGCGCTGCAGGACCGCGCCGAGCCCGGCGCGCACGATCGGCCCGTGGGCGCGCAGCGTCACCTCGCGGGCGTTCCACGCGTACCGGAAGGGGTTGTGGCAGTAGCAGACGTGCACCGCGTCCTCGGACGGCAGCACGCCGTGCGCCCACGCCGACGAGCTCGACAGGACGAGGTCGTACCCCGAGAGGTCCAGCGCCTCCATGGCGTACGGGTACAGCGGCAGCAGCCGCCGGAACGACGTCGCGTTCGGATGCAGCCGCTGCAGGAACGACGTGTGGACGTTGCGATGGGCGAAGCGCCCCTCGGTCCCCTTGGCGTCGTAGACCGCCGTGAAGATGTCCGCGTCGGGATACATCTCGCAGAGCACGAGGAAGACCCGCTCGGCACCGCGCAGGTCGAGCAGGAAATCGTGGACGAGTGCGACCCGTGGCTCCGACTGCTTCATGCCGCCGCGAGTCTAGATGTCAATGCGGCGTTACCGCACCCCGGCGGCGATCGCGCTGCCGGCCAGCAGCGCTTCCGCGACGGTCTCGGCGTCATCCCACATGGGGATGTGTCCGCAGTCGGTCAAGGTCACGTTGCGCACGTGCGGCGGAAGGCGCCGCGGACGGCCGACCAGGCGATCGAGCTCGGGCCACAGCAGCGTGACCGGCACCTCGATCCGTCCGAGGTCGGTGAAGTGCCCCGCGCGCATCGCGGCGTTGACCGCCGCGAAGCCTGGAGCGTGGCCGTAGGCGCGCACCAGATGGGCCGCGGCGGTGGGCGGAACGCGGTCGGGATGGCCGACCGAGCCGATCAGCATCGCGCGGCGCAGCGGACCGATCCGCGCGGCGACGCCGGCGACCGGCGAGGCCAGCTGCGCGCCGCGGCGCGCGAGGCTCGGCTTCGGCGCCAGCGGGGCCGACCAGAGGCCCGCGGGCGCGATCGCCGAGACCGACTCCACCGCGCCGTCGAGCGCCAGCGCCAGCGCGACCCAGCCGCCCAGCGAGTTGCCCGCGACGTGCCAGCTGCGGACGCCCAGCGCCTCGCTCACGAACGCGCGCACGGCGACGGCCAGCGCGGCCGGCGTCGGCGCGCCCGCGCCGGGCTCCAGCACCGGCGACGCGCCGAACCCCGGCAGGTCGATCGCGATCGTGTCGCGCTCGGCCGCCAGGCGCTCGAGCACCGGCGCCCACACCCGGCGGTCGGCGCCGAGCGGGTGCAGGAGCACCAGCGGCGGGCCGGAGCCGCGCCGGTCGTAGGCGAGGTCGAGCGCCACCGGCGTCAGCCGTCCACCGCGGCGGACATCAGACGCCGGCCACCGAGGAGACCGGCGGCAGCGCCGTGGTACCGACGCCCGCGCCCACCGGGCGCCAGTGCGGCTTGGCCAGCACGGTCTGGATCAGGCTGATGCGGCGCTCGGCGAACCCCGCCTCGCAGTAGGCCAGGTACATGCGCCACAGGCGACGGAAGCGCTCGTCGTAGCCGAGCGCGTCCAGCTTGTCGGCCGCCGCGTCGAAGTTGGTGCGCCAGCGCTTCAGCGTCTCCGCGTAGTGCGGCGTCAGATCCTCCAGGTGCACCGCGTCGAAGTCGGTGACGCGCGCCACGCAGCGGGCGATCACCTCACGCGACGGCAGGCAGCCGTTGGGGAAGATGTGGGTCCGGATGAACGACTTCGACGCCTTCTCGACCTGATACGCGCGGTCGTCGATGACGATCGCCTGCAACAGCATCGAGCCGTCGGGGTTCAGCCGGTCGCTGCACACGCGGAAGAACGTATCGAAGTCCTTCCACCCCACGGCCTCGATCATCTCGATCGAGACGAGCTTGTCGTACCGGCCGGTCAGCTCGCGGTAGTCGTCGAGGAGCACGGTCACTCGATCCTGGAGGCCGGCGGAGCGGACGCGCCGCACCGCGAGGTCGTGCTGCTCGTGCGAGATCGTCGTGGTGGTGACGTGGCACCCGCGGGTCGCCGCGGCGTGCACGGCGAACCCGCCCCACCCCGTGCCGATCTCCAGCACGTGGTCGTCGGGGCCGAGGCCGAGCTTGTCGCAGATGCGGTCGAGCTTGGCGATCGACGCCTCCTCCAGCGTCATGCCCGGCCGCTCGAAGACGGCGCCCGAGTACATCATCGTGGGGTCGAGCATCAGCCCGAACAGCTCGTTGCCGAGGTCGTAGTGGGCGGAGATGTCGTCGCGGCTGCGCTCCGGGGTGTTGCGCCGGAACGCGGCCCGGCCGCGCTGCAGCGGCTCGCGCAGCGGGGTGAGCCGGCGGCGCATCGCGTCGAGCCCGCCGACGTTGCGGGCCGCGACGCGGACGACCGCCGTCACGTCGGGCGAGTCCCAGAGGCCGTCGCGGTAGGACTCGGCCAGGCCGCGGCTGCCGCGCAGCAGCGCGGTCCACGCCTCGGGCGAGCGCACGCTGACGGTGGCCTCGGGGGCGCCGCGGCCGAAGACCGTGCGGCGACCGTCCTCGACGACGGTCAGGCGGCCGATCTCGATGCGGCGCAGGAACGAGTGGACGATGGTGCGCGCGATGCGCTCGGTCACGGTGCCTCCGGAAGGGTCGGTGGGCGGGGGTGGATCGGCACGCGCTTGGCGGCCAGCGCCAGCGCGTGCGCGTAGATGAGGACGAGGACGCGCACGGTCGCCGCCGGGTGGCGCAGCAGGATCCGCGCGAGCGTGCGCTCGCTGAACGGCGCGCGGCGCAGGGCCAGCGTGGCGTCGAACGCGCGCTCGCCGCCCTCGCGGCTCTCGATGTGGACCGAGAGCGTGGGCGCCGCCGGGCCGGGCTCGGTCGCCGACCAGACGTAGTGCTGGTCCATGCCCATGAACGGAGAGACGTGCAAGGCCTTGTCGAAGGCGCTGCGGAGGACCCCGCCCGCGCCGCCGTCGCCCGCCGGCAGCACGTACGCGTGCCGCTCGCCCCACGGCGTGCTCGTGACCTCCGCGACGACGCTGTGCAGCGTCCCGTCGGCGCGCCGGCAGTAGTAGAAGCTGACCGGGTTGAAGCAGTGGCCGAAGGTGCGCAGCTGGGTCAGGACGCCGATCGGGCCGTCGGGCTCCGCGCCGCCGGTGCGCTGCGCGACGAGCTCACGGACCGCGCGGTCCAGCGGCACCGACGGGTCGCCGAGGTAGTCGGCGCGGCGGAAGCGCACGAGGCCCGGCCGGCGCCGGACGAGCCGCCCGCCGAGCAGCGACGGCAGCTCGTCGAGGTCGACGTAGGCCATGGAGATCCGGTGGCGGAACGCGTGCTCGCGCACCGCGAAGCGCCGGTGGCGGACCGACCCCTCGTAGAACGCGCTGGCGCTCACGCCGCGCCGGCTTCCAGGTTGCGGGCGGCCCGCAGCCCGCTGACGACGCCGTCCTCGTGGAACCCCCAGCCCCAGTAGGCACCGCAGAAGTGCGTCCGGCCGCGGCCACCGCTGATCTCGCCGATCCGCGCCTGCGCCTTGGCCCCGCCGACCGTGAAGACCGGGTGCGCGTACTGGATCGTCCGCACGATCTTGGCGGGATCGATCGCCTCGGTGCGGTTCAGGGTGACGCACCATTGCTGCTCGCTGCTGAGCGACTGCAACCGGTTCATGTGGTAGGTGACGGTCGGCTTGCCCGTCGGGGTGGAGAGCAGATGGTAGTTCCAGCTCGCCCAGGCGCGGCGGCGGCGCGGGAGCAGCCGCTCGTCGGTGTGCAGGACGGCCTCGTTGGGCGCGTAGGGCAGCGCGCCGAGCAGCTCGCGCTCGGCGTGGTTGGCGTCGGCGCCGAGGATCGCCAGCGCCTGGTCGGCGTGGGTGGCGAAGACCACGTGGTCGAAGCGCTCGGGCGCGCCGCCGCGGGGCGTGACCAGGACCGACTCGCCGTCGCGCACGACCGCGGCGACCGGCGTGCGGAGCCGCAGGCGGTCGGCGAACGGCGCCATCAGCGCGTCGACGTACCGGCGCGAGCCGCCCTTGACCGTCCGCCACTCGGGGCGCTCCTTGAGGTCGAGCATCCCGTGGTTGTCGAAGAACTGCACCAGGAAGCGCGCGGGGAACGTCCACATCTGGTCGGGGTCGGCCGACCAGACCGCGGCGGCCTGCGGCACGATCAGCTTGTCGACGAAGGCCGGCGAGAAGCGGCAGTCGGCCAGCCAGTGGGCCAGCGACGGGTCGCCGTCGGACTCCAGCAGCGTGCGCGCCTCGCGCTGGAAGCGCCGCACGTCGAAGACCATGCGGTGGAACGCGGGCGAAGCGAGGTGGGCGCGCTTGGCGAACAGGCCGTTGGGCGAGGTGCTGGCGTACTCGAAGTCGCCGCGCTCGTCCCCCACGCCGAAGCTCATCTGCGACGGCTGGGTCGCGACGCCCAACCGCGCGAGCAGCCGCTCGAAGTTGGGGTAGTTGCGGTTGTTGAACACGATGAAGCCCGTGTCGACCTCCAGCGTCGTGTCGGCCCCGTCCACCCGGACGGTGTTCGTATGGCCCCCGGCGTACCCCGCGGCCTCGAAGACCCACACGTCGTGGTCCCGATGGAGCTGATGGGCGGCCACGAGTCCTGAGACCCCGGCGCCGATGACGGCGATCTTCACACCCGACGTTTCGTGCGCCACGTCGTGATCGGATCACCGCCCGGGGCCGAACAAGGAAGCATGGACGGACTCGGCGCCACGCTGGCGCTCTGTGGCGGCGCGGTGCTCGCGCTGCTGCTGCTCACCTGGCTGCTGAGCGTCGCGCTGCGCGACGTGTCGATCGTCGACGTCGCGTGGGGGCTCGGGTTCGTGGTGGTCGCCTGGGTCGCGTTCGCGGTGGGCGACGGCGACCACGCACGCCGCACGCTCCTCGCGGTGCTGGTGAGCGTGTGGGGCCTGCGGCTGGCGGGCTACCTCGGGCTCCGCAAGCTCCGCCACCGCGGCGAGGACCCGCGCTACGGCGCGTGGCGCGGGCGCTGGGGCGATCGCTTCTGGCTCGTGAGCCTGTTCACGGTGTTCCTGCTGCAGGCGGTGCTGTTGTGGGTCGTGTCGCTGCCGGTCCAGGCGGCCTCGGCGCAGGACGGCGGGCTCGGGGTGCTGGACGGGATCGGCGTCGCGCTCTGGGCGGTCGGTCTGTTCTTCGAGGCGGTGGGCGACGCGCAGATGGCGCGCTTCAAGGCCGACGCCGCGCATCGTGGCACGGTGATGGACCGCGGATTGTGGCGCTACACCCGCCACCCCAACTACTTCGGCGACTTCTGCGTCTGGTGGGGCATCGGCCTGATCGCCCTTTCGTCCAGCGCATGGTGGTCGCTGATCGGGCCTGTCGTGATCACCGTGCTGCTCACCCGCGTCTCCGGCAAGGACCACCTGGAGCGCGCGATGGCGCAGCGCCCGGGCTACGCGGAGTACGTGGACCGGACCTCGGGCTTCGTGCCGTTGCCCCCGCGCGCTGCCCGACGGCAGGACACCGATCCCGCGGCGCTGCCTCCGCGTGGGTAGATTGCGCGCCCATGCTCGTGGGGGTCGACGCGCGTGCGCTGGCGGCTCGCCGCGGCGTGGCGCGCTATACGCGCCGGATGCTCGAGGCGCTCGCCGCGCTCGACGGTCTCACCGTGCGCGGGCTCGTCCCCGGACGGGAGCCGGTCGACCCGGTCGCGGGCCTGGAGCTGGTGCGGACCGCCGCGCCGTCGCGGGTCGTGTTCGGCGCCGCGGCGCTCGCCGGGCGCCCGCGGATCGACGCGCTGCTCGGCGCGCCGGACGTCACCTGGATCCCGGCGCCCGCGCCGGTCGCGGTCGGCGGGCGCTTCGTCCTGACCGTTCACGACCTCTCCTGGGAGGACCGGCCCGAGGACTTCACGCGCTACGAGCGGGTCTGGCACCGCCTCGCCCGCCCGCGGGAGCTCGCCGGGCGCGCGGCGGCCGTGGTGTGCGACGCGCCGGCGGTCGCCGCGCAGCTCGCGCAGCGCTGGGGCGTCGAGGCGCGCGTGGTGGAGCCGGGGGTCGACGCGGCGCGCGCGACCGGCGCGGCACCGGCCCCGGCGCGGAGCAACCCCTACATCTTGTTCGTCGGCGCGCTGGAGCCGCGCAAGGGGCTGGACGTCCTGGCCGCGGCGTGGCCGCGCGCCGCGCTGGACGGCGTCGAGCTGGTCATCGCCGGCGAGGGCCGCGAGCGCGTGCCGGGCGCGACGCACCTCGGCCACGTGACCGACGCCGAGTTGCACACGCTGTACGCGGGCGCGCTGGCAGTCGTGCTGCCGTCGCGCCTGGAGGGCTTCGGCCTGCCGCCGCGCGAGGCCGCCGCGTACGGCACGCCGTCGGTCGTCAGCGACCTGCCGACCCTCCAGCTGCCCGGCACGCTGCGCGTCCCACCGGGCGACGCCGCGGCCCTGGCCGACGCGCTCTCCCGCCTCCCCGCCGAGCGCGCGCGCCTGGTCGCGGAGCTGCCCCCGCCGCGCACCTGGGCCACCGCCGCGACTGAGTTGCGCGAAGTGTTGGAAGATTGCGCCCTGTGAGCGGCTTCGCCATCGTCTGCGTCCTGCACGACTCCGCGACCGACCTGCGGAGGCTGCTGGCGTCGCTCGGCCCGGCCGAGATCCAGGTCGTCGTCGTCGACGCCGGCTCCTCCGACGACGGCCCGCAGCTCGCCCACGACTGGGGCGCCGAGGTCATCGAGGCCGGCGACGTCGGCTTCGGCGCGGCCAACAACCTCGGGCTCGAACGGGTCCGCGCCTCGGTGACGATGCTGTTGAACCCCGACATCGTCGTCCACGACCCGAGCGTCCTCGATCGCCTCGTCCGCCACGCCCGCCGCGAGGACGCGCTGCACGCGCCGCGGCTGCTGAACCCCGACGGCTCGGTGCAGCGCAGCGCGCATCCCGAGCCCGGGCGCCCCTCCTCGCTGCTGCCGGCGCTCGTCCACCCGCGCGCGCTGCCGGCGCCGCTGCGCCTGCACGCCGACCCGTGGCGCGCCGAGGGCGAGCGCCGGGTCGGCTGGGCGATCGCCGCCGCCATCGCCGCGCGGACCGAGACGCTGCGTCGGCTCGGCCCGTTCGACCCGCGCCAATTCCTCTTCTACGAGGACCTCGACCTCTGCCTGCGCGCCCGCGACGCCGGCATCCCGACGATCCTCCACCCCACCCTTACGCTGGAGCACCGCGGCGGCCACAGCACCGGCCCGGCCTACGGCGGCGAGCCGCTGCCGCTGCTGGCGCGGCGCCGCCGCGAGGTCATCGGCCGCCATCGCGGGACTCGCGCGCTCGAGCTCGACGACGCGGCGCAGGCGCTCACCTTCGCCACCCGCGCCGCCGCCCGCGCCCTGCTCGGCCGCGACCCGGCCCGCGAGCGCGCCCAGCTGCGCGCGCTGCGCCAGGCGCGCCGCGGGTAGCCGCACCGCTGATCGCCCGGCGGCCGGGCATGCTGTGTGGCTGATGCTGGAGATCCGCGGAGCCGCCCCCGGGCTACTCGACGACCCCTTGCTGCTCGACGTCGGGGGCGCCGCGCCCCACTCGGCGCTCGTCTGGCGCGGGCGCTTCCGCGACGACGACGGCTTCGTGTGGCGCTCCGCCGACCCGCGGTCCGAGGGGCTCTCGACCGCGTGGGTCCCGGCGAAGGCGAC
>DASYBY010000228.1:0-1508 GCA_036500525.1 Baekduia sp. | reverse complement strand
GACGCACCCGTCGCCCAGGACCTGCCCGTCCTTGTCGATCGTCGCGGGCGCGATGTCGGCGTACTCCGGGCAGTTGAGCGCGGTCTGCGGCGTCGGGCCCTGGCCGCTGACCAGCGCGATCTCGTTGGCCAGCCCGCCCTGCGTGACGCCGTAGTAGTTGGTGAGGTACTCGCCCTGGCCGCGCAGCGTCTTGGACAGGTACGGCGCGGGCGACGCGTCGCCGAAGGCCTCGTCGCCGCCGTGGCCGGAGAGGACGATCAGGAAGACGTGCTTGACGGCGGGCAGCGCGGAGGGGTCGGGCGCCGGCGCGTCGTCGCCGGGCTCCTTGTCGGAGGAGGAGTCGTCGGCGGCCGAGGGGTCGTCGGCGGCGGAGTCGTCGGTGGCGGCGCTGTCGTCGGCCGGCAGCGCGGCGTCGTCGGTGTCGGGCGCGGTCGGCTGCTCGACGGGCGGCAGGACGGCGGCGGCCGGCGCCGGGCCGGGCGTGACCGCCACGATCATCGGCGCGCTCGCCTCGCTCTGCGCCGCCGGGCTGACCAGCGAGCCCACGACCACGCCGAAGGCCAGCAGCGCCATGACGGCGATCGCCGCCGTGCGGGGCGCGACGGCGGAGAAGGACGGCAGCCAGTCGGGGCCGCCGTCGTCGTCGTCCTCGTCGAACGGCTCCGCGACGCCTTCGGCCGGCCGGGCGGCGCTGGCCGCGATCGCCGCCGCGACGCCCCAGGGCAGCTCGCCGACCCGCGCGCCGCACTGCAGGCAGTAGCGCTGGTCGGTGGCCAGCGGCGCGTGGCACTCGGCGCAGGCCGAAGCGCCGCCGTGCTGGTCGGGGGAGGGCGTGGACACCGAGCACGGGACTATCGCCCTCGTGCGCGCCCGCGCTGTGAACATCCGGAGATCGGAGTTTCGGCAACCGTCCTTTCACAACTTTGCAACGCGGGCCGCTCACACTCACTCGCGATGGACAGCACCGTCACCCACGGCGACGCGGTTTCCGCGTCCCTGACCACCGCCTCCGCCGACCGCTGCAGCACCTGCGGCACGCAGCTGGCCTCCGACCAGCGCTACTGCCTCGAATGCGGCGAGCGCCGCGGCGACCCGCGCATGCCCTTCATGAACGGCCGCCCGCCGGAGGTGCTGCCGGCCCCGCCGGCGCCCGCCTCCGGGCCGCGCCGGCCGCGCTCGGCCGCCGGGACCACGCTGGTCGCCGGCGTCGGGACCCTGCTGCTCGCCATGGGCGTCGGCGTCCTCATCGGCCGCTCCGACGACAACACGCAGGTGGCCAAGACGCCGCCGGTGCAGGTCGTCACGGTGGCCGGGGCCGGGGGCGCCGTCGCGGCGGCCACGCCCTCCAGCGCGACGCCCGCGAGCACGAGCACGCCCGCCGACACGAGCGCTGGCGGCAAGGGCTCCTCGGCCAAGGACGCCGGCAAGACCGATGCCGCCAAGACGGCGGACAAGGCCAAGAAGAAGCCCGCGACCCCCGTGGTCAAGGTCGGCGCCAAGGGCAAGGG
>DASYBY010000227.1:0-7737 GCA_036500525.1 Baekduia sp. | reverse complement strand
CGGCTGGAGCCCCGACGAGGCCGACGCCTGGATCGGGCTGCTGGAGACGCACAAGCAGCTGACGCGGGCGCTCGACGCGGAGCTCGACGCCGCCCACGGGCTCGGGCTCAGCACGCTGGAGATGTTGGGGCGGTTGGCCGCCGCGGGCGACCGCTGGCCGCGGCTGTCGGAGCTGGCGGCCGAGACGGGGCTGAGCCTGAGTCGCGTCTCGCGCCACATGGACGCTTTGGAGCGTCGAGGGTTGGTGCAGCGCCGGCGCTGCGAGCAGGACTCGCGGGCGGTCGAGGCCCACCTGACGCCCGCGGGGGTGGCGCTGCAGCGCGAGGCCGAGGCGGCACACGCCGCGGCGGTCCGCGAACGCTTCCTCGACCAGGTGTCACCGGCAGAGCTCGCGGCGCTGGCGTCGGTGTTCCGGCGCTTCGCGCCGCGGGCGGCGGCGGCGTGCGAGGCGGTGGCGGCGGAGTAGGTGGGCGCGGCGCGGCGCTGGCTGGTGCCCCGCCCGGGCGCTGGTCGCGGGGCCGGCGTGGTCTGTCGGCAATGACGAGTGAGCATCAGGGGGCGCGGACGCCGTCTGTCCTCCGCGGGCGCCGGGGGCGTTCGGGCCCTAACGGTGACCGATGGCCACCTGGGGGTCGCATATCGACCCCAAAGTGCCATCCAACTCCCCGACGCCAATGGATGGCACCTAGACGTTGCATCTCAACGCCTACGTGCCATCCATCCCCCACGCGGACGCCCGCCCGGGCACCAGCCCCGCCCGCGGAGGACAGACCAACGCGAAGGCACCGAACACGCACTCGTCATTGCCGACCGACCACGCGCCGCACCACCACCCACGCCGCGCGCGGGACGCCGACCCCGCCGCGGGCCTAGGCCGACTCCCCCGGCGGCAGCACCGCCGCGAACTCCCGCAGCGCCCACGCCTCCGTCAGCTCCTCGCGCCAGTACGGCCGGCCCGCGATCAGGACGTACTCGCCCGTCCGCGGGTCCATGGGGAGTTGGCGCTCGACGGGATACCACTGGTTGTGGTCGCGGACGAGGTCGTTGACGTCCTCGAAGGAGCGGCGCGCGACGAGGGTGTGCCAGGCGTCGGCGAAGCCCGCGGGGGCGTCGGCGTGCTCGGCGGCGAGCGCTTCGAAGTCGGCGGCGAGACGGCGGCGATGCGCCTCCGTCCCGCTGTGAATCTCCTTCAGCCGCTCCATCCACCGCGGCATCACCGCGCCGCGGAGATAGCCCTCGACCGTGCGCTCGCGCAGCAACTCCTCGTTGGAGATCGGCCGCCCACGCCGATCCTCCCCATCCAGTGCACGCAGAACCCGGCGCTCGACCGGTGACAGCTCGGTGCGTCGATCCTCGGACATGACGGCAGATCACGCTAGCGCCCCCGAGATGACCGGCCGCGGACGCTCCCGCGACGATCACCGCCGGCAGACGCTCCGGCCGCAGACACGGCACCCACCGCACCGGCCGGCGATCACCCGCGCCGGACGCTCCACCCGCCGCATCGCCCGGCGACACCTGCCGGCGGACACTCCGCCCGCCGCAGCGTCGGCGATGATCGGTGGTCATGGCGGCCACCGCGCACACGACCTACGACGCCGTCATCGCCGGCGGAGGCCATAACGGTCTCGTCGCGGCGGCCTATCTCGCGCGGGCTGGGCGGCGGGTGTTGCTGTTGGAGAGGCGCGACGAGCTCGGTGGCGCCGCGGTCTCTGAGGTGGCGTTTCCGGGAATGGATGCGCGGGTCTCGCGGTACTCGTATCTCGTCAGCCTGCTGCCGCAGACGATCGTCGCCGAGCTCGGTCTGGACCTCCGGCTCGTCCGGCGGCGCGTCGCGTCCTACACGCCGGACCCGCGCGTCGACGGCCGACACGGTCTGCTGGTCGACCACGGCGACCCCGCCGCGACGCGGGCCTCGTTCCAACGACTCACCGGCGGCGATGCCGACCTCGCCGCCTGGGACGCCCTCTACGCCCAGACCACCCGCGTGGCGCAGCGCGTCTTCCCCACGCTCACCGAGCCCCTGCGCTCCCGCGACGAGCTGCACGCGCTGATCGATGACGACGAGGCCTGGACCGCCCTCTTCGAGACCCCGCTCGGCGAGACCCTCACGCGCGACTTCGGCGACGACCTCGTCGCGGGCGTGGTCCTGACCGACGCGCTCATCGGCACCTTCGCCGCGGCCGACGACGCCGACCTGCGCCAGAACCGCTGCTTCCTCTACCACGTCATCGGCGGCGGGACCGGCGACTGGGACGTGCCCGTCGGCGGCATGGGCGCCGTCTCCAGCGCGCTCGCCCACGCGGCCCGCACCGCCGGCGCCGAGCTGCGCACCAGCGCCGAGGTGATCGCCATCGAGGCCGACGGCGAGGTGCGGTTCACCATCAACAACGCCGCCGAGCACACCGTCCACGGCCGCCACGTCCTCGTCGGCGCTGCCCCCGCCGAGCTGGACCGCCTCCGCGGCCGCCCCGCCCGCGACCCCGCCCCCGAGGGCGCGCAGCTCAAGGTCAACCTGCTGCTCTCCCGCCTTCCGCGCCTGCGCGACGCGACCGTCACCCCCGAGCAGGCCTTCGCCGGCACGTTCCACGTCAACGAGACCGCCGCCCAGCTGCAGCGCGCCTACGACGAGGCCGCCGCCGGCCAGATCCCCACGCTCCCGCCCTGCGAGAGCTACTGCCACTCGCTCAGCGACCCCTCGATCCTCGGCCCGGAGCTCCGCGCCGCGGGCGTGCACACGATGACCGTCTTCGGCCTCCACATGCCCGCGCGCCTCTTCGCCGGCGACGCCGCCACCGCCGCCACCGCCCGCGCCGCCGCCCTCACCGCCACCCTCCGCTCGCTCGACGCCGTCCTCGCTGAGCCGATCGCCGACTGCCTCCTGCACCGCCCCGACGGCGAGCCGTGCATCGAGGTCCGCTCGCCCGTCGACCTCGAGGACGAGCTGCGCATGCCCGGCGGCAACATCTTCCACCGCGACCTCGCCTGGCCGTTCGCCGAGCGCCCCGAGGAGGTCGGCACCTGGGGCGTGGAGACCGAGGACCCCAACATCCTCCTCTGCGGCGCGGGCGCCCGGCGCGGCGGCGGCGTCTCCGGGATCCCGGGCCGCAACGCCGCGATGGCGGTGCTCGCCACCACGCCCCCAGCTTGAACCCGACGCCAAGTTCAGGTACAACCGATGCGGTGAACGACGCTGCCAAGGACCAGGTCGCCGCCCGCGAGCCCCCGCGCACGGCGCGCGGCGCCCGCACCCGCGCGGCCCTCGTGACCGCCGCGCGCACCGTGTTCGAGCGCGACGGCTACCTCCACGCGCGCCTCACCGACATCACGGCCGAGGCCAACTGCTCGACCGGCTCGTTCTACACGTACTTCACGAACAAGAAGGAGATCTTCGCCGCGGTCCTGGAGGAGACCCAGGAGGAGATGCTGCACCCGCACGTCCGCGAGGTCGCCGGGACCGAGGACCCGATCGCGGTCATCGAGGCCAGCAACCGCGCCTACCTGACGACCTACCGGCGCAACGCCAAGCTCATGAAGCTGCTGGAGCAGGTCTCGACGATCGACGAGGACGTGCGCGAGCTGCGCCGCCGCCGCGGGGCCGCGTTCGCGCAGCGCAACGCCGCGTCGATCCGCGACCTCCAGGAGCGCGGCCTCGCCGACCCGGAGCTGGACCCGCTGATCTCCGCGCAGGCCCTCTCGGCGATGGTCGGCCGCATGGCCAACAGCAGCTACGTGCTCGGCGACGAGGTGCCGTTCGAGCAGCTCGTCGCCACCCTCACGCGCCTCTGGGCCAACGCGCTGCACCTGAACACCGCGGTGCCCGTCAACGTCCGCTGAACTTCGGCCGCGCCCGCGGCCCCTCGCTCAGGAACGTGCTGACCGCCGTCTTCGCGTCCTCGGTCTCGATCAAGTGCGAGGTCAACTCGTCGATCTTGGCGTCCGCCGCCCGCGTGCCCGAGTCGGCCGCGACGCGCACCACCGCCTTGGTCGCCGCCATCGCCAGCGTCGGCCCGGCGGCCAGGTCGGCGGCGAGCGCCCGCGCCTCCTCCAGCAGCGAGGCCGCGGGATGCACCCGGTTGACCACGCCCCACTCCATCAGCTCGGCCGCGCCGTAGAGCCGTCCCGTCATCACGAACTCGCGCGCCCTCGCGGTGCCCGCGCGCTCGACCATCCGCTGCGTCCCGCCCATCCCCGGCGAGATCCCGACCCGCCGCTCGACCAGGCCGAAGCGCGCGTCGTCGCCGGCCAGCAGCAGGTCGCACGCCAGCGACAGCTCCAGCCCGATCGTCAGGCACAGCCCGTGGACCGCGGCGATCGTCGGCAGCGGCAGGTCCTCCAGCGCCTGCGTCAGCTCCAGCCCGCCGCCGTTTCGCTCACGGTAGGTCCCGGCGTCGTGGTGCTGGAAGCCGTGGACGTCGACGCCCGCGGTGAACACCTTGCCCTCCGCGCGGAAGATCAGCGCCCGCGGCCGCTCGGCGTGGGCCCGCGCCACCGCCGCGACCAGCCCCTCCTCCAGCGGCGCGCCATACAAGTTCAGCGGCGGGTGGTCCATGACGATCTCGGCCACGTCGCCGTGGACCTCGTAGCGGACGGCGACCGTCTCCTCCGACGCCACCGCTCAGGCCTCCTGCGCGCCCGCCGCGCCCGCCGGTGCCGTGCCCGCACCCCGCCGCGCCGCGAAGAAGGCCTGCGGGTTGCCGTGCATCATCTGGTCGATCTGCTCCTGGCTCACGCCATCGGCCAGCAGCCCCGGGATCAGCGTGCCGACGACGAAGTCCGACCGCCACTCGGGCAGCGCGGCCAACACGCCCTCCTCGGGGAACCAGTCCGACACGCAGTGGCGATCCTGCGACAGCACGATCTGCCCCGCGTAGCCACGGCGGCACAGCTCGACCAGCGTCGCCTGCTGGTCCTCCAGCGGCTCGTCGATCTTCAGCCCGCAGCGGTCGAAGCCGAGGTACGAGCCGTTGTCCATCAACTCGACGAGGTAGTCCAGGTCGGCCGTCTCGTTGGAGTGGCCGATGAGCACGCGCGACAGGTCGACGCCCTCCTCGCGCAGGATCCGCTGCTGGTCCAGGCCCCGCTTGGACTTGGCGTGGGTGTGGGTCATGATCGGCACGTCGGTGCGCAGGTGGGTCTTGCCGACCGCGCGGATCAGCCGCTCGATGTCGGCCGTGACCCCCGGCAGATCGGTGCAGCACTTCACGACGCCGGCCCGGATGTCGGTGCCCTCGATGCCCTCTTCGATGTCGCGCACGAAGAGGTCGACCAAGAACGCGTCGTCGGGATCGTTGTTGAACAACTTGCCGGGACCGTTGTACTTCATGGGGAACGGCAGGTCGGTGTAGGTGTAGTAGCCGGTCACCACGATGATCTGCAGCCCGGTGCCCTCCGCGGCGCGCGCGACGCGCTGCACCTGGCGGCCGAGCCCCGGCACGGTCATGTCGACGATGGTGTCGACGCCCGACGCCTTGATGGCCTTCAACTTCTCGTGGGCCTCCGCGACGGCCTGCTCCTCGTCCCAGCCCATGAACCCGGGCCAGGCCTCCTGCAGGTCCGGCGTGCGGATGAAGACGTGCTCGTGCATCAGCGTCCGGCCGAGCTGCGAGACGTCGATCTCGCCGCCGACGATCGGGATCCGCGTCATGGCTTCCTCTCCTCCTGCGTTCGGGCGCCGCGCCCTCGGGGAAGGGCGCGCGCGTGCCACATCGACAGCGAGCGAACGTACCTGAACTTGAATGCAGACTCAAGTCCTAGTACGAATGGGGCGACACCCACCGGCAACAGGAGATCCATGTCGAACGCCGCCCAGGCCGTCTGGGACCACGCGTCATCCACCCCCGACCGCGTCGCCCTCCGGGGCGACGGCGAGCCGTGGACGTACGCGAGGCTGCGCGAGCGCGCCGCAGCCGTGGCCGGACGCCTGCGCGACGCCGGGATCGCCCCCGGCGACCGCGTGCTGCTGGTCGCCCCGAGCGTCCCCGAGTTCGCGGGGGCCTACTACGGGATCCTGGCCTCGGGCGCCGTCGCGGTCACCGCCAACACGATGTCGACGATCCCCGAGCTGGAGTACGCCGGGACCGACGCGGGCGTCAAGCTCGTGCTCGCCTGGCACGAGGTGACGACGGCGGCGTCCGGCGCGGCGGCATCGCTCGGCGTCCCGTGCTGGACGATCACGGACGGCCTGGCCGACATCGCGTCGGCGGACCCGGCCGAGCCGCAAGCCCTCCACCCCGCCGACCCCGACGACAACGCGGTCATCCTCTACACCTCGGGCACCACCGGCCACCCCAAGGGCGCGCAGCTCACCCACGGCAACCTCACCGCCTGCGCCGAGATCTTCCTCGAGGTCCTGGAGTTCGAGCCGACCGACCGCTTCGGCACCGCGCTGCCGCTGTTCCACGTCTTCGGCCAGGCCGTCGTCATGGGCACCACCATGCTCGCCGGCGCGAGCCTCTCGCTCCTCTCGCGCTTCGACGCCGCCGGCCTGCTCGACCTGCTGCGGCGCGACCAGCTCACCGTCATGGCCGGTGTCCCGACCATGTGGAACGCGCTGCTGCACGCGCCCGCCGGCGCCGACGACGCCGCGGACTTCGCCAGCCTGCGCCTCGCCGCGTCGGGCGGCGCCGCCATGCCCGCCGAGGTCATGCGCGCCTTCGAGCAGCGCTTCGGCTGCGTGATCCTCGAGGGCTACGGCCTGTCGGAGACCGCGGGCGCCGCGACGTTCAACGGGCTGCACCGCGAGCGCAAGGCGTCGTGCGTCGGCATCGCGCTCCCGCGCTGCGAGGTCGAGGTCCGCGGCGACGACGGCGCCGAGCGCCCCACCGGCGAGATCGGCGAGATCTTCATCCGCGGCCCCGTCGTCATGTCCGGCTACTGGAACCGCCCCGAGGCGACCGCGGAGGTGCTGCAGGACGGCTGGCTGCGCACCGGCGACCTCGGCACCGAGGACGCCGACGGCGACATCCGCATCGTCGACCGCAGCAAGGACCTCATCATCCGCGGCGGCTACAACGTGTACCCGCGCGAGGTCGAGGAGGTGCTCTACGAGCACCCCGACATCGTCGAGGTCGCGGTCGTCGGCGTCCCCGACGAGCACTTCGGCGAGGAGGTGGCCGCGGTCCTCGCGCTGCGCCCCGGCGCCGAGCTGCACGCCGACGAGCTGCGGTCGTGGGCCAAGGAGCGGCTGTCGGCCTACAAGGTGCCGCGCCTGTTCCAGGTCGTCGACACGCTGCCCAAGGGCCCCACCGGCAAGATCCTCAAGCGCGCCATCGACCCCGCCGCGATCCGCGCGGCGGCGGCCGCATCGACAACAGGAGCAGGACAGTGAACGTTCAGGGACAAGTCGCGGTCGTCACCGGCGGAGGCGGCGGGATCGGCGGTGCCGTCTCGCGGCGCCTCGTGGCCGCGGGCGCACGCGTCGTCGTGGCCGACCTCGACGGCGACGCCGCCGCCAAGGTGGCCGACGGCCTCGGCGCCGACGCGGTCGCCATCGGCGCCGACGTCTCGTCGGTCGAAGGCATCGATGAGGTCCTCGCGCTCGCCGCCGACCACTTCGGGCCGGTCGACGTCTACTGCGCCAACGCGGGCGTCGCGGGCGCCCAGGGCCTCGGCGACAGCGACGAGGAGTGGGCGCGGACGATCGACGTCAACGTGCTCGCCCACGTCCGCGCCGCCCGGCTGCTGCTCCCCGGCTGGCTGGAGCGCGGCTCGGGCTACTTCGTCGCCACCGCCTCG
>DASYBY010000226.1:0-2338 GCA_036500525.1 Baekduia sp. | reverse complement strand
CGGCGACATCTACGCCTTCATCTACGTGTGGGTCGCGATCGACTCGTTCTACTTCCTCTCGCACCGGCAGGCGCTGGCGCAGTTCGGGTGGCTGACGACCGCGGCGGGCGCGGTGACCCTGAGCGGCTCGCTGAGCCCGGCGCAGCTGCTGATGGTGGTCGGGACGTGCGGGGTGGGCGCGGCGCTCGTCGGCGTGCTGCAGTCGCACATCCGCCTGCTGATCGCCCAGCTGGCGCACGCCGCGAAGACCGACTGGCTGACCGGCGTGATGAACCGTCGCGGCCTGCAGGACGCGCTGGAGGCCGAGCTGGCCCGCACGGCGCGGCGGCCCGCGCCGGTCACGCTGCTGATCATCGACCTGGACAACTTCAAGCTCCTCAACGACGAGCACGGGCACGGCGCCGGCGACGAGGCGCTGCGCTCCATCGGGGCGATCCTGAAGGCCACCAAGCGGGAGACCGACGCCGTCGGGCGCCTCGGCGGCGAGGAGTTCGCGCTCCTGCTGCCCGACACCGACCAGCACGGCGGGTACCTGCTGGCCGAGCGGCTGCGCGCGGCGGTGCAGACCGATCGGGTGCTCGCGGCGACCGAGACGACCATCAGCATCGGCGTGGCGACCCATCCCCAGCACGCGACCGGCGCGGGCGACCTGCTGCGCGCCGCCGACCAGGCGATGTACGCGGCCAAGCACCTCGGGCGCAACCGCACCGTGCTGTTCAGCTCGACCCTCGGCGACCGTGGGCGTGAGCCCGGACACGAGACCGACGCCGCGCCGCAGCACCTCGCGGCCGTGTTGGTGCTCGCCGAGGCGCTGGACCTCCGCGACGGCGACACCGCGTCGCACGCCCGCACGGTCGGCCGTTACGCGGCGGTGATCGCGCGCGAGCTGGGGCTGGAGAGCAGCCACATCGAGCGCATCCGCGCGGCGGGCCACCTGCACGACGTCGGCAAGATCGGCGTCCCGGATCCCATCCTGCGCAAGCCGGGACCGCTCACCGACGCCGAGTGGGTCGAGATGCGCAAGCACTCCGAGCTGGGCGCGCGGATCGTCGCCAGCGCCAACCTGCCGGACATCAGCCACTGGGTGCTGGCCCACCACGAGCGGCCGGACGGCACGGGCTACCCGCAGGGGCTGACGGCCGACGAGATCCCGCTCGAGGCGCTGATCCTGTCGGTGGCGGACTCGTACGAGGCGATGACGGCGGACCGCGTGTACCGGGCGGGGCTCGGCCACGAGGTCGCGCGCGAGGAGCTGCTGCGGTGTGCGGGGGCGCAGTTCGATGCGCGTGTCGTCGACGCGCTCCTGCGCGGGCTGGCGGCCGACCCGGGGGCGCGAGGACCGGCGAGCGCCGCCGAGCAGCCGGCGGCCCCGCGGGGCGGCTGAGAGCGCCGGCGGGCTTCGCACCAACCTTCGCGCGTCTGCGGCGTTGAAGGGGTGGGGGAGAGGAACCAGCGCACCGCCGCTGAGAGGACAATGCCCCGGGCATGGAGGCCCGGGGCACTGTCGTCGCCGTGCGGCCTTGACGCTGGGTGGGTCGCGCGTCACGCTGAAGGTGGCATTCGGGCGCACGGATGCGCGCTCGACCCGGACCACCTCATCCCCCAAGTCCGGACTCGCCCCCAGCCCTCGGCGGGGTCGGTGCAACGCATCGCGCCGGGGGCTCGGAGCGCCCGGAGGGGGTCGTGGCGGCGAACGCCAAAGTTCCCCATTAACCCTCGTCGTTGAGCGCATACTCAGCCGATGGCGGCGACCGCGCTGGACTGGCGAATCCGCCGGCCGGCGGTGCGGTGGCCGGCGCTCGGGGCTGACGACCACCGGCTCGTGTCCCGGGTGCGCGAGGGCGACGACGCGGCCTTCGAGGCGATCTACGACCGGTACGCCCGTGGGCTGCTCGCGTTCTGCCATCACATGCTGTCCAGCCGGCACGACGCCGAGGACGCGCTGCAGCACAGCTTCGGCGCCGCGTACCGGATGCTCCGCGCCGGCGATCGCGACGTCGAGCTGCGGCCGTGGCTCTACACGATCGCCCGCAACCGGTGTCTGTCGATGCTGCGGGCGCGGCGCCCCGAGGTGAGCCTCGAGCTCGCGCCGGAGTGCCGGGTGATGGGCGAGGAGGTGGTCGAGCAGGTGCAGCGGCGGGCCGACCTCCGCGACCTGGTCGAGGATCTCCGACGGCTGCCCGACGACCAGCGCGCCGCGCTGGTGATGTTCGAGCTCGGCGGGCTGCCGCACGAGGAGATCGCGGAGGTCCTCGACGTGCGCCGGGAGAAGGTGAAGGCCTTGGTCTTCCAGGCGCGCGAGGGGCTGATGCGCGCGCGGCGGGCGCGCGAGGTGCCG
>DASYBY010000225.1:0-4905 GCA_036500525.1 Baekduia sp. | reverse complement strand
CCGGGCGCTTCGACGACGAGCTGGTCGCCGCGGCGGCCGAGGCGGTGCGCGGCTGGAACGTGCCGGTGGGGTGGGTGACGGCGATGCCGTCGCGGCGCAGCGGCGAGCTGGTGCCGGAGTTCGCGCAGCGGCTCGCCGGTGCGCTCGGGCTGCCCTACGCGCCGGTCCTGCAGCGCGTGACCGACGGGCCGCCGCAGCGGGAGATGGCCAACGCCGCCCAGCAGGTCGCCAACGTCCGTGGGGCGTTCGCCGTCGCCGGAGCGGTGCACGACGCGCCGGTGCTGCTGGTCGACGACATCCGCTTCAGCGGATGGACGCTGGCGATGGTCGCCGGACAGCTGCGCCAGAAGGGCGCGGGGGCGGTGTTCCCGCTGGCGCTGGCGACGGCGTTCTGATGCGGCGCCGCGTGGTGCGGCGCTAAGCCGCGAGCGGGTCGAGCTGCGCGATCAGCTCGCGCAGCGGGCCGTCGAGCGGCGGCAGGGAGGTGTCGCCGATCGTGGCGACGGCCTCCAGGCCGCGGAGCGCCCCGGAGGTCAGGACGGCATCGGCGGTGAGCAGCTCGGCGAGGGGCAGCGGGCGTTCGGTGGCCGGCAGTCCGAGCGCGGCGGCCTCGTCGAGGACCCAGGCGCGAGTGATCCCCGGCAAGATCCGGCCGTCCAGCGGTGGAGTGATCAGCTCGCCGTCGCGGAGGGCGAAGACGTTGGCGCGGCCGGTCTCCAGCACGAGGCCGTCGAGGTCCACGATCAGCGGGATCGCCGGCGTCGCCGTGGCATCCCACGCGTCGACGAGCCGCCGGTCGCGCCACTTGTGCGCGCCGAGCCCGCCGGGGAGCGTCAGCGGTGCGAGGACCTGCGGCGGTCCGGCGTCGGGGAGCGAGGCGACCTCCAGCCGCACCTCGCCGGTCGGGTCGAGGACGATCCGGATCCGGCACGGTCCGCCCTGTTCGAGCGCCGCGTGGTGGACGAGCGCCGGCAGCGCCGTGGGCAGCGTGACGCCGTAGAGCTGGTGAGCGGAGTGCTCCAATCGCGCGAGATGCTCCTCGGCGGCGGGCGCGACGCCGTCGCGAACGAGCAGCGTCTCGAAGATCCCGCAGTCGGGGTCGGGGCGCGGAGTGGGGTGGGCGCCGAGGCGGAGGAGCGGGGCGGCCGTGGCGGCCGTGGGAGCGACGCCTTCGCCATCGACATTGGGGCCGGCGGTTGCGGGGGCGCCGGTCGGCGCGGCGGCCTGCGCTGCGCGGCCAGCCGCCACGCCTTCGCCGTCGACCTCCGAGGTGCGGGCGGCGACGCCGGGGCCGGTGGTCGCCGCCGCGGGGGCGCCGCCGGTCGGCGCAGCGGCCTGCACTGCCCGGCCAGCCGTGGCGCCTTCGCCGTCGACCTCCAGCGTCGCGCCGATCGCCGCCAGCAGCGGGCGGGCCTTGGCCAGGCACTCGGCCGCCTCGGCGTCGGGGTCGGAGTCGGCGACGACGCCACCGCCGACGTCCAGCCACACGTCGCCATCGCGGCACTCGAACGTGCGAATCGCGACGCTGAGCTCCAGCCCGGCGGTGGGGCTGGCGAAGCCGAACGCGCCGCAGAACGCCTGGCGCGCGGTGGACTCCAGCTCGCTGATGACGTCCATGGCGGCGAGCTTCGGCGCGCCCGTCACCGAGCCGGGCGGGAAGAGCGCCGAGACCAGCGCGCCGTCGCCGACCCCGTGGCGCCGCCGGCCGGCGACCTCGGAGACCAGATGCCACACGCCGGCGTGCGGGCGCACCTCGGCGAGCGCCTCGACCGTCACCGATCCGGGCTCGCACACGCGACCGAGGTCGTTGCGCATGAGGTCGACGATCATCACGTTCTCGGCGCGGTCCTTGGCCGCCTTGGCGAGATCCGCGCGCTGGGCCTCCGCGGCCGCCGGATCGGCCGGCCGCGGACGGGTCCCCTTGATCGGCGCGGTGCGCACCTCGTCGCCGCGACGCTGCACGAACAGCTCGGGCGAGAGGCTCGCGACCGCGCCCCACGGACCGCGCAGGAACGCTGCACGATCAGGAGCCAGCGCGGCAACGCCGCGCGTGAACAGGTCGATCGGCTCGCCGATCAGCGGCGCGCGGAGCCGCAGCGACAAGTTCGCCTGGAACAGATCGCCTGCCGCGATCCGCTCACGACAGGCCGCCACGGCGCGCGCGTGGCCGGCCGGCGACGGGGTGGCGCGCCACGGGCCGGGGGCCGGAGGGGAGACTGTCGGCGGCGGCCCAACTTCGGCGGCCGATGCCGGCGACGCGCCGCCGGTGCCGAGCCTCGCGGTGGCCGCGGTCGGCTGCTGCGAGGCAGCCTCGTGCGCGCGGCTCGCTGCCGCGACGCGCTCACGCAGCACCTCCAGTCGCTGCTCCAGCGCCTCGGCGCGGTCGTCGGTCCAGAGGGCCTCGAACCACCATTGGCCATCGGTGTCCAGGCGCAGGACGTGATCGTGGAACGCGAGGAAGGCGTCGGGCAGACGCTCCCGCGTCGGCGGTGGGGGCCAGAGCGTCTCGAGCCGGCGGCCGAGTCCGTAGCCGAGCATCCCGAACCAGCCACCGCCGACGAACCCTTCCGGCGCGCCCGTGACCGGCGGCTGTCGATCGAGCAGCGCGAACGGATCCTCCTCATCGCCCGCAACGCGAATGGGTTCGCTGCCGACCAGCGCAGCCGCACCCGCCCAGCGGCCGGTCAGCGCGAACGGCCGCTCATCTCCATCCACGAGCAACGCAGCACGCTCCACCGGCACCACTCCATCAAGAGCGACCGAGACCGCACGCGCGGCGATGGCTGACGCAACAGAAGGCACCCACCCATTGTCCTCCAGGCGGCATCACGGACGACACGCGGCTGCCACGTTGCCGCCTGATCGATGGCCCCCGACTCTCACGACGCGCGAAGCCGCAGCCGTCGCGGGTCAGCGACGCCCGACATCCCGCTGGCCGCGATCGCCCTCGCCGGCCGCCCGCCGCCCGCCGACCCCGACCGCCGACCGCTGACCGTCCACCGCCCGCGGCCGCTCGCCGCGCGCCACCGGCGATCACCGCCCGTCCGCCGCCATCGCCGTGCCGACTACCGACCACCGACCGCCGATCGCCGCCCGCCCGCGGCCACCGCCACCGCCACCGCCGATCGCCGTCGCGGTCGGCTTCGCGACCGCCGCCCGCCTAGCGCCCAGCACCGGTCCCCGGTCGGGTCCAGCTCACCGCCTAACGCCGACCGTCGCGTCCATCGCCTCTCGCGATGGCCGACGCCGGGATCCGGCCGACCGCCTCGCGTCATCGCCGGCGCCTGGCATCCTGCCCGGCATGTTTCGCCGTGCGTTGGTTCTCGCTGCCCTGCTGGCTGCCGTCGCGTTGGTCGCGTGTGGCAGCAACGATGATCGCGCCGGCGCCGAGTCGACCGCGACGGCCGCCCCGACCACCACCGACCGGGCCGCCCCCGACGCCGCCACGGCCGCGGCCGGACACGGCGTCCGGCTCGTCAAGGTCGGTGAGTTCGATCAGCCGCTCTACGTCACGGCGCCGCCTGGTGATCGCCGGCGGCTGTTCGTCGTCGAGCAGGCGGGGCGGATCCAGATGCTGCGCGGTGGCCAGCGGGCCGGGACGTTCCTGGACATTCGCAGCCTCGTGACCTCCGGCGGTGAGCAGGGGCTGCTCGGGCTCGCCTTCGCGCCCGACTACGCGACGTCCGGGTTGTTCTACGTGTACTTCACCGGCAAGGACACCAAGGAGCATCTCGTCGAGTACCACCGGCGGACCGACGACGTCGCCGATCCCGGCAGCGCGCGCACCGTCTTCGTCCACGACGATCCCGAGTCCAATCACAACGGCGGCCAGCTCGTCTTCGGACCGGACGGCCTGCTCTACGTCGGCACCGGCGACGGCGGAGGCGGCAACGACCAGCACGGCGCACGCGGCAACGCGCAGAACCTCGGCTCGCCGCTGGGCAAGATCCTGCGGATCGACCCGCGTGCTGCCGACGGCCGGCCGTTCACCGCGCCGCCGTCCAACCCCTTCGTGCACCGCGCCGGCGCCCTCCCCGAGATCTACGCCTACGGCCTGCGCAACCCGTGGCGGTTCTCGTTCGACCGCACGCGCGGGGACCTCGTCATCGGCGACGTCGGCCAGGACGCGGTCGAGGAGATCGACTTCGCGCGCAAGGGCACGGCCCTCGGCGCGAACTTCGGCTGGCGCCCCTTCGAGGGCACGACGCGACTGTTCGACGAGCCGGCGCCCGGCGCCCGCAAGCCCGTGCTGACGAAGTCTCACCAAGACGGCTGGTGCTCGATCACCGGCGGCTACATCGTCCGCGATCCAGCGGTCCCCGGCCTGGCCGGCCGCTACGTCTACGGCGACTACTGCAAGGGCCAGCTGCGCAGCGCACGCCTCTCCGGAGGCCGCGCCACCGGCGACCGCGCCATCGCCGGCCTGCCGACCATCGAAGGCCTCGACTCCTTCGGCCAGGACGCGACGGGCCGCGTGTACGTCGTGTCGCAGTCGGGGCCGGTCTACCGGTTCGCCGCGCGCTGAGCGCGGGCGCCCAGTCGCCGCCGGAACCGCGGGACGGCATCCAACCGCGCGCCGAGATGCCGGCGCAGCGCGCCCCCCGAAGGCACCGGCCCACCGCCACCCCCGCCGAACCGCATCGCGCACCCGACGTGCAGCGGCGCCTCAGGCGTCTCGAGGTCCACGAAAGCCCGGTCCAGCGCGCTGGGACGGTCCACGAGCGCCGATCTCTCGCACAAACGTCCAACCCCGCCACAACGCGGCTCAAGTTCTCCGCCCACCTGCCGCTTAAAGGCGAGAGGCGCCCATTCCTGGACGCCTCGAGTTTCGCCGTGGAGAACTTAGTTCTTGTAACCCATGGTGTGCACCCCCAAGAGTTCGCGCTGCGCACCACCGCAGCAACT
>DASYBY010000224.1:0-8658 GCA_036500525.1 Baekduia sp. | reverse complement strand
GTCGGGGCGCATCCTGGCGCAGTTCCCCGACCTCCTCGCCCCCGAGCAGCAGGTCGCCGACGCGCTCGCCGAGCTCGGCGCGCTGGCCCAGACGCCCGACGCCAACATCATCAAGCTGCCGAACATCAGCGCCTCGGTGCCCCAGCTGAAGGCCGCGATCGCCGAGCTGCAGGCGCAGGGCTACGCGATCCCCGACTACCCCGAGGATCCCGCCACCGACGAGGAGCGCGACGTCCGCGCCCGCTACGACACGGTCAAGGGCAGCGCGGTCAACCCGGTCCTGCGCGAGGGCAACTCCGACCGTCGCGCGCCCGCGTCGGTCAAGGCGTTCGCCCGCAAGCACCCGCACTCGATGGGCGCCTGGTCGGGCGAGTCCAAGACGCACGTCACCACGATGAGCGACGGCGACTTCCGCTCCACCGAGCAGTCGACCACGGTCGCCGAGCCGATCGACGTGCGCATCGAGCACGTCGCCGCCGACGGCACGGTCACGGTCCTCAAGGCCTCGACGCCGCTGCTGGCCGGCGAGGTCATCGACGCGTCGGTCATGCGCCGCGCCGCGCTGCAGGCGTTCTTCACCGAGCAGATCGCCGAGGCCAAGGCCCAGGGCGTGCTCTTCTCCGTGCACCTCAAGGCCACCATGATGAAGGTCTCCGACCCCATCATCTTCGGCCACGCCGTCCAGGCCTTCGTCGGCGCCGACGTCTTCGCCGGCCTCGCCGACGTCCGCCCCAACGACGGGCTGGCCAGCCTGCTCAGCGCGCACCCCGAGGCCCAGGAGGCCGTCGACCGCGCGCTCGCCGCCGGCCCCGACCTCTTCATGGTGGACTCGGACCGCGGCATCACCAACCTGCACGCGCCGAGCGACGTGATCATCGACGCCTCGATGCCCGCGCTCATCCGCGCCTCCGGCCAGGGCTGGGACGCCGCGGGCGCCCAGCAGGACACCAAGTGCGTCATCCCGGACTCCAGCTACGCCGCGCTGTACGCCGAGACGATCGCGCACTGCAAGGAGCACGGCGCCTTCGACCCGTCCACGATGGGCACGACGCCGAACGTCGGCCTCATGGCGCAGAAGGCGGAGGAGTACGGCTCGCACGACAAGACGTTCGAGATCGCCGCCCCGGGCGTCGTCCGCGTCGTCGACGTCGAGGCCAACGCGACGCTGCTGGAGCACGACGTCGAGACGGGCGACATCTGGCGCATGTGCCAGGCCAAGGACGCGGCGATCCAGGACTGGATCGCCCTCGCCGTCACGCGCGCGCGCGCGACCGGCGCCCCCGCCGTGTTCTGGCTCGACGAGACGCGCCCGCACGACGCGGAGGTCATCGCCAAGGTCCGCCCGGCGCTCGAGGCACTGGGCGTCGACGGCCTGCAGATCGAGATCCTCCCGGTCGCCGAGGCCGCGCGCTTCACCCTGGAGCGCGCCCGCCGTGGCGAGGACACCATCTCGGTCACCGGCAACGTCCTGCGCGACTACCTCACCGACCTGTTCCCGATCCTCGAGCTGGGCACGAGCGCGAAGATGCTCTCGATCGTCCCGCTCATGAACGGCGGCGGGCTGTTCGAGACCGGCGCCGGCGGCTCGGCGCCCAAGCACGTCCAGCAGTTCCTGAAGGAGAACCACCTCCGCTGGGACTCGCTCGGCGAGTTCCTCGCGCTGGCCGTCTCGCTGGAGATGCTGGCCGAGAAGACCGGTAACGCGCGCGCCAAGGTGCTCGCCGACACGCTGGACCGGGCGACCGGCAGCGTGCTGGAGGAGGGCCGCTCGCCGTCGCGCAAGGTCGGCGAGCTCGACAACCGCGGCAGCCACTTCTACCTGGCCTTGTACTGGGCCCGGGAGCTGGCCGGTCAGTCCGAGGACGCCGAGCTGGCCGCGCGCTTCGCGCCGCTGGCCGAGCGCCTGGCCGGTGACGAGGCGGCGATCGTGTCCGAGCTCGACGGCGCCCAGGGCTCGCCCGTGGACGTCGGTGGCTACTTCCGGCCCGACCCCGAGCGCGCCACCGCGGCCATGCGCCCGAGCGCCACGCTCAACGCCGCGCTGGCCTCGCTGACGTAAGAAGCTCCATCAGCGACACGCCGCCGGCCGCCCGGCAGCGCTAGGTTTCGGGACATGCCCAAGACTGTCACCGTGACCGGCGCTGCCGGCGCCATCGGATACGCCCTCCTCTTCCGCATCGCGTCGGGCCAGCTGCTCGGCCCGGACGAGAAGGTCCGGCTCCGCCTCCTGGAGATCGAGCCCGCGCTGAAGGCCGCCGAGGGCACCGCTATGGAGCTCGTCGACTGCGCCTTCCCGCTGCTGGACGGGATCGACATCACCTCCGACCCGAACGAGGCGTTCGACGGCGCCAACGTCGGCCTGCTCGTGGGCGCGCGCCCGCGCACCAAGGGCATGGAGCGCGCCGACCTCCTCGAGGCCAACGGCGCCATCTTCAAGCCGCAGGGCAAGGCCATCAACGACCACGCCGCCGACGACATCAAGATCCTGGTGGTCGGCAACCCGGCCAACACCAACGCCTTGATCGCCATGAGCAACGCGCCGGACGTCCCGAACGATCGCTTCACGGCGATGACGCGCCTGGACCAGAACCGCGCCTACGGCCAGCTCGCCGCCAAGCTCGGCGTCCCGCTGACCGACATCGAGAACCTCGTCATCTGGGGCAACCACTCCCCGACGATGTTCCCCGACCTGTTCAACGCCACCGTGAACGGCAAGTCCGCCGTCGAGGCCGTCGACGACATGGCCTGGTACGAGAACGAGTACCTGCCCAACGTCGGCAAGCGCGGCGCCGCGATCATCGAGGCGCGCGGCGCCTCCAGCGCGGCGAGCGCCGCCAACGCGGCGATCGACCACGTCCACGACTGGGTGCTCGGCGCCCCGGGCCGCGTCTCGATGGCCGTCCCGTCGCAGGGCCAGTACGGCGTCGACGAGGGCATCATCTCCTCGTTCCCCGTCACGGTCGCCGGCGACGGCTCCTACAAGATCGTCGAGGGCCTCGAGGTCGGCGAGTTCGCGCAGGCCAAGATCGACATCACCGTCGGCGAGCTCAAGGGCGAGCGCGACGCGGTCCGCGAGCTGGGCCTGATCTAGATGGGGTAGTCCGGGAGGCGGTCCGAGCGGCCGCACCGGAACCGCGGACTAACCCATCAGGCCCGCTCGCGACGCGGCGGACTACGCCGCGTCCATCGGATGCCAGCCCCGGCCTTCCTTGCGGATCAGGCCGTCCTTCTGAAGGCCGGGGAGCACCCGATACAGGTAGTTCTGCTGGATGCCCATCTGCTCGGCGATCTCGGGGATCGTGATGCCGGGCTTCGCGCGCACCGCATCGAGCGCCTGCTTGCCCCGCGTGCCTGAGCCGCGCGGACGCCCACGGCGCCCGTTGCCCTCACCCGAGCCGGCGCCCGCGCCGCCGCCGCCGCTCGCACGCCGCCGCGCCGGGGCGGCCGCCGTCGGGGTCTCGACGCCGTCCAGCGCTGCCACGGCCGCCTCCAGGCGGTGGTACTCGTCGACCAGCGGGCGCAGCTCTTTGAGCCGCTCCTGCATCTCGCGCCGCTTCTCGTCCAGAAAATCCGCCATGGCCGCCCCTGTTCCAAAGTTACTGTTAGTGGAAGTGAGTGTCACAGGATGGACGGTGAACGTCAATGCGGCGCAACTCGGTGTGCACCGGTCAGCGACCGCGTTCGACGAGCGCCTTGAGGCGCTTCAGCGACGCCTCGGCCTCCTTGGCCGGCAGTCCGCCGAACAGCGCGTGGCTGGCCAGCGCGCCGAGCGGTCCGAGCGGCGGCTTGAACTCGTTGCGGTAGTCGAACCGCGTGCCGCCCTTGCCGTTGTCGGACAGGCGGTACTCGGTCTCGGCGTGCGAGCGCGCCGGGCCGCGGCCCTCCCACTGCGCGCGGTGTGGCGCGTCATTGGTGGTGAGGTGCCATTTCACCTTGAACTTCGCACCGCGCAGGTGCAGCACCTGCTCCATCGTGTCGGAGGAGTGCGACAGCAACTCGGAGTGGATGGTGACCCAGTCGGCGAGCCGCTCCGGGTCCATCACGGTGGCCCAGACGTCCTCGATCGGGGCGTCGATGTCGATGCTCGAGGACACGTCGCTCACCGGCCAGACCCTACCCGTGCGGTCCGCGCCTCAGCGCGCCCGCAGCTCCTCGATCGACTCCCACTCGCGCAGCGCCCGCTCGATGGCCGCGTCGAGGTGGTGGCGGCGCACGCCCAGCAGCTCGGCGGCCCGGTCGTCGCGCGGCAGCAGGTCGCTCTCCAGGCTCTCCATCAGCGGGCCGATGAGCGCATGGTCCTCGCCGGAGATCGCCGCCGCCACCCGGCTGGCGACCGGCGTGAGGTTGAACGGCAGGCGGACGGGCATCCGGCCGACCAGCAGCGCGTCCTGGATGCGGGCGACCAGCTCGCCGAAGGTCACGACGTCGGGGCCGGCGATGTCCAGCGAGAGCGGCCCGTCGACCGCCGGCGAGGTGCCGCCGGCCAGCAGGAAGGCGAGCATGTCGCGGCCGTCCAGCGGCCGGGTGCGATGGTCGCGCCACGCCGGCAGCGGCATGACCGGGACGCGCTCGACCAGCCGCACCAGGAAGCGGAACGAGCGCGAGCGCGAGGCGACGATGATCGAGGCGCGCAGCGCGAGCGCCTCCGGGGCGGCCTCCAGGAGCGTCTGCTCGACCTCCAGGCGGCTGGCCAGATGCGGCGACACGACGCCCGCCGCGGGCACGGGGCCGCCGAGGTAGACGACGCGGCGCACGCCCGCGCGACGGCAGGCCAGCGCGAAGGCCTCGGCTGCCCGGCGGTCGCGCGAGCGGAACCCGTCGCCGGCGGCCCCCGCCGCGGTCTCCATCGAGTGGATGAGGAAGTAGGCGACCTCGACGCCGTCCAGCGCCGCGTCCAGGCCGGCGCCGCCGACGGCGTCGCCGGTGACGATCTCCAGGCCGGCGACGTCCACGCCGGTGGCCGCGACGCGGGCCGGATCGCGGGCGAACGCGCGCACCGCCAGCCCCTGCGCCCGGAGGCGGGGGATCAGCGCGGCGCCGACGTAGCCGCTGGCTCCGGTGACGAGAACGGTCATCGAGCCCTGGACTGTGCCCGATCGGCGCCGTCTACGATCCCGCCATGGCGCCACAGGATCCATCGGGTGAGTGCGACGTCGCGGTCGTCGGCGGCGGCATCGTCGGCCTGGCGACCGCGCGCGAGCTGCAGCGGCGCGACCCCGACGCCCGGATCGTGGTGCTGGAGCGCGAGGCGGCGGTGGCGCGCCACCAGACCGGCTCGAACTCCGGCGTCGCGCACGCGGGGATCTACTACGCGCCGGGATCGCTGAAGGCGCGGCTGTGCGTGGAGGGCGTGCGCGACATGTACGCCTTCTGCGAGGAGCACGGGATCGCCCACGAGCGGTGCGGCAAGGTCATCGTGGCGCTGGAGCAGTCCGAGCTGGGGCGGCTCGACGAGCTGGAGGCGCGGGGGCGCGCCAACGGCGTGCCGGGGCTGCGGCGCATCGGGCGCACGGAGCTGGCGGAGATCGAGCCGCACGCCGCGGGCATCGCGGCGCTGCACTCACCCGACACGGGGATCGTCGACTACGGCGCGGTGGCGCGCAAGCTGGCCGAGCAGCTGCAGGCCGGCGGGGCGATCGTGGCGACGAGTGCGCCGGTGACGGAGGTCGCGCGGGTCGGCGGCGCCACGCCCCGCACGCGCGTCGTCCACGCCCGCGGCGAGCTGCACGCCCGCCGCGTGCTGACCTGCGCGGGCGCCTGGTCCGATCGCGTGGCCGTTGCCGCGGGCGCCGACCCCGACCCGCGCATCGTCCCCTTCCGCGGCGGCTACCTGACCCTCGCGCCCGAGGCCCGCCACCTCGTGCGCGGCCTGATCTACCCGGTGCCCGACCCCGACCTGCCGTTCCTCGGGGTCCACCTCACCCGGCGCGTCGACGGCGAGATCCTGCTCGGCCCGAGCGCGCTGCTGGTCGGCGCCCGCGACGCCTACAAGTTGACCCGCCTGCGGCCCGAGGACCTGCGCGCCACGCTGGCCTGGCCGGGCACCTGGCGCATGATGGCCCGCTGGTGGCGCACCGGCCTGACCGAGCTGCATCTGGCCGCCAGCCGCCGCGCGTTCGTCGCCGCGTGCGCGCGCTACGTCCCCGCCGTGGAGCCCGGCCACGTGCTGCCCGGGCCGGCCGGGATCCGCGCCCAGGCCGTCGGCCGCGACGGCGCCCTGGTCGACGACTTCGTGGTCCACGAGGCCGGCGGGGCGGTCCACGTGCGCAACGCGCCGTCGCCCGCGGCGACCTCCTCGCTCGCGCTCGCCCGGCTCATCGCCGACCGAGTTGTAGGGGTTGGGTAGCAGGTCGCACGGCCGCGCCGGGACGTTCTGGCCATCCTCCCCGCAAACACCGCGAAACGGTGCTCGATTCCCGCTATCTGCAGGGATTTCGGACGTTTCCTCGGCATTTGCGGGATGGCCCGGGACTCGCTCTCCTCCGATGTATGCGATTTGCGGGAAGCGGCATTGCCCCGTGCCTCGCGGACGTGCTTCGATGCTCCTCGTGGTGCAGGTGTCGTCCCAGCAGGAGGAGAACGGAACACGGATGTCGAAGGCGCGCGCAACAAGGAAGCCCAGCTGCGAGGACTGCTACTTCCGCTGTAACTTGCTGTGCGCGCTGTCGGTCGACGAGCCGTGTGCCACGTTCCGCCCCGACCACCCGGAGGGGCTGCGCCCACCGCGCCAGCTGCGGTTCCACTTCCGGCAGCCGGGCCGCACCACCGCCGCCTGGGCGTTCCCCAACGCCCAGGAGCAGGCCGCGCTGCACCGGTGAGCATCCGCGCCCGTTAAGGTCGCGGGCATGAAGATCCGCGCCGCCGTCCTGGAGGAGTTCGCCCAGCCGCTCGTCATCCAGGAGGTCGACCTCGACGGCCCCGGACCCGGCGAGGTGCTCGTCCGGCTCTCGGCCTGTGGCGTCTGCCACACCGACATGTACACCGCCTCGGGCGCCGACCCCTCGGGCTACGCGCCGACGGTCCTCGGCCACGAGGGCGCGGGCATCGTCGAGGCCGTCGGCGACGGCGTCGGCTCGCTCGTGCCGGGCGACCACGTCGTCACGCTCTTCTCGCCGCAGTGCCGCGAGTGCCTGCACTGCCGCAGCGAGAAGACGAACCTCTGCCTGGCGATCCGCGAGCAGCAGAACCTCGGCTACCTGCCCGACGGCACCACGCGCCTGCACCGCGGCGAGGAGCGCATCCGCCACTTCATGGGGACCTCGACCTTCGCCGAGGCGGCCGTGATCCCCGAGATCGCGCTGGCCAAGATCAACCGCGACGCGCCGCTGGCCACCGTCGCGACGCTGGCCTGCGGCGCGACCACCGGCATCGGCGCGGCGCTCTACGTCGCCAAGGTCGAGCGCGGCTCGACGTGCGCGATCTTCGGCGCCGGCCTGGTCGGCCTCGGCGCGGTCGCCGGCGCGCGGCTGGCGGGCGCCGAGCGGATCATCTGCGTGGACTTGGATGAGGGGCGCCTCGCGCAGGCGCGCGCGCACGGTGCCACCGACACGTTCATCGGCGGCGAGGACGCGGTGCAGCAGATCCTCGACATGACCGACGGCTTCGGCGCCGACTACACCTTCGAGGCGACCGGCAACGTGAAGGTCATGCGCCAGGCCGTCGAGGCCGCGCGCATGGGCTGGGGGCTGGCCACGGTCGCGGGCGTCGCCGGCCGGGGCGAGGTGCTGGAGGTCATCCCGCGCTTCCTCATCACCGGGCGCCGGATCGCCGGCGCGAGCTTCGGCGGCGCCAAGGGGCGCGATCGCGTCCCCGAGCTGGTCGAGCTCTACCTCGCCGGAGACCTGGACCTCGACGCGTTCGTCACCGACCGCATCGCGCTCGACGACGTCAACGACGCCTTCGCGGCGATGGATCGCCACGAAGGCGTGCGGACGGTCATCACGACGTTCTAGACGCATCGCGGCGCCAGGGCCGTGCGAGCGAGCCCCTGGGCGAGCTCGCGCCGGGAGAACGAGCCCCTGGGCGAGGCTCTCCCTTAGACGCCGCGGGGGACGGCCGAGAACAGGCCGTTGAGCATCGAGGGGATGCGGAGGCCGCGGCGGGGGACGTCGCGGCCGGTGATGTCGACCACGCGGCGGCGCAGGAGCGCGACGGCGGGCTCGGAGACCACGTAGGGGTCGGCGATCCAGCGGCCGTTGGCGAGGGACATCGCGGCGACGTAGTGGTCGTCGCTCAGCGCCACCATCAGCGGGCTGGGCGGTACGTACTGGCTGTCGAGCCGGGCCAGCTCCTCGAGGGCGGCAGCGTCCTCGTCTGTGGCCAGGCGGATGCAGACGGGGGAGGTGAGGGAGTCGGTGGGGGAGGTCATCGCTTGATGGTGAGCCACGCCCGAGATCAAGTCCAATGATGACTTGACCTAGCTGGGATCATGGTTCGTGATGCTCGACCTGAAGCTGCTCACGACGTTCCGGGAGGTCGCGCTGCGGCGGTCGTTCAGCGATGCGGCCACCGCGCTCGGGTACACGCAGCCGGCGGTATCGCAACACGTGTCGCGCCTGGAGGCCGCCCTCGGCGTCCGCCTGCTGGGGCGCGGCGCCCGTGCCGTGTGCCCGACGCCCGCGGGCGAGCTGCTGCTGGCGCGCGCCTCGACCCTGCTCG
>DASYBY010000223.1:0-1874 GCA_036500525.1 Baekduia sp. | reverse complement strand
GCAGATGACCGCCCGCTGGTCGGCCCAGGCCTCGGCCTCGGCGTAGTGCGCCAGGTCGATCAGCGCGTTCATCCCCAACATCTGCATCGCGCCGTCGCCGACGACGCTGATCACCGGCCGCTCCGGATACGCCATCTTCGCGGCCAGCGCGTAGGGCACCCCCGGCCCCATCGACGCCAGCGTGCCCGAGACGATCGCGTCCATCCCCGCGCGCACCCGCAGGTGCCGTGCCCACCAGTCGGTCGCCGACCCCGTGTCGGCGGTGAGGATCGCCCCGTCGGGCAGCCGCGGGCTCAGCTCGTGGAAGATCAACTGCGGGTTGATCGGATCGGCGGGGAGCTGGGCCTGCTCCTCCAGGACCCGCCACCAGCGCGCCACGCCGGCCTCGATCTCCTCGCGCCACGAGCGGTCGGCCTTGTGCTGCAACAACGGCAGCAGCGCGCGCAGCGTCTGGGCCGCGTCGCCGACCAGGTTGACCTCCATCGGGTAGCGCGTGCCGATCAGCCGCGCGTCGAGGTCGATCTGCACGCCGCGGGCGCGGCCGGGCTCCGGCAGCCACTCCGAGTACGGGAAGCTCGACCCCACCATCAACAGCGTGTCGCACCCCTCCATCAAGTCATAGGACGGGCGCGTGCCGAGCAGGCCGATCGAGCCGGTGACCCACGGCAGGTCGTCGGGCAGGACGGCGCGGCCGTTGAGCGCCCGCGCCGCGCCGGCGCCGAGCACCTCGGCCGCCTCGGCGATCTCGGCCAGCGCCCCGCGCGCGCCCGCGCCGACGAGGATCGCCACCCGCTCCCCCGCGTTGAGGACCGCCGACGCCTCGGCCAGCGCCGTCGCGTCGGGCACGACGATCGGCTTGCGGATCGCCGCGCTGGACGACGGGACCGCGCCATGGGCGCGCGGCGGCCCGCTGTACTCCAGCTCCTGGACGTCGTTGGGCACGATGATGCACGTCGGCGAGCGGGTCGCCCGGGCGATGCGCATCGCCCGGTCGAGCAGGTGCGCGGCCTGCTCGGGGACCATGCAGACCTGGACGAACGCGCCCGCGACGTCCTTGAACAGGCTGACCAGATCGACCTCCTGCTGGTAGTCGCTGCCCAGCGACATGCGCGCCTGCTGGCCGACGATCGCCACGACCGGCTGGTGGTCGAGCTTGGCGTCGTAGAGCCCGTTGAGGAGGTGGATCGCGCCCGGGCCGGAGGTCGCCAGGCAGACACCGACCTCACCGGTCAGCTTGGCGTGCGCGGTCGCGGCGAACGCCGCGATCTCCTCGTGGCGCACCTGGGTGAACGCGAGCCGGTCGCCGACGTGGTGGAAGGCGCCCGTCAGGCCGCCGATCCCGTCGCCCGGGTAGCCGTACACGCGCCGGACGCCCCAGTCGTCGGCCAGTCGCTCGAGCAGGAACTGCGCGGTGGTCTTCGCCATTACCGAGGCCTACCCAGGCGCGTCGGCGGGTAGACGGCGGCGATGCGCTTCGCCGCCCTCGCCCTCGCTCTCGCGCTGTTCACCGCCGCGCTCGTCGCCGCGCTGCTGACCGGCGCCGCGCCCTGGATCGTCGTCGCGGCCGTGCTCGCGGTGCCGGTGCTCGCGGGCGCCTACGACCTCGCGCAGCGGCGGCACAGCGTGCTGCGCAACTACCCCATCATCGGCCACGCCCGCTTCGCCCTGGAGAAGGTGCGGCCCGAGCTGCAGCAGTACTTCATCGAGCGCAACTACGATGGACGCCCATACGATCGCGACACCCGGACCGCGATCTACGAGCGCGCCAAGGGCCTCAAGGACGAGCAGGCCTACGGGACCGAGCGCGACGTCGCCGAGCCCGGCTACGAGTGGCTGCTGCACTCGGCCGCGCCGGTCGAGCCGGCCCACGACGC
>DASYBY010000222.1:0-9113 GCA_036500525.1 Baekduia sp. | reverse complement strand
GAAGTCGCGCAAGCTGTGGGGTGAGGGCAGCGGTTCGTTCCGAACACGCGGTCAATACAGCGCCGCTACCGTCCGGGGCACCAAATGGCTCGTGCAGGACTCGTGCTCGGGGACGCTCACGCGGGTCGCGACGGGCGTGGTATCGGTGCGTGACAACGTGAAGCGCAAGACGATCATCCTGCGCGCCGGCAAGTCGTACCTCGCGCGGCCCAAGCGGCGATGAGGCTGGCGCTGGTGCTGTGCGCGGCGGCGCTCGCGGTCTTCGCGCCGGCCGCGCTCGCGGCTCCGCCCGCGCCGGTCGTGAACGCACCGACGGAGGGCGCCGCGACCAAGTCGCCGATCGCCTTCAGTGGCACGGCTGAAGCCGGCGGCACCATCACGATCGCCGAACGGGCCGTCGAGATGGGCACTGCACCCGTGGCGGCCGATGGGACGTGGGCAGCCTCGATCGCCGCGGACTCCGGCGCGCACACGTTCACCATCACCGTCACAGATGCCGGCGAGGTCTCCCCGGCGACAACCCGCGCGGTGAACGTCGATGCCGGCGTGCCCGCAGCGCCATCGATCGACTCACCCGTCGAGGGCTCCGCGCAGCGGTCGACGACGGTGACGCTCAAGGGAAGGGCGGAGACGGACTCGACGGTGACCGTGGCCGGCCAGAGCACGACGGCCGCCGGTGGGGAATGGACGCTCGTGCTGGACGACCAGTCCGAGGGGGCGCACGCGTACACGGCGACCGCGACCGACGCGGTCGGCAACGTCAGCGAGGCCTCGGCGCCGCGCACCGTCGTCGTCGACCTCACCGCGCCCGCCCCACCGGACATCACCGGCGGCCCCCACGCGTTCGGCCTCTCGGCCGAGGCCGGCGCCGCGCTCGAGTGCCGGCTGGACGGGCCGGGCGGAGCGGGGACGTTCGCGGCGTGCGCCTCGGGCATCGGCTACCCGGACCTCGCGCCCGGCGACTACCGCTTCCTCGCGCAGGCCACCGACGCCGCCGGCAACGTGAGCGCCCCGGCCGAGCATCCGTTCACCGTCGCCGCGATCGTGCCGGCGCCGTCGCCTACGGCCACTCCAACGCCGCGCGCCACGCCGAGCCCGGTCGCGACGCCGTCCTTCCGCCAGAGCGTCGTGCTGCGACCGGCGACCGGCCGCACCCTCATCCGCCGCCCGGGCACGACCGCGTTCGGGGAGCTGCGCGGCAAGACCACCGTCCCGCTCGGCACCGCCGTGAACGTCAAGGACGGGACCGTCGTCCTCACGTCCGCGCCCGCCGCGGGCGCCAAGACGGAGACCGCGAAGCTGCTCGGCGGCGTGTTCACCGTGACCCAACCGGCGACCGGGATCGAGCTCGCGCTGAGCGAGACGCTGCGCTGCGGCCACTCGCGGCAGCTCACCGCCGACGGCGCCGGCGCGTTCCGGATCCGCGGCCGCTTCGGCACCGCGACGGGCCGCGGCGCCAAGTGGCAGGTCCAGGACTCCTGCTCGAAAACAACGGTCCGCGTCACCCGCGGCGTCGTCGCCGTCCTCGCCAAGCGCGCCAAGAAGACCGTCCTCGTGCGCGCCGGCCGGCACTACACGGCCCAGTCGAACCGGTAGGCGACCCCATTGCTCATCTCCCCGCTGTTTGGTTAGGTCGGTCTCGATGCGGTTGCGCACGCCTTTCCTCGCAGCCGCCGCGGCGACGACGCTGCTCACCGCGGCCCCGGCCTCGGCCGCGACGTTCAACGTCAACACGACCATCGATTCGGCGGCGGCCTGCGCGGCGACGTGCTCGATCCGGGGCGCCCTGGTGTCCGCGGCCCGCAATGCGGGCGCGGACACGATCATCGTGCCGGCGGGCAACTACGTCCTGAACCAGCAGATCGGCGGCCAGCTCGCCGTCGACAGCGACGTCTCGATCATCGGCGCGGGCGCGGCGACCACGACGATCCTCGGCGACGGCAAGAACTTCCGCATCGTCGACGTCACCGGCCCGGGCCGGCAGGCGTCGATCTCGCACGTGACCCTGACGTTCGGCACGGCGGCGACGCAGCCGACCGGCGAGCAGATCGGCGGGATCGTCCTCGTGGACAGCGGCGCGACGCTGAACCTCGACCACGCTCGCGTGTTCAACGGCCAGGCCACGCGCGGCGCGGGCATCGCGATCCGGGGCGGGACCGCGAACATCACGAAGAGCCTCGTCGACGACAACCGTGCGACGCAGGACGGCTCCGGGATCCTCAATCTCGGCAGCTCGACGCCGGGGGTCCCCATCACGATCGCGAAGCTCTCGCTGATCGACTCGACGGTCACGGCCAATGGCACGCCGACCTCGTCGGTGGGCCCGGCGGCCGGTGTCGTCTCGGTCGGCAACGCCGCGAACTCGGCCACGGTCACGCGCTCGACGATCGCGAACAACTTCTCCGGCTCGAACGGCGGGACGGGACTCCGCAACACCAACGGGACGATGACCGTCACCGGCTCGATCGTCGCCGAGAACCGCGGCGCCGGCACCGAGGACAACTGCGGCGGCGCGATCACCAACGGCGGCGGCAACGTCGAGAACTTCAACAGCTGCGGCTTCGCCCTCCACGACGTTCCGCTCGCGCAGCTCGTGAGCACCACGCTCACGCCGGCCGGCGAGACGCAGGTGCTGACGATCCCGGCGACCAGCGTCGCCGTCGATCTCGCGGGCGCCTGCGCCGGCGCCGACCAGCGAGACCTGAGCCGCCCGCAGGGCACCGCCTGCGACGCGGGCGCCTACGAGGTCGATCAGCCGGCCATGACCCAGATCGACTCCGGGCCGTCCGGCACGGTCTCCGGCCAGTCGGCGTCGTTCACCTTCAGCGCCGACGAGCCGAACATGACGTTCGAGTGCCGGCTCGACGGCCCCCAGGGCGCGGGCGCCTTCGGACCCTGTGTCTCGCCGGCGAACTTCGGCGCGCTCCTGCCCGGCGACTACACGTTCTTCCTGCGTGCCACCGATGCAGGCGGGCACCAGAGCACGACCACGCGCACCTTCTCCGTCGCGGCGGTCCAGGCGCAGACGCCGACCCCGACTCCGACGCCCACTCCGGTCGCGGGCAAGAGCGTGGTGATCCAGCCCGTGAGCGGGAAGACGCTCGTCAAGTTGCCCGGCTCGAGCAAGTTCCTGCCGCTCGACGTCACCCGCGGCATCCCGAACGGCGCCACCGTCGACACGCGCAAGAGCAAGATCCGGCTGTACGCGATCCCGAAGGCCGGCAAGCCGGTCGAGAACGCACTCTTCTACGACGGCATCTTCAAGCTCGTCCTCTCCGGCGGCGTCATCGAGCTGCGGCTCGTCGAGCAGCTCGCGCCCTGCCCGAAGGGCAGGGCCGCCTCCGCCGCCGCCAAGAAGCCCAAGACGCGCAAGCTGTGGGGCGACGGCTCAGGCTCCTTCCGCACCCGCGGCCAGTACAGCTCCGCCACCGTCCGCGGCACGCGCTGGCTCGTCCAGGACTCGTGCGGCAAGACGCTCACGCGCGTCGCCAAGGGCGTCGTGCAGGTCCAGGACTTCGTCAAGCGCAAGAAGGTCCTGGTCCGCGCGCCCAAGAGCTACATCGCGCGCAAGAAGCGGTAGAACCCTCACCTATCGGACGTTGCGGGCGCCGGTCCGGTCCGGTTAGTGTCGCTCGGCCATGCGGCTGCGTGCCTTCTTGGTTGTCGCCGGGATCGCCACGCTGGCCGTGGCGCCGTCCGCGCGCGCCGCCACCTTCACCGTCAACACGACGACGGACGACCCCGCCGCGATCTGCGACACGACGTGCTCGATCCGCGGTGCGCTCACCGAAGCACTGCGCAACGGCCAGACGACGCCGGACACGATCGCGATCCCGGCGGGCAACTACACGATCAACGCACAGGCGAACGGTCAGCTCCCGGTCACGAGCGACGTGACGATCACCGGGGCGAGCGCGGCGACGACGACCATCCGCAGCGACGGCAAGAACGCGCGCGTGTTCGGCATCTCCGGCTCGGGCCGCCAGGTGACGATCTCGCACCTGCGGATCACGTTCGGCTCGGTCGTCTCCCTCCCGACCCTCGCCGACCGGATCGGCGGCAACATCCTCGTCGACGCCGGCGCCACGCTCACGCTCGACCACGCACGGGTCGACGGTGGACAGGCGACGCGCGGCGGCGGCATCGCCATCCGCGGCTCCACCGCCAAGATCACCAAGAGCCTGATCGACACCAACACGTCCGTCTTCCAGGCCGGCAACTTCCAGACCGCGGACGCCGCCGGGATCCTCAACGTCGCCGGGCCCGGCGCGGCGGCGCCAGGACCGCCGTCCACGCTGACGCTGACCGACTCGACCGTCGCGTTCAACACGACGACGAGCGCCGCGGGCATCGAGTCGACCGGCAGCACCGGCAACTCGGTGACGATCACGCGTTCGACGATCGCCTACAACGGCGGCGGCGCCAACGGCGGCAACGGCCTCAACCGCGCCGCCGGCGCGTTCACCGTCAGCGGCTCGATCGTCGCGGACAACACCGGCGACTCGCCACAGGACAACTGCAGTGACGGCATCACGAACGGCGGCGGGAACGCCGAGACTTCGGCCAGCTGCGGGTTCGCGCTGTCGAACGTCACCAATGCCAAGGGCGAGCTCGTCGGACGCACCTTCACCACGGCGGGAGTCGAGACGCCGGTCCTGGCGCTGCCGGCGACCAGCCCGGCCATCGGCCTCGCGGGCACCTGCTCCGGCGCCGACCAGCGCGATCTCGGCCGCCCTCAGGGCGTCGGTTGCGACGCAGGCGCGTACGAGGTGGATCTGGCACCCGAGACGAAGCTCGACTCCAATCCGCCGAACCCGACGGCGAGCAACTCGCCGTCGTTCTCGTTCAGCTCGACCGAGCCGGGCGTGACGTTCCAGTGCAGCCTGACCACGGGCACAGCGTCCTACAGCGCCTGTGCGAGCCCCAAGAGCTACCCCAACACGCCGGACGGGAACTACACGTTCTCCGTGCGCGCCGTCGACGGCACCGGTCACACCGACGCGACCCCGGCGACGTACACGTTCCGGCTCGACGCGACGCCGCCGGCCGCGCCGGTCATCGGCGGGGCCAATGGCGCGCAGAACACGACGGCCGTCACGCTGTCCGGCACCGCCGAGGCGGGAGCATCGGTTGAGGTCTTCGAGGGCGCGTTCTCGCGCGGCACGGTGACGGCGACGACCGGCGGGACCTGGACGGTGAGCTTCACCGCCGCGGAAGGCCAGCACTCGTACGTGGCGCTGGCCCGGGACGCCGCCGGGAACGTGTCGAACACGTCGAACACGCGGGTGATCACGGTCGACACCGCTCCGCCCGCCGCCCCCGTCATCGGCGGCGCGAACGCGACGCAGAACTTCAGCACGGTCACGCTGTCGGGCACCGCGGAAGCCGGATCGACGGTGACCGTCCTCGAGGGCGCGACGGTCCGCGGCACCGGTACCGCCACCGGCGGCAACTGGACCATCGCCTTCACCGCCACCGACGGCCCGCACAACTACACCGCCACCTCCCGCGACGCCGCCGGCAACACCTCCGGCGCATCCAACACCCGCACCATCACCGTCGACACCGCCGCACCCAACGCCCCCCTCATCGGCGGGAGCAACGCGACGCAGAACACCAGCACGGTCACCTTGTCGGGAACCGCGGAAGCCGGCTCGACCGTCACCGTCCTGGAGGGCGCAACCGTTCGCGGCACCGGCACCGCCACCGGCGGGAACTGGACGGTCACCTTCACCGCCACCGACGGCGCGCACAGCTACACCGCCACGGCCCGCGACGCCGCCGGCAACACGTCGAGCGCATCCAACACGCGCACGATCACGGTCGACACCGCCGCACCCAACGCTCCCGTTATTGGCGGGAGCAACGCGACGCAGAACACGACCACGGTCACGCTCTCCGGCACCGCTGAGGCGGGCGCCGCGGTCGAGGTCTTCGAGGGGGCGACGTTGCGCGGCAACGCCGTCGCGACCGGCGGGAACTGGACGATCACGTTCACGGCCACCGAGGGCGCGCACAACTACATCGCCACCGCCCGCGATGCCGCCGGCAACACCTCCGCCGCCTCCAACACGCGCACCATCACCGTTGACACCGGCGCACCCACCGCCCCCGTGATCGGCGGGACCAACACGACGCAGAACACGACCGCGATCACGCTCTCCGGCACCGCGGAAGCCGGAACGACCGTCACCGTGCTCGAAGGCGCGACCGCCCGCGGGACCGCGACCGCCGCCGGCGGCAACTGGACGATCAGCTTCACCGCTGCCGAGGGCGCGCACAGCTACGTCGCGACCGCCCGCGACGCGGCAGGCAACACATCCGGGAACTCCAACACGCGCACGATCACCGTCGACCTCACGGCGCCGAATCCGCCCGTGATCGGCGGCAGCGACGGGTCGCAGAGCTCAACCTCGGTCACGCTCTCCGGCAGCGCGGAGACCGGCGCGACCGTCACGGTGCTCGAGGGCGCAACCGTCCGCGGGACCGGCACCGCAACCGGCGGGAGCTGGACGGTCACGTTCACCGCCGCCGAGGGCGCGCACGGCTACACCGCGAACGCACGCGACGCGGCCGGCAACACCTCCGGCAGCTCCAATACGCGCAAGATCACCGTCGACACCGCCGCGCCCGCCGCGCCGGTCATCGGCGGTGCCGGCGCGACGCAGAACATTTCCACGGTCACGCTGTCCGGAACCGCCGAAGCCGGCGCGACCGTCATCGTCCTCGAAGGCGCCACCACCCGCGGCACGACGACCGCCACGGGCGGGAACTGGACCGTGTCCTTCACCGCAGCCGACGGCTCGCATTCGTACGTCGCGACCGCACGTGACGCCGCCGGCAACACCTCCGGCAACTCGAACACGCGCACCATCACCGTCGACACCACCGCACCCGCCGCCCCCGTGATCGGCGGCGCCAACACAACCCAGAACACGATCACGGTCACGCTCTCCGGCACCGCCGACGCCGGCACGACCGTTGAGGTGTTCGAAGGCGCCACCTCCCGCGGCAGCGCGGTCGCGACCGGCGGCAACTGGACGGTCACGATCAACGGCGCGAGCGAGGCGTCGCACGCCTACGTCGCCCGGGCCACCGACGCCGCGGGCAACACGTCCGGCAACTCGAACACGCGCACGATCATCGTCGACCTCACCGCGCCGAACGCGCCCGCGATCACCGCTCCGACCGAGAACGCGCTCCAGAACTCCGCCAGCGTCACGCTCTCCGGCACCGCCGAAGCCAACGCGACGGTCGAAGTCTTCGAGGGCGCCACCTCACGCGGCACCACCGTCGCCACGGCCGGCGGCACCTGGTCGCGCGCCATCGCCGGCGTCACCGACGGCATCCACACCTACACCGCCCGCGCCACCGACGCCGCCAACAACACCTCGGTCGCGTCCGCCGCCCGGACCATCCGCGTCGACACGACCGCCCCGGGCGCGCCCGCGATCACCGCACCCGCCGACAACGTCCTCCAGAACTCCGCCACCGTCACGCTCTCCGGCACCTCCGAGGCCAACGCCACCGTCGAGGTCTTCGAGGGCGCGACCTCGAAGGGCACCACCGTCGCCACCGCCGGCGGCACCTGGTCGCGCGCCATCACGAGCGTCACCGACGGCACCCACACCTACACCGCCCGCGCCACCGACGCCGCCAACAACACGTCAGTCGCGTCCGCCGCCCGCACCGTCCGCGTCGACACGACGGCGCCCCCCGCCCCGGCGATCACGACGCCCGCGTCGGACGTGACCGTGGGCACGAGCACCGTCAACCTCGCCGGCACCGCGGAGGCCAACGCCACCGTCGAGGTCTTCGACGGCGCGGCTTCGAAGGGGACGACGACCGCGACCGGCGGCAACTGGACGCTCACCATCGCCGCCATCGCCGACGGCGTCCACACCTACACGGCGAAAGCCACCGACGCGGCGCAGAACACAAGCCCCGCCTCCGCCCCGCGCGTCATCACGGTCGACGCCGCCGTCCCGGACACCGAGATCACCGGCGGTCCGAGCGGGCCGACCAACAACGCCTCGTCGCAGTTCTCCTTCCGGTCCACCAAGCCGAGCTCGACGTTCCAGTGCAAGCTCGACGGCGCCGGCGCCGCCACCGGCAGCTACAGCGCCTGCACCTCGCCCAAGACCTACGGCCCCCTCGCCGACGGCGCCTACACGCTCTCGGTCATCGCCACCGACGCTCTCGGCCACCCCGACCCCAGCGCGGCGACCCAGAACTTCACCGTCGACACGCAGGCACCGGGCACGACCCTCGACGGCGGCCCGTCCGGCTCGATCAAGACCGATCCGACGTTCACCTTCCACTCGGGCGAGGCGGGCGCGCGGTTCGAGTGCCGCATGACCCGGCAGGGCGGCGCGGCGAACAGCTTCACGGCGTGCTCGTCGCCGAAGACGTACGGGGACCTGAGCGAGGTCGAAGGGACCTACACCTTCGAGGTGCGGTCGACCGACGACGCCGGCAACGTCGGGCCGACGGCGGCGCGCGCGTTCATCGTCGACACGTCACCGCCGCCCGTGGACGTGACGTCCGGGCCCGACGGGCCGACGAGCGATCCCGTGCCCTCGTTCGCGTTCACGGCCGTCTCGGCGACCACGACCGATTGCAAGCTCGACGGGCCCGGCGGGGCGGTCGGGACGTTCAGCGCGTGCACCTCGCCCACGTCGTTCGGCACGCTCGCGCCCGGCGATTACGTGTTCTCGTTGCGCGCGATCGATGCCGCGGGCAACGAGACGTTGAAGACGCGCGCGTTCTCGGTCGCGCTGGTGCAGCAGGCGACCCCGACGCCGACGCCGACCCCGAGCGGGCCGGGCGTCAAGACCGCCCAGGAGCCGCAGCCGGAGCCGAACAAGACGGTCGTGATCCAGCCCGTGAGCGGGAAGACGCTCGTCAAGCTCCCCGGCTCCAGCACGTTCGAGCCCGTCGACGTGACCCGCGGGATTCCCGTCGGATCGACCGTCGACACGCGCAAGAGCAAGATCCGGCTGTACGCCATCCCCAAGGCCGGCAAGCCCGCCGAGAGTGCGCTGTTCTACGACGGCATCTTCAAGGTCGTCCAGTCCGGCGGGGTCACCGAGCTGCAGCTCGTCGAGCAGCTG